>JAYTKJ010000370.1:0-10443 GCA_043730365.1 Acidobacteriota bacterium | reverse complement strand
TGGAGAGGATAGTCAGGCCCGGCCGCGCCGCTCCATTCCAGGAACGTGGGCAGCAGATCTACCCAACTGATCATCGCGTTGTTCACCAAGCCCCGCTTCGATTGGCCGGGCGTGCGCACGATCATGGGCAAATGGATGCCAGCGTCGTAGCAGCCCGTTTTGGCGTTGGCAAAAGGCATGCCGTTGTCGCTGATGAACACCACCAGCGTATTGTCCAATTGCCTGGTTTCGCGCAGCACGTCCAGGATCATACCGATGCCTTGATCCAGCCGGTTTGACGCTTCGTGGTACTCGGCCACCTCGCCGCGCGTCGGCGCATTGTCGGGCAGGTACGCCGGCAGTTTGAGCGTGGCGGGATCGAAGCGGTTGCGCTTCACCCCGCGATAGTCCCGATTGGCAAAGCCTTTGCCGTCGCGGTGTGGATCGGTGTAACCCACCTGCAAGTAGAACGGTTTGTCCGGCTGCGCTTGGATGAAATCCCGCGCAACTTCCGCCACGCGCGTAACATCGCGTCCGCTTTCTTTGGTGGCGTCGAGATCCCAGGGGAATTGGTAGAGAGGATTGACGTGCAGCTTGGCGATCACGCCAGTGCGGTAGCCGGCGCGCCTGAGCAACTCCGGAGCTGGCTTGATTTTGGGCAGGTAGTGAAGGTTATGCTCACCGTGAGCATGGCCGTAGTGGCCGTTGGAATGGTTCTGCAGGCCGCTGAGAATCACGCTGCGGCTGGCGCTGCACGAAGCTGTAGTGCAGAAGGCGTTGGTAAACCGCACACCGTCATCAGCCAGGCGATCAAGATTCGGCGTGCGTGCGTTGGGGTCTCCATAGGCTCCGGTATGCAACCCCAAATCATCTGCAATGAGCAACACGACGTTCTTCGGCCGTGCCCCCTGCGCGACGGCGGGAAGCGCGGCTGTGGAACCAAGAAAGTCGCGGCGGTTCAACATGATTGAACCGCATCATACCGCAGTCGCTTAGGGCTGCATGGGAGTGGCGCTGGGGCTTTTCTTGCTGTCCTTGTCGCCCTTGTGATGCTTAACCTTGTCTTTTCCTTTGTGAGTCTTCTTAGAGCCACTTTCAGCCGTGCCGGCGGCCGGCTTATCTTTGGCCATCGAAAGAGTCACGGTGCCGAGTGCCATCGAGAGACCAAGTAAAACGGTCAATGTCTTCTTCATACTTGTTATAACCCTAATCCCGGGAAGATAGTTTCTCCCACACCTACATTGTCGCCTTAGCTTCGACTCCTGTCTTCTCCCAACGCCCAGATTTAGCGGATTTAATGACGGCCTCGCAAACTCGCTGAGTCTGCAGCGCGCTGCGAAAGTCGGGCTGCGTGGGTTTGCCGGACTCAAGACCCATCACAAAATCGGCCAATGCGTTGAGGAAACTGTGTTCGTAGCCAATCACCAGGCCAGGCACCCAGTAACGGTTCATGTAGGGATGTTCACCATTGGTGACGTGAATGCGCCGCCAGCCGCGGATGTGTGAATCGACCGGCTGGCCCGCCGCGCCGGAGTTGTACTCGAAGAAGTCCAGATACTCCATCTCCTCGAGGTTGAACGCGACGCTGCCTCGTTCGCCGTTCAGCTCGAACGTCTTCAGCGCCTTGTGGCCTCGCGCGTAACGGGTGGACTCAAACAGGCCGAGCGAGCCGTTGGCGAATTCGCAGATGAACAGGCACGCATCGTCGATGCCAACCGGCTCCAGCTTGCCGGTGAGCGCATGCTGTCGTTTCTTGACGAAAGTCTCGGTCTTGGCCACGACTCGCGTGATGGGCCCGTTGAGCCACATTGCCGTGTCGATGTTGTGAGCCAGTAGATCGCCAGTAACGCCGGAGCCTGCCGCCTTCACGTCCAGGCGCCATAGCCCAGCGCCACCCTGCGGCACGTCGGGCGAGATGGTCCAGTCTTGCAGGAAGTTTGCCCGCAGGTGGAAGGCGCGGCCGATGCGCCCTTCAGCGATCAGTTGCTTGGCCAGTGAGATGGCGGGCACGCGGCGGTAGTTGAACCACACCATGTTCGGGACTTTGGCCTTTTCGATCGCCTTCACCATGGTCTCGGCCTGCTTGACGTTGAGCGCCAGCGGCTTCTCGCACAGGATCATCTTGCCGGCCCTGGCGGCAGCCACGGCGATCTCCATGTGCGTGTCGTTAGGCGTGCAGATGTCGATAACGTCGATATCCTTGGCCGCGACGAGTGCCCGCCAGTCGGTTTCCGAGCGCTCGTAACCCCAGTTGGCGGCGAACGCTTGGGCCTTCTCCGCGTTGCGCGCGCAGGCGGCCTTGAGCACCACCTTATGCTGCACGGGGAAGAAGTCGTTCAGCCGCTTGTATGCATTCGAATGAGCCCGGCCCATGAAGCCATAGCCAACCATGCCGACGCGAAGTTCTTTCATAGCTGCGATGCTCTCCCGTTAGTTGCCGTACTTGGCGATGAGGCCGTCGAGCGCCTTCTTGCAGGTCTCGGTGGCGGCCCAGGCGTCGGGCCAGAAGCATAGGTCAATGGTCCACCAATCATGCGAGCAGCGCGCGGCTTTGACGAGTTCAGGCACAATCGCGTCGAAGTCAAGGACGCCGAGACCAAACGGCGGATGGGACGAAGTCTCGTCATTGCCATTGGCGTCTTTGTGGCACTTGTTGTCGGAGTCGATCAGGTGGATGTGATTGATGCGTCCGTCGAGCATGCGGATATAGTCGACCTGGGTGGGGAAGACTTCCTGGCCCCCTTCGTGCCGCGCCCCCATCACTCCCACCATCTGTCCATGGCAGGTGTCGTATTGGATGCCGAAGTTCGGCTTATCGACGGCGTTGTGAATGCGGACCGCGTCGCTCGGCTTGTTGAAGGCGAAGCCCGGCTCCACTTCCCACGTCACATACTGGCCGTTGGTGGCGGCGATATCGCTACACGTTTTCCAGGTGCTGACCACGCGCTGCATGGCGGTTGCATAGTCGATCTCGCGATGAATAGTGGGCGGCTGCACGCAATCGACACGCACCCCTTGAATGCCCAGGTCACGCGAGAACTCCGAGTTCTTCTTGAACTCGGCGATGTACTTGCTCTGGTCGTCTGTGTTGATCAGCTTCTCGCCCCACAGGTTGGCCGCGATGCCGCTGAAGGCCATCCCCATGGATTTCATCTTGGCCACCAGTTCGGCGCGCTGCGATTTCTCCGGCATCGCGCCAGCCCAGCCTTCGTTGGAGCCGCCGGGATTACCGGGATTGGGATGCGGCGGGAAACCGCCCAACTCAACGCCGTCAAAGCCGAGGGCCTTGAGCTTGCTGAGAACCGTATCAAAATCGACGGGGTTTGAAGCGTAAGGGCCGATCGTGTAGGCCCAGGAGCCGATGGAGCTGCGTTTGCTCATAGCCCTTTATCATACACAGAGCCGGGGCGGGTTAGAGTTCGGTGTTCACGTTCGGAATTATTGGCATAGATTCGTCAACACTATTTGGCATAGGTTCGGGGTGTGGTGCCGTTGAACAGGTACGGGGGACGGGCCGGGTACTGCTAGTCTCCTCTACGCTGCGCGACTTCCCGCGAGTTATCGGCCCTTCCGCTTCGGTAGACTGATCTTTGAGGAACTGAAATTGGGTCGTTGGTTGCTCGTTATCTCAGTCTTGCCCTTGGCGCTATCTTTGCAGAACTGCGCAATCCGACGCTCAGACTCTCGACACAAAACTGTGAGCGCAACTAGAGACCCGTTCGTTGGAACATGGCAACTCGACCCAACTTCGTTGGACTACCAGTCTGGGCGGCCTGGGAGGCGGGCAATCTACACAATTGAGACCGTCCCTGGCGGATTGATGTTCCACTTAGATGCAGATGACGCGGACGGCAGGCCTATGAAGGTTCAGTATGGCGGCGCCCTGGCGAGGACTCCCGAACCGCTGCCCGGCGGTGACGGCACACTGCAGTTGGTGTTACGACGAAAGGGCCCCCGCTCGATTGAAAGTCTCCTTTTGCGAGGGGGGCAGGTTGTAGACCGCTGGACGAGGGAACTGTTTCCGGATGGGCAAACCATAACGATGGTTTAACACGTTCGCAGCCCAGACGGTCGGGAGCTCAAGAACAGCAGCACCTATCGCCGCACCAAGCGTTAATTGCCCTCGGCGTCTTCGCGACCGGGTTGGACGGCGTGTGCTGTGGGTATAGCATCGTTAGAAGAGAATCGGCTTGGATGAACACCAGTTCCAATTCGAGTGGGATGAGGCGAAGGCTGCAGCCAGTCTTCGCAAACAGGGTGTCTCCTTCGAGGCGGCGCCGTCGATCTTTGCTGATCCTCGAATTCTCGCTTTTGCCGACACGACGCACAGTGAGGCTGAAGAAGCTGGTTCTCGATTGGACTGGCGAGCAATGGGGTACCGATGTCGGTAGCCTACCTTTGGACGGACAATGGACCAACCAGCCCCTCGACGAAGAAATGCCGGTGGAAATCGACTTTAGTAAGGCCACGCGGGGTCGTCATCATATTCCCCCGGATGTGGCCGTTTTCCTGCCTGCAATGATTGAAAGAAGTGTTTGGGAGTATTTCTCAGACAAGGCTGAACGCAAGGGGGTTGGCCTTTCGCAGCTTCTCACCGACGTTTTGAAGCGGGATATCGAGATCAACGAAGCACTGAAATAGCGTTTCTTTTCCGGTTCTGATTGCACTGGAAGCCCTTGGCTGTAACCGCCTTACGCGGGCTTGGCCGCAATAGCCCGCGATCAACGGCGCAGCTGCTCGCCCTCGCAGGCCGGACCGCGCTTGCCGAAACGGAGGATTCTGCCACGCTGGCGAAGACTTCCACCAGCGTGGTAGCCCACCGGAACTTGGCGGGCGATCGACCTGGCTCGCGATGGGTCTCTGAACGGGCGGGAATGGACATTTTTCCGCACTCGCCGTGCCTCGCGCAACGGCCTCCTGGCTGTGAGGCTCGGCGGCAGCGGCGACGTAACCGGCACCCACGTCCTCTGGCGATTCGAAAAGTCGCTGCCCGACGTGCCTGCGCCTCTCGTTTACCAGAACGTGGTTTTCCTCGCCCGCAGCGGCGGAATCCTGACGACGCTGAACGCCCAGACCGGCAAGGTGTTCAAGCAAGCGCGATTGACGGGCGCGCTGGAAGACTACTACGCCTCACCCATCGGCGTCGACGGCAAAGTGTACGTCGCCAACGAACATGGCAGGTTATGCGACGCCGGCTATGGGCGACGGCAAGATGTACATTCGCACGCATAACGCCCTCTACGCCATTTGGTCGCCGAAATAGACTTGCTGCCCGGCGGCTCAGTAAAGCGGCGGCTCGCCTGGCGGCCGCGTCTTCCAACGCCGATGCATCCACAGCCATTGATCCGGATACTCCCGAATCACTGACTCAAGCTGCGCATGCAGCCGCCGCGTATCGGCCTCAGCATCGCCCGTCGCCTGAATCGCCGGATAGAACTTGAGAATGTACCGCCCCTCAGCCTCATTCCAAAGCGCAAAGCCTGGAATGATGGGCGCGCCGCTGTGTGCCGCCAGCTTGGCAAAGCCGGTGGCCACGGAAGCCTGGATGCCGAAAAAATCGACGAACATTCCCTCGCGCAGTCCGGCATTCTGATCGACCAGGACGCCTACCGCCTCGTTGCGTCCCAGCGCCCGTAACATGCCCCGCGCGTAGTCCCGTTTCTCAATGACGCGATTACCCGACATCGTGCGCCGTCCCGCCACGAGTGCTTCGATGCGAGGATTGTCCAGCGCCCTCACCACCACATGCATCGGCTGGCCGCAAAGAATCGCATGGGCGAAAGCGCTCAATTCCCAATTGCCCAGATGCGCCGTGGCAAACAGCACCCCGTGGCCTTCCCGCATGGCCGTCTCGAAATGTTCGAAACCGTCATAACGAATCCACTCGGAAATGTTCTGTCTCGAAATCCGCGGAAAGCGCGCCAGCGCCACCAGCACCCGCGCGATCGAGTGAAAGCTCCCGTCCACAATGCGCGCCTGCTCCGGCGCCCCCAGTTCCGGCAGCGCCATGCGAACGTTCTTCTCCGCCGTTCGCCGCAAGCGGGGAATCGCCAGATCCAGCAGCAGCACGTAAAAGCGCGCCAGTGTTTCAGACCATCCGCGCGGCCCGGCGCCGAGTGACGCCATGACAATCCACGCGGCCGCGAACTCAAGCCAAAGCCGGACCGGTGAGCGCGCGCGCATTCCTTCTCTTATTAGAACCGCGTTACTTCCGTGAAATGAAACTCGTGCGCCTTGAGCGCCGGCACCACCATGTCGAAGGCCTCTTCGCCCGAGGCGCGCACCGCCGGTCCCAGAGACTCCACGTTCTTCAGTAGCTCGATCAGCCCTTGATTGAACCGGAAGTTGCGGACTCCGCCCACCACCTCGCCGCCTTCGATCAAGAACGTACCATCGCGAGTCATGCCGGTCATCATCTTCTCGTAAGGATCCACTTCGCGGATATACCAGAGGCGCGTGACCAGAACGCCGCGCTCGGTCGAGCGGATCATCTGGTCCAAAGACGTGGTGCCCCCGGCGAAAACGATGTTGATCGGAAACTCACCGACTTCATTTGGAAGCGCCAATCCGTGGCCCGTCGGCTGCTTACCGGCCCGCAGCGCCGCGCCGCGGCTGTAGGCCAGATCCTTCACGACGCCTCGTTCGACGAGCGTGAGCCGCTGCCGCGCCACGCCCTCACCATCGAAGGCCGGCCCGGCTTGCAAGGGATGCGTGAAGTCATCTTCGATCGTGATGTTCTCGCCAAAGAGCTGCGTGCCGATCCGGTCGGTCAGGAAACTCCGTTGGTCCTCGATCGCCGTGCCGCCGAAGTCGCCAAACATCTGGCCCACCAGATCCAGCACCGCCGCCGGCTCCAGGATCACCGTATACCGTCCCGGCTCCAATTCGCGCGGGTTGCGTGAGTGTCTCGCTTTATCGGACGCCCGGCCGGCGAGCGCCGCGACATCCAGGCCCGTGCGATCCACCTTGGAGGCCTTAGCCCATCCCGAACTGCCGGCCTCCATCATCGTGACACTGAACACCGCCATCGATTGCTCATGCCACCCGAACACTCCGCGGCTATTGCACAGCGCCTCGCGCGAATGGCCGGTGGAATAGATTCCCGCTGCGGTCTGCCCGTGGCTCTCGGCGATCCGAATCGCTTCGGCCACGGCCGCGGCGCGTTGCGACGGCGTGCAACTCACGGTGGACTCAGCCAGGCGCGCCAGTTTGACCAGCGGCTCCGGCCCCGCCAGCGCGAGCAGACGATCATCGGGCTCTTGCGATCGCATGAGAGCGATCGAGTCTCGCACCGTCCCCAGCACCGAATCGGCGTCGAGACGATTGGTGTCGGCGCGCGCCGTCCGTCCATTCTCCTGCGGGCGGACCGAAATTCCGAGGTTCGTCTCGGCCACATTCTGGTGAATCGCGTTGTTGGCGAAACGCGTGAGGGCCTCGCTCGTCTGGCCGACGCTCAGCTCGATGTCGTGAACTCCGTGCGACCGCGCTTCGGCCTCCACCATCTGAAACAACTCGCGCGCCCGTTCCGGCGTGAGCGGACTCATCCGGCGTAGCCTCCGCCGATCTTGATGTGGGCAAATCGCGACGGGCTGGCCCCATGGCCCGTGCCCATGGACTGCTCCGGCTGCCCCTTGCCGCAATTCGGCACGCCCCACAGCGTCCAATGTTCACGCCCCGCAATGGCGCGGCAATTATTCCAGAACTCGGTAGTGATGCCGCTGTAGGTGGGGTTCTTCAACATGCGCACGCGCCGGCCGTTCCTGATCTCCCAGCCGATCTCGCAGCCAAACTGAAAATTGTAGCGCTTGTCGTCAATAGACCAGCTCCGGTTGGTCTCCATGTAGATGCCGTCTTCGCCGAAGACCTCGTCCAAAGAATGCGGCCCGGGTTCCAGGCTCACGTTGGTCATGCGAATCAGGGGCAGCCGGTTCCATCCCGCCGCGCGCATCGTCCCGTTGGAGCGGGTTTCCCCAATCGCGCTCGCCGATTCCCTTGAACTCATGTAGCCGCGGAACTGGCCGTCGCGAATAATATCGACGCGCTGCGCCGCCACGCCCTCGTCGTCATGCAGGAATGTGCCTAGCCCTGGACCATGCGCCAGTGTTGCGTCGCAAACCGCGTTCACAATCTCAGAGCCGTAGCGCAGCGTGTTCAGCTTGTCGAGCGTCAGAAAGCTCATGCCGGCGTAGTTGGCCTCAGAGCCCAGCACGCGATCAAGCTCGATGGGATGGCCGATCGATTCGTGAATCTGCAGTCCCAGTTGGCTGGAGTCTAGAATCAGGGTGCCGGTGGTTTCCGGGCATTGATCGGCTGAGTGCAGCGCCACGCATTCGGACGCCAGCCGCGGAGCATGCCGCAGCAGATCCATCTCGTCCACCAGTTCCCAGCCCTTGAGTTGATACTGCCCGCCGAAGGAGTTTGGATAAGACCGCTTCTGGATCTCGTGTTCGCCGAACGAATGCGCCGCCATGCCGCAACCGCTGACCGTGCGCGTCTGATCGATCTGGCTGCCCTCGGTGGAAAGGAAAATCTGGCGCGTGCGGTCAAAGATCAGGGACGTCTCAGACATCGTCACCCGCGCTTCTTTGCGCAGTTCGGCGTCCACGGCCAGCAGGTAGGCGATCTGCCGCTCGATAGTGATCGAAAAAGGATCGATGGCGCAATCGGAAACCCACACCACTTGGGCCGCCGGTTCCCGCGCCAGTGCTACGGGGTGCTTGCTGGTAGTGGCCGAAGCCAGTGCGATGTCAACGGCCAGCGCCGCCGCCGCTTCCAGCCCCGCCTTCGAAAGGTCATCAGTGGCCGCGAAGCCCCAGGCGCCGCCGGCGATCACGCGAATGCCTATGCCTTGCGATTCGGAGACTGAGGCGTCGGCCAGTCTTCCACTCTTGGTGGCCAGTGCGCGCGATCGTGTTTGCTGAATGCGGACATCGGCGTAGGAAACGTGTGAGCGGCCGGCGGCCGCGTCGAGAGCATGTTTAGCCAGAGAAAGCATAGAAGTGTAAGGGGCCGGTAGTTGGCCGGCTCTGCGTCAATGCGGAACCACGCTGGCAATCGGCGTAGACACCGCGCTTTGGGGCAAGCCCGGCGCCGGGGTGGGCACCGACAAAGGCTTGCGCGGTTCCAGGACGGTCTTCATCGACGTAGTGAGATGCCGGAAAATCTGCACCGGTAGCGCGCTGGTGAACTTGTAGCTCTCCGCCTGTTGGCCAGGCACATAAGCAATCACCGTACCAAAATACTTGTCGCCAATCAGGAACACGAACGCCGCGGTCCGGCTCATCACCTTGGATTTGATCATCCGCCCGCCTTCGTCGAAGCTCTCCAGCCGGTTGTCTCCCGTGCCCGTCTTGCCAGCCACCCGCAACTTGGTTCCGTCTTCGAGCACCACCGAGTTGAAGGCCTTGCGCGCCGTGCCAAATTCCACTACGCCGCCCATTTCTTTTTTCAAGACCGCGGCCACCTCTTCGGCCATCACCCGATTCGGAGGGCTTGGCTTGCTGGAGGCGATCGTCTCCACCGGCGTGTCTTTGGCAAAGTGCAGCTTGGTCACGCGGATTGACGGGTAGCGGATGCCGCCATTGAGAATAATGCCGGCGAGGTCAGCCAGAGCGGCCGGGTTATCGCCCGAACTGCCGATCGAGGTCGCCAGCGAAGGAACCAGCGTGGGGAAAGGAAAACCATGACGCTTCCAAATCTTGTGTACACCTGTGAAGGCGTCCGTCTCCAGCATCATCCGGATGCGCAGATCCTGAGCGTGCTTGTTGCGGTTGCGCATCAGCCAACGATAGATGTCCGGCAATTCGGGTTGGATGAACGTCTCGATCTCTTCCGGCGTGGCCCGCGGGTGGGACTGCAGGTAGTTGACCGTCAGCAATTCGATCGGGTGGATGCGCGCCAGATACCCGCGGTCACCCAGATTGAATGTGCCAGGTCCATATTTTTCGTAGAGCTTCTCATAGCCGCCTTGAATTTGGGCGCCAGCCGGAATCAGCGCCGCCAGCGTCTGTTGGAATTCAGTCAGCGAATCCTGCGGCCGTGCCGAACGATACGCTACCGCCAAACGATACGGCGTTGGGCGCATGCGTCCCAGCAGGCGCTTCACGGCCTCGCGTGGTTCCAGGCCACGGTAACGCGAGTGGAACTTGTTGACGAACTGGCGTGACTCGTACTTGGTGAAGCGGGTGAGATACTCTTTCCGCTTCGGATTGGCCGGGTCGTCATAGATCGACGGCGACACTCCAGGAATCTTCCACATGTGATACTGCATCACGTCGCGCATTAGCCGGATGAACACCAGATTGGTGGAATGCTGGAACGCCTCGCGCAAGGGCAGGATGCTACCGTTGTCGCGGCCATCGAAGTTGCCAAAATATTGCAGCCCGCCTCCGGTAAAGAAGCCCTCGCTGGGATTGCCCGAGTAACGGCGCAGCATCGCCGCCTCCAACATTTTCGCCAAGCTAT
>JAYTKJ010000369.1:0-7007 GCA_043730365.1 Acidobacteriota bacterium | reverse complement strand
GAAAATTGGGCTAAGAACGTTGCAATCTGCGTCTTTGCCCAAAGAAGGGACGCCATTCGCCCTGGGCAAAGGGCGAATGGCGTCCCGGGTTAATTCATTCAGCGCTACCGGCTTTCTCTACTGTGGGGCCGTATTGAATGTCCTATTCTCAGTGGTGGCCAAAACGTTGCCTTGGGCATCCTTGGCAACGATTTTGTAATTGTAAGTGCTATTGGCGGTCAGGTCCGACAACACCGCATTGTGATAGTTAGCCTGTCTCGGGTTCGGGTTACCCTGCGTCTTTGCGCCATAGGCCGTCGTCAGCCCGAACTCCACTTCGGTTGAAGCAACGGCACGGTTGGTGCTGTACCCGAAGACCACCGACTTCGCACTCAGCCCATACAGATCGGTTCCGGCTGAGATCGAAGTGGCAACCGTCGGCATGATGAAGGTCGCGTTCGGACTGGTGACGGTATTGCCGCTGGCATCGGTAGCCGAAACCCGGTAGTTATAAGTGCCCGGATTCAGATTGTCGATTCGGGCAATGTAGGAGGCGACGCCGTCTGATCCGATTCCCCACACCACGCCGGGCAGTTTGGTGCCGTAGGCTGCCGTGGGACCGTACTCAACAAAAGTGTCCACCACTTTTCCAGCAGGATGCCACGTCACGTTGTAGCTGGCGCCGGAAACTGCGCCGTTCACGGATTTCAGTGACGCCCCCCCCACCGTCGTGAACGTCCATTCCTTCCTGAACGCATTTCCCAACGCATCGGCGCCTGCCATCGCCGCCGTAAAGACGAGCCCATTGGGCAAGGGCGCCTGGGGAATCATGAAGAAGTCGCCTTGACCGAGGTTGTCCGGATTAGTTGCCGCGCTCAACAGATATACGGGATAGTCCTGGCCGTTGCTGCCTCGCACCGTGCCGGAAAGTGGCGCGGTATCGGTGCCTCTGGTTGCGTTGGCCGCCTGGGTAATGTGCAGACTGATGATCGAGCCAAAAGGCCGCGCTTTGCCGGGCAGCACCACCGGGCTTTCATTCACATCCCATGACGCCGGAACGTTGGTCTGGTTGTCTATCGGGTAGGTGGCCAGCACGCGGGCTGGGGGAGCCGGCGGCCTGACCTTGTTACCGATGTTGGTAATACTGTAGTTCGATGCATTGGTGCCGAAGCCGACTTCCCCGGAGTAGTACGTCACCAGAGTGGTGCGGTGCCAAACGCTATTCAAGGTCGAGTCCACCATATCGGAGGCGTTGCGCGCTGGCCAGGCATTCTCTCCAGACATGTTGTTGTAGCCAAAATAGTGGCCCCGCTGGCCGAGCCCCGCCCCGATGTAGCCAGGCGTGCCGGGTGTCTGGGAGTGGCCTCCGCCGTTCGGATTCAAATAATCGGCATGAGCTTGCGCGGCCAGATTGATGGCGGGCGAAAGAATCATGGGAGGCAAGCCCATCGACGTGCGCAGAGCGTTGAGCCGTTCCACACCGCCTTGCTGGCTCGCGTTGGGCGGGAAGGGCGAAGGCGTTTCGATGGCGTCCAAATAGACATTGGAGCCGCGCGAGCCGTCAGGCCTCTCACCGGTCACGGTGATCACCAGCGTATGTTCGCCCGTTCCCAGACCGTTCAGCACCGCCGGAATTTTGGAGCGCCGCTCGGAGAAATATGAGCTGACCGTGCCACAGTCTTTGTTGTCAACCCGGATGTTGAAGTTGCCACCATCGGTATCGAGGCGGCGGTAGATCACCAGCGTGTCGCCGCTAAAGCGAGCGGTCATCGTGGCCGACGCCTGGCTGCTGACGATGAGGCCGCCTCCGGAAGCCGCGGCATCCGGCTGCGGCGCCCACGGGCCGCTATAGCTGAGGGACGGATGGTTTTCCTCAAGCTTGCCTTGCGGCGCCTGCGTTCCTCCTCCGCCTCCGCCTGCGATGGCAGAGCCCACCGACACATAGGCGAGGCTCTTGTTGGAATTACTCCAATCCGTGCCATTCCAGCGGTACAAGCTGTTGTCAACGCCAATGCCCCAAACTTCACCGTCAGCGGCGACTGACATCTGCGACAGCAGGCCCGGCACCGGCTCCCACGGCTCGCCCGCCGCGGCGGGGTTGTAGCGGAACACTGTATTCTGAGGGCTGATCCGCCACACGTTGGAAACGCTGCCCGCCACGACCTGTTTGGCTGGACCCGGTATTAAGTCCCAGTTTACGCCGTTGTATCGAAAAGAATCGTTGCCGTTCGTAACCCAAACGCCGCCATCGGATGACACTGAAACCTGCCGGGCGAGGCCGGGCATTTGGTCCCAGGAATTTTGCGCGACGTTCCAGCGCCAGATGGTACTCTCGCGCGTCACCGCCCACACGTGCCCTTGGCTACCGGCCGAGACCTGAGTAGCTCTGCCTGGCATTTGATCCCAGCCGGTGCCGTTCCAACGGAAGATTGAGTCGTTTGCGTTGACGCCCCATACGGCCCCGTCCTGGGACAGGCTGACGTTGACCAGCAAACCTCCGATAGGGGTCCATTGGCCGTTGAAGCGCGTGATCGTCCCACCTGGTTCGAGCCCCCAGGCATTGCGCGCCGGCAGTACCTGGCCCGCGGCAGCCGACGCAAGCAGCGTCAAGGCGGTAGCAGCGATGAGGGCTCGTCTTGTTTCCAATTTCATAAATCTCCTTATTACCACTCGTTATTACCACTCGCTGGATAGAGGCGAGATTTCCGGTTTGCGACATGCATGCATCGCGAAAAATAGTTGCGGGGATAACTGTAGGCAGTGAAACACCACGCCCCGCAAAGGGTGTGAGCTTATGAGATAATCCCCCGATGGACGCCCCTCAGCCCGTCAACCCGGACGAACTGACCCGATTGTTAAATTGCTGGAGTCAAGGTGACGAGTCGGCGCTTGACCGCCTCACGCCGCTGGTCTACTCGGAGTTACGCCGTCTGGCGGGGCGGAATTTCGCCGGTGAACGCGACGGACATCTTCTTCAACCTTCCGCCCTGGTGAACGAGGCGTTTGTCCGCCTCATGGGCGGAACTCCGTCGCAATGGACCAGCCGCGGCCATTTTTTTTCCTTTTCGGCCCGCCTCATGCGGCAGATCCTCATTGACTTTGCCCGCGGCCAGGAAACCGCCAAGCGTGGGCATCGCAGCCCGCACCTCGATGTTTCGCACATTAAAGAATTGCGCGGCGAAAACGCGAATCCGGTTGATTTGATCGATCTCGACCGGGCTCTCAATGAGCTGGCCCTGCTTAACGAACGTCACGCCCGCGTGGTGGAACTGCGCTATTTCGGCGGGTTGGAGAATGCCGAGGTTGCGTCGGTCCTCGGCATCTCCGAGGCCACTGTGGTCCGGGACTGGCATGTCTCGCGCGCCTGGCTCTTCGATCGACTCAACGGGCAATCGCTGCAACCGTGAGGAGACTTCATGACTCCTGACCAATACAGGGTAGCCGGAGACCTGTTTGAACGCCTCTACGCGCTTCCCGGCAATGAGCGCGCCGCTGCACTCAACGAGGCTTGCGCGGAGAGCCCCGCGTTGCGCTCCCACGTCGAGCGCCTGCTGGAGGCCCACCACCACGTGGAGGCCAATTCCTTTCTTGACCGGCGGGCGATTGACGACGCGGCGCGCCTGCTGAACCAAACTACTCCAGAATTGCCGGGTCCGGGCACCGTGTTCGGAAACTACCGGCTCGGCCCCCGGATCGCCGCCGGTGGCATGGGCGTTGTCTTCGAGGGCCTGGATCTGCGCCTGGAGCGGCCCGTGGCGATCAAGATTCTGCCAATGCCGCTGCC
Organism: Acidobacteriota bacterium; assembly: GCA_043730365.1. Lineage (GTDB taxonomy): Bacteria > Acidobacteriota > Terriglobia > Bryobacterales > Bryobacteraceae > VFZP01. The sequence continues at coordinate 3,244 of JAYTKJ010000369.1, read as the reverse complement.
GGGCGAAGATTCCCAACGTGTGCAGCGGTTCCAGAGCGAGTCTCGCGCCGCGTCCGTCCTCAATCACCCCAACATCGTTTCCATCTTCGATGCCGATTTCGCGCATGGCTTCTACTACATCGCGATGGAGCTGGTGGAAGGGCGAACGCTGCGCCAGTTGATGGATGACGGTGGCGGCAAGGGCATTCCCGTGCCCAGCACGTTGAAGCACGCCATTCAAATCGCCGACGGCTTATCCAAGGCCCATCTGGCCGGGGTGGTGCACCGCGACCTCAAACTCTCCAACATCATGGTGACCGGAGATGGCCGGGTAAAGATTCTTGACTTCGGCGTCGCCAAGCGGACGCAACCCTCACTCAGCCTCCGCGACGCGCCGCGCACCGAAGCGGGGATGATCATCGGAACCGCCGGCTATATGTCGCCCGAGCAGGCCGAAGGGAAACCAGTCGACGCCCGCTCAGATATCTTCTCCTTCGGTGTGGTGCTTTATGAGATGATCACGGGCCGCGCCGCCTTCACCGGTGAAACCGCCATGGCCATTCTGTCGGCGGTGTTGCGAGACGAGCCCCGCCCGGCCGGAGAGTTGGCCCCGGGAGTGCCTCCGGAATTGGAGCGGCTAGTCTCGCGCTGCTTACGCAAAGAGCCCGCGCGCCGGTTTCAACAGATGCAGGATGTCAAGGGGGCTCTGGTTGAATTGGATGAGGAGATTTCGGCAAGGCGCCGCACTGGTTGGCGAACCGGCTATACCTATCTTGCCGGCGGCGTTCTGGCCAGTGCCGCCGTGGTTGCGGTAGCACTCCTGCTCGTCCGGCGGCCGGCGCCGGAGGCTGAGACGCCACTTCCCGCGCGCGTGGTTCCGCTCACCACCTTCGCCGGCACCGAGCGCGAGCCTGCCCTCTCGCCCGATGGCAATCAGGTGGCGATGTCCTGGGATGGCGAATCCGGCGGTGGCAACTTCGATATTTACGTGAAGATCAAAACCAGCAGCGCGCCCCTGCGATTGACAACGAACCCGGCCTCTGACGGGTTCCCGGCCTGGTCGCCCGATGGCCTCCGCATCGCCTTCGTTCGCCAGTCGGAGCCTCGCGCCGGCGTCTACTTGATCTCGGCGTTGGGCGGCCCCGAGCGGCGGCTCACCGGGGCGGCCAACGGGAAGATTACCTGGAGCCCCGATGGCCAATGGCTGGTGGTGAGCGACTACGATGAGGCGGGCGGCGGTAGTGGGCCCCCGGTTGCAGGCCCGGCGCCTGGCGTGCGGCTGTCTGGATCCGTTTTTGGATTTGTGGTTTCAGCGGTCACCGGCGAGCGCCACAAGTTGACCGTCAGCCCTTCCCCGGCCGCTTTCGACACTGATTTTGCTTTCGCGCCCGATGGAGGAAGCCTCGCTTTTGTCAGGTGGGCCCGCACCGGCGCGGAGGTCCAGTTGCAAAAGTTGACCAGGAGTCCTGCCGGACCGGTAGCTTCTGGAACGCCCATTGCTCTCACCAGCGACAGCAGCTTTATCCGCGGCTTGGCCTGGACGCCGGACAGCACTCAGGTGGTTTTCTCCTCTACCCGTTCGGGCACGTGGAGTTTGTGGCAGGTGACGGCCGCCGCGGGAGGGCGCATCAGGCCACTATCGCTGGCCGGCGTTACCGGCGATGCCTTCCATCCTACGATCTCATCAGGCACACCCGCGCAACTTGTCTACGAGCAGGCCATGCAGGACGTCAATATCTGGGGCTTGGATTTAGCCGGTAGCGGCGGCGCGCGGCCCGTCAAGCTCATCGCGTCCACCCGTTTTGACAGTAACCCGCAGGTCTCGCCCGATGGGAAAAAACTGGCGTTCACGTCTGACCGCTCGGGTACCTTCCAGATCTGGCTGTCCGCGCTCGACGGAAGCAATCCATCGCAGTTGACCTCGTTTTCTTCACCGATGACCGCCTCACCACGCTGGTCACCCGACGGGCAGCTGTTGGCGTTTGACTCACTATCGGGTAGCAATCGCGATGTCTATGTTGCCCGCGCCGACGGTACCGGCTCTCCGCGCCGCATAACCGAGGAGCCGTGGGAGGACGCGCGCCCATCCTGGTCGGCCGACGGCCGGTGGGTCTATTTCATGTCCACGCGTTCGGGCTCGCGGCAGGTCTGGAAAGCGCCGGCGGATGGCAGCAGCGCGTCTGCCGCCGCCGTGCAAGTGACGCGGCACGGCGGCTACGAGTGCCAGGAGTCTGCCGACGGAAAGCTGATTTACTACACCAAGGACGCGACCGAGCTATGGAGCGTGCCGGTGGGCGGAGGCGAAGAGGTGCCGGTTATTCCAGAGGTGAGGTTGGGGAGTTGGGTGGCCGGGAAGAAGGGCATTTATTTTATCGATCACGCCGGAGATAAGCCGGGCGCACCCAAACCGGTCAAGCTGTATCAACCGGGCACCGGTCAGATCAGGCAGGTTGCGCTGTTGAGCGAGCGGGTTGAATCGACCCAAATGAACCGGCCGAGGCGCCCTGGCTCGGCTGGCCGCAGGCTGGCCATCAGCCCCGACGGCCGGTGGCTGATCTGGAGCCAGACCGATCTGGCTGGGTCCGATCTGATGCTGGCTGAGCAGATTCGGTGGTGATGATGCGGGGGAAATGGATCTGCTCGTTCCCACCTCTCCCGGCCGTTGGAGCGTAGCCTGGCATCATCAGAGCCAAGTGTAATCTTCGGTTCTGAATCGAGGTTAAATTTCCCAGATCGGCGCGAGGTCGAGTGTGAAGCTTCGATCGGGCCCTCGCCGGCGATGGTGGGACTGGGTCGATCAGCCAGCCGAGTTCCACGCCATTAGGCAATCCACTCGCGAATTTTCTCGTTGGCTCTTCGGACGCGGTCAGTGGGCGACAGGAGTTCAATGACAAACTCTGGGCAGCCCGAACGCAGGCGGAAACGGGCGCGGGAGGTCCAGGCCCGAGCGTTGGATGGGCGAGGAAAAGGATCTTCCCGTCGGCTACCGACTCGTGGAATACTTCCTGCCCTTCCTCCTACACCTCGCCGCGTCCGGTCTGTCGAAAAGGACCATCCAAGACCACGTCGACAACATTTGGCTTCTCGGCGGAGAGATCATTCGCGACGTGAACGAAGAGCCTCGTCTGAGGAAGAGAACCGCGGCGCAACTTGTCGGTAACGTGATCCACGAGGACGGCGGGCCGCTCATCCACAACGGCGGCGAAGACGAGCAGCGCTCCTTCGACTCCACCTGCCGCAAGTTTCACCGTTTCCTCACTCAACC
>JAYTKJ010000368.1:0-24908 GCA_043730365.1 Acidobacteriota bacterium | reverse complement strand
CGGATAGCCTGATGCACCGTTTTGTCGCCCTCTTTCCAGGCGCGCGGCGCACCGGCGTTTTCATAGCTGGAGTCAAAGCCCTGGTAGATCTCGGCGATGGGCTCGAAGTTGGAATCCTGGTCACGCCAATCCGTGCCTTGCTGCGTGGCCGAACTATGGGACGTCGCAATGCCGTTCGTGCGATTAAGATACGGATAGAGAATCGGCCCGGAGTTTTCGGCGCCGGTCATTTCCTGAGCGCCAATCTTCAGGACCGGCCGGCCGCGTTCGGGCCAAATAATATTGCGGTGCCCGTTGGGATAAGGCACGCTACGCTCGTAGCCAAACAACGTGACAAAGCGTTGGGGCATGAAGTAGAGGTCGTTCGATTTCTGTGTCAGCCACCAGTTGTACTCCTCGTCCACACCCATCTGATGGTCCGCCACATGCGCGTAATCCATTTGCGCAGCGTCGAAGGTGTAGCGATAGAGGTCATCGAGCGAGCCGTCGCCTGACCCATCCTGCGACAACTCGGTGTGGCGATGCAGGTCGCCACGCACGATCCGATACTCCTTGCCGCCGTGCTTGATCCGGTAGGCGCGCATGCGTGCGACGTCGGCATTTTCATTCGGCTGCGGATTGGCAGCTTCAGCCGCTAGTGCGCGCTGCGGCTCGGTAGACAGCGTCGAGGGCGCGCCAACGGCAGCGAGGCGGGTAGTGTTGATATCGAGATCGCCGTACTTCACTTGCGGAAACGCGCGGTGATCGGTAGGCCAGGACACGACAACGCGATCGCGATCCACCGCCAGCGCCGCGCGCATGCCGTTACGCCCCTCACTGTCGGGCATCAGGATCGCGGGCGTCCAGCGATCTCCCTCGCGGCGCGTCAGAAACGTCTCCCAACGTCCGCCGGCGGCCCAGTTATCGATCCGCGCGGTGGCGGCATAGGTGCGGCAGCGCAAGACCATGTGCAGCCGGCCGGCCGCGTCAAAGGCGATGCGCGGCTGCTGGACGAATCGCCGTATCCCAGGCGGAAGTGACTCGGCCGGATCGCCCTTCAGGGTCCGCCACATCCCTTCGTCACGCACCGCCAACCGGACCCGGCGGTTCTGGTACAACGTGGTGCCGCGCCGGTCCGTGAGATACGCGAAATCCTTGCCCCAGAGTGGGTCTGACTCTTCCCACGCCACCACCACCTTACCCCCTGGGCTGACGGCCACCGCGGGCCGCACCGAGAAACTGTCGCCCACGGTTACTCGCTCCGGAGCATTCGGCCACTCGCGAAACCATACCTGATACGCGCCGCTCGAATAGGAATCCCAAACCACCAGCGAGCGTTTCTGCGCCACCAGAGCCATCGGCGCCCAGGCATTGCCGGTGTCCTGATTGACCGGCTCTTCCACCTGCCAGTTACGCCCATCGAACTGGCGCATGCGAATAGAAGTGCGCCCCTCACGAAGCGATTGCCAGACCAGGAGCGCGCGCCCATCGACATCGGAAGAAAGGTTGGGCCAGATGTGTGAGCCGCTCAACGTGGTCATGCGTCGACTAGGGGTCCAGCGGCCCCCCACGCGGAATGAAGTGTAGACGTGAAATTCCTGGCCCTCGCGTTGGGACCACGCGGCCAACACCCATCCATTGGGCAGCACGGCAATCGCCGGACTATGGTGATCGCCTTTCTCGGTAATGCGTGTTGAGATTCCGCCGTCGCCCACCACCACCCAATCGCCAGACTCCTGATAGGAGAGCCAGGCGGTCCATGCCGTTCCGTCCGGCGCCACCGCCACGGCCGGTGAGTCATCCTGCATGACGTCCTCACTCAGCCGCATTTCCACCGGCAGCCGCTCGATGCTGGCGTTGCCTTCGAGCCAGTCGAAAGGTTGGCCGTAAGCGGGCCGGCCCGCCATGAATTCGATCGCTACCGCGCCTTTGAGCGAGATGGCTACTCGCGTGGCAGCGCTGCCGCGCACGCGCACGATCAGCCCTTGCGGTATCTGGCGCCGAATGGCCGGGTCGTCCCAATCGGTCTGGCCATATGGATTTTTGGGATTGAGCTGATTCTCATACGGGCCCACTTTAGTTTTGAAGCGAAACTCGCCGGAGTTCGCAGCTCGATCGTCGGCGGAAAACCGCCAGCCTCGCAGGCTGATCAACTCGCCTCCGTTGACGATCACCCGGCCCGTCCACTCGCGCGGTTCCGTATCCGTGAGCCCAAACACGAGGCGAAACTGGCGGATGCTTTCGTCCACCGGCGGCCGGCTCTGCGCGTCAGCCTGCCAGGGTCCAGCGGGCTGCGGCCACCAAAGCCACGCGGCCGGCAGGAGCGCCGCCAGGATCGCGATGGTCTTCCTCATTGGCCGTTGAACTAGGGTAGCAGCCCGCCTGTTGCCACACCGGACTCGATGAGGTATAACTGAAGTCCACCCCCATGCAAATCGATCGACGCTCCTTGCTTAGGATGGGCCCCGCTGCCCTTTTCGGACTTGACGCCATGTTCACGGCCGAACGCACCAACGCCGCCGCTGTCGGCCCCAATGACAAGATCAAGGTCACCAAAATCGAGTCTTTCGTGTTGAAAAACTCCTGGGTCTTCGTCAAGATCTCTACCGACGCCGGCGTGACCGGTTGGGGCGAGATGCTGAAGGATGACGCCAAGGCTTGCGCGGCCGGCGCGTTGGAGGTGGGTAACTATCTCATTGGCCAGGATCCGTGCCGCGTCGTCTACCATTGGCAGGCCATCCACCGCGGCGCCTTCTATCGCGGCGGACCGATCAAGACCGCGATCTCCAGCGGCATCGATCAGGCGCTCTGGGATATCAAGGGCAAAGTCTACGGTGTGCCGGTCTACAAGTTGATGGGCGGCCCCACGCGTGACCGTGTCCGCGTCTACGGGCGGCTCGACGAGAAAACCGGCGTCAACGCCATGAAGGTCCTGCTCAGCAATGGAGGCCGAGCGCCTTATAAATACAACGAAGGCATGAAATTCGTGGAGGAAGTCGTCGAACGCTTCAAGGCCTTGCGCGCCAAGGTCGGCTCCGGCGTCGACATTGGAGTCGAGTTCCACGGGGCCATTCAGCCGCCCACGGCGATGACCCTGATGAAGGCTCTCGAACCGCACTATCCGTGGTTCTACGAGGAGATTACCCAGGCGCTCAACGTCGACGTCATGGCCGAGATGGCCCGCAAGACGCACATCCCCATCGCCACGGGCGAGCGCATCTTCACCAAGTGGGGCTTCAAAGAGATTCTGGAAAAGCGCGCTGCCACGATCCTGCAACCCGATGTCTGCTACGCGGGCGGCATCACCGAACTCAAGATCATCGCCGGCATGGCCGAGGCCTATTACACGCCGCTGGCGCCGCACAATCCGCAAGGTCCTTGCTCACTGGCCGCCAGCCTCCAGATTGCCGCCTCGATCCCTAACTTCCTTATTCAAGAGCGCGGTGACAACGAATACACTGACTTACTCGCCAAGCCGTTGCCGCCGGTGAAAGATGGTCATCGCCCGCTGCTCACCGATCCCGGCCTTGGCATCACGATCGACGAGAACAAGCTGATGTCGCAAGTGGGCGAGCCGAAGCCTTACCTGACGCGCCTCGACTCCGACGACGGATCCGTGGTGGACTGGTAGGGCGCCATCGCCCGCCCGTGGCTTCGCAGCGTGGCTTGAGATATACTTTCCACACTGTGAAAATTCTCGCTATTTTTCTGACCATTTGCTCATTCGCCTCCGCCCAATCGGCCCGCAGCGTCATCGTCGGCCGAGTCACTGACCCCAGCGGCGCCTCTGTTACCGCCGCCAAGGTGACCGTGGAGGGCGCGGTCTCCGGCTTTACCGCGGCTGCGGAGACCGGCGAGGGCGGAACATTCACGCAGCCAAACCTGGTGCCTGGCCGCTATCGGCTGACCGTCTCGGCGCAGGGCTTTCGCACCGAGGTGATCAACGACGTGATCGTGAACCTCGATCAAACCGTTCGCATCGACGTCAAACTCGCGCTCGGCGACATCGCCACTAAAGTTGAAGTGGCCGCGGCCGCGCCCGTAATCCAGACCGACAGCTCCAGCGTGGGCGAAGTTGTCGACGGCAAGCAAATTTCGTCGATGCCGCTGAACGGCCGGCAGAATCTGTTCGGCCTGCTCTCGCTCGCCCCGGGCGTGCAGAATCCCGCCATGAATCCTTACGTCGCCGGCAACGGCGGCTTCGGCGCGGTCAACCTCACCATTGATGGCGTGTCAGGCAATGACGCGGGCAACGAGCGCAATCTGGCCACGGTTCCGTCGCTCGATTCGCTGGGCGAATTCAAAGTGATCGCCAACAACGCCTCAGCCGAGTTCGGGCGCGGCGGCGCCCAGATCGTTCTCTCATCCAAGTCCGGCACCAATGAGTTACACGGCGCGTTGTTCTACTTCAACCGCAATCGCGTGACCGCCGCCAACGCGTTCTTCAACAATCGGGCCGGCATTGGGCGCCAGGTCTTCAACCGCAACGAATATGGTGCGTCGATCGGTGGGCCCGTGCTCAAGAACAAGCTCTTCTACTTCGGCAGCTTTGAAGGATTCCGGCTAGCGCGGGCCGGTCTGAACCTAACGCAGATGCCCACCGTGGCCTTTCGCCAAGGCGACCTGAGCCGCCTGCCTCAGCAGATTCGAGATCCGTTCAATGGCGGCGAGCCCTTCCCCGGTAACCGAATTCCAACCAGCCGAATCGGAACTGTGCCGCAAGGTCTCGACAAGTTCTTCTCCGATCCCAATTTGCCTGGCACCGGCCCCGCGGGTCTCGGCAATAACTACGTGGCCAACGTCCGCGTCGTGGAGCCGGTGGATCGCTATTCCATTCGAGCCGATTACAACCTATCGTCAAAAGATCGCATCGCAGGCCGTTTCTTCCGTTCCGCGAACGGGCCCTTCAATCAATCCGGCGTGTTTTTTTCGAGCGCCGTCGGCGGACCCGGCACCGAGAAATTCGGCAACTGGGACGGCTGGGGTAACTCCACCAACAACACGATGGCCCAGTACACGCGCACGTTGAGTCCAACGCTCCTCAATGAAGTGCGCTTCGGCTGGCAGCATAACAAGTTTTTCCGGACGCCGCAAAACTCAAGCTTCGATCCGAGTTCGCTCATTCCTGGCGTGATCAAGCCGGTGGAGGGATTGGGCGGTCTTCCTGGTGTCAGCATTCTCGGGTTTCGAGGCTTTGCCGATTCCCCCGGTTCCGGAGACCGCCAGGCCACTTATGAGCTCTACGATGCCGCCACGTGGATCCGGAACAAGCACACCGTAAAGGCGGGCGTGGAATTCCAGCGCGTCTCCAGCTTCAACCGGCAGAACACCCCACCTCAACGCGGGCAGTTCACCTTTGACGGCCGCTATGCAGGTCATCCGTTTGCCGACTACCTCCTCGGCGCACTCTCGTTCTCCTCGCGGAATACCCGCAACGCTCGTAATGAGAATGTGAACAGCCGGTACTTCGCCTTCGTGCAGGATGACTGGCAAATCACGCATTCACTCACTCTCAACGTGGGCCTCCGCTACGAATACGCCGCGCCCTTCGACAACGCGCAGGGCGACATCTCCAATTGGGATGCCACGCTGAACCGAGTGGTGGTGGTGAAGGGATTGGCCAACGCCGATCCGCGACTGCTACAACTGCCCGTCGTCGATGGCGCCAAGAATAATATCAATGTCGGCAACTACCTGTTCCCGGATCGTAACAACTTCGCACCGCGCCTTGGCTTTGCGTGGCGTCCGTTCGGCAACCGCTTCGTGATCCGGTCAAGCTATGGGATCTTTTACAACGTGATCGCTGGCTACAACGGATTGCTCGGAATGGGCATCACCAATCCGCCCTTCCGTGCCCAGGAAACGTTTGAACCCGTGCCCGGCCCAGTGCCCTCGCTCACGTGGACCAATCCTTTCCCCGGCACCGGCAACCTACCCACTAACCCGGCGTTGCTCGCCGTGGCCCGCAATCGTGTGAACCCTTATATGCAGCAATGGAACTACACGATGGAGTACGAAGTGGCGCCGAACACCGCCGTCCGCTTGACTTATCTCGGCAACAAAGGTTCTAAGCTCGAACGTAACTCGAACCCGAACGAGCCCATCATGGCGTCGGGCGCTGTCCAAGCACGCAGACCTTATCAGCCCTGGGGTCCAATCACTTATTGGGAATCAGGCCGTAACTCGATTCTGAACCAACTGCAGGTGGGCGTGGTGCGCCGCTACGCCTCGGGGCTCGCCCTCCAGGTTGAGTATCAGTTCAGCCGCGCGCTCAACGAATTCACCTTTGGCGACGCGCCAGCTAACAATCAAAACTTTAGATATGATCGCGGCAATCAGGACGGCATCCGCCGACACTGGTTTGTTACCAATTATGCCTACGATCTTCCGTTCGGCAAGGGGCAGCGCTTTCTTTCAGGCTCCAGCGGCGCGGCCAACAAGCTCATCGCCGGCTGGCAGTTGACCGGCATTGTCAGTGTGGGAGCCGGCCAACCGCACTCGGTGAACTTCACGGCTACGCAATTGGGCTGGCTTTCCAGCCGTGCCAATATCGTCAGCGGATACGACGCAGCTAAGCCGTCCAACCAGTCAATCGACCGCTGGTTCGCTCCGGAGGCTTTCGCGATCCCTGCGCCTTTCACATTCGGCAACAGCGCCCGCAATCCCCTGTTCGGCCCGAATCTGCGCGCCCTCGATGCAGCCATCTTCAAGAACACTCAGATCACCGAACGCATTCGCGCCAGCCTCCGCGTGGAGTTTTTCAACTTGTTGAACCGGGCCAACTTCGGTAACCCGGCCACCAACATCAGCGCGCCGGCCAATGTGGGCCGCATCTCCTCAACGGTTACCGATCCCCGGACCGTGCAGTTTGGACTTCGGCTGGAGTTTTGAAGTCCGCTACCGTGTGGCGATGGACCAGAGCGTGCCGCCGGCCGTAATGAACAGCGTCTTCCCGTCACCGCCGCCGAACGCACAGTTAGTAACTTCATCCTTGGGGACGGGCACAAAGTCGACCAGCTTGCCGGCCCGCGTCAGGATGTAGACGCCGCCCTTCATCACGCCGGTCTCATACGGCGGGTGCGCCTCGTTCAGCCCCCCGGCGACGAACAGCAGACCGGTCGAGCTGATCTTGACGCCGTCCGGACCGCGGCCATCTTTCCAGTCGTAAATCAAGCGGCGGCTCGCGGCCTCCACGGAGCCATCGCGCCGCAGATCGAAGCGCCAAAGCTTTCGCGCCCCCCCGGCGTTGTTGTTGTTATTGTCGGCCACGTAAAGGTGCTTGTCCCCGGGCGCAACCAGGACGCCGTTGGCGCGCTCCACTTCGCGGCCCAACACCCGCGCCACTCTCCCCGGCGCGTCGATACGATAGACGCCTTCCAGATCCATTTCCATGGTGTCACGCTTGCCGTACCGAGGATCGGAGAAATAGATGCGGCCCTGCGAGTCCATCGTGAGATCGTTGGGCGAGTTGAAACGGTGGCCCTCATAGCGATCGGCCAATACGGTTACCGAGCCGTCGATTTCGGTGCGCGTTACGCGCCGGTTGCCCGCCTCGCAGACAATCAGCCGGCCCTGCGGATCGAACCGCAGCCCATTGGAGCCGCCTGACGGATCTCGAAAAACCTCCGGCCCGGCGGTGCCCGGTTTCCAGCGGCTGATCTTGCCTTCCCCGGAAAAGTACAGCCAGCCGTCGCGCCAAGCCGGTCCTTCACCCGCACCCGCGCCCGCTAATTGAACCGGACGCACACCGGGCGCGATCGGACTCGGCTGCGCCAGAGCCGCGTGCGTCAGCGAGAGTAAGAGGGATAAGACTGGAAGGGCGCGCACGTTGCTCAGTGGGTCCGCGTGGCCGAATCGGGCATCGTGCGCACAGAGCGAAGTTGCGCGTCTTCCAGTTGCTTGGCCTGCTGGTAGGTGTAGATCATGCGGTGAACCACCGTGAAGTTTCCCATCACCGCCAGAATCCACAACACCGGAGCCATGCGATCCAGCACCGTCCCGATCATCATCAGCACCATCCGCTCGGGCCGCTCCATGAAACCGACTTTGCACTTGGGGATGATGTTCTCCGAGCGCGCCCGGGTATAGCTGATCATTACCGAGGCCGTCATCGCTACCGCCGTCAGCACCACATACAGGGGCCGGTTGATCGAGCCATAGTAAACCAGCAAACCCATCAACAGCAGCAGGTCCGAATAGCGGTCCAGCACCGAGTCGAAAAATCCACCAAAGCATGTCACCTGGTTGGTGGAACGCGCCACGCGGCCATCCACCATGTCAAAAATCGAAGCGCCCACAATCACCCAGCCGCCGGCCCAGAAGTTCCCCTTGGAGAGTAAGTAGGCCGCGTAGACATTAATGCCCAATCCGATCGCCGTCAGGGCGTTGGGAGAGATTCCGGTGAAGGAGAGGAATCGCACGATCTGCACAATGATCGAGTCGCAGGCGAGGCCAATGGCGCGAGTAATGGTTGGTTTCTCTGGTGGTTCCTGGTGCATCGCGCCTTCCTTCCGTTCCGGCTACAACTGAGCCAAATCGTGCATGGTCTTCAGCTTCAAGATCTCGTATTCCTTGGCTCCCCCTGGAATAATAATCCTGACCGTGTCGCCCACTACCTTGCCGATGAGCCCGCGTCCAATGGGTGAGGTCGTAGAGATCATTCCGTTGCCGGCGTCCGCTTCTTCGCTGGTCACCAGTTTGTAACTGATCTCTTCGTCTTTCTTCAGGTCCAGTACGGTTACCATAGATCCCAAACCGACTTTGTCATGGGGGATCTTGGAAAAGTCCACCATCGACAGCTCTCGCATCCGGCTCTTGAGTTGACTCAAGCGGGCGTCTACATAGGACTGCCGTTCCTTGGCCGCATGATACTCGGCATTCTCGCTCAGATCGCCCAGGGCACGCGCGCGCCCGATTTCCCGCGGCAGATCCACGTGCATCTCGCGTTCCAACGCCGCGATATCGTCCGTCAACTTCTTTTTTAGATCGTCCATCCGGGTAAAGCCGACTCCAGCCTCGTATTATAACCAAACGGCTATCCTGAAGAGACATGGAAATTTCACGGCGCGGCTTGCTCCTGGGGGCCGCCACTGGCGTAGCCGGTTGCCGGCGCGAACGCAAACCGGCCACCAACTACGGCTATCGGGGCTTTGCTTTCGTGGCGAACTCAGAGGGTAAAGCCGTGGCAGCGGTGGACCTAAACGCCTTTGCCGTGGTTCGCCATATCGCCCTGGAAGCCGACCCCATTCAGATGGTGGACGACCCGTTCCGCCCATTCGTTTTTGCGGTCACCCCCGGTTCCGGCGAAATCGCCGAGATCAGCGTTGATCGCCTGGCGGTGACGCGCAAGGCCCGCCTCGGAGCCCAGCCGGCTTTCGCCAAGCTTTCGCCCGACGGGCGATTCCTCTGGGTGCTCTGCCGGCAGGCCCGGCAACTCGTCCGCATCCCCGTCAACCAGTTCCGGCCAGACTTGCGCATTGCCCTGCCCACTGAGCCCACCGATTTCGACCTCGGTCCGGCCGAAGAACTCTCGCGCAATCGCATTGCCGTGAGTGCCGGCTCTCAGGTGAGCATCTTCGATTCAGCCACCGGAAAATCCGTCGTCACCCTGCCCGTGGAGGGCGAAAGTGGCGGATTGGCCTTTCGCCGCGACGGCCGGCAATTGCTGATCGCCAACCGCACGGCCCATCAGTTGACTATCGCCGATCTGGCTTCGGGCCGCACCGTCGCCTCGCTGCCACTGGCCGTTCGGCCAGACCGCCTCTGCTCCAAAGCCGACGGCGGCCAGCTATTCATCAACGGCGCTGGCACGGATGCGGTGGTGACCGTGTATCCATATCAAACCGAGGTCGCCAATACCATGCTCGCCGGCCGCAATCCGGGCCCCATGGCGGTATCCGCCGCCTGGAACTATCTCCTGGTGGCCAATCCCGAGTCCAACGACGTGACGATCATCAACATCGCCAACCAGCGCGTGCTGGCTGTAGCACCCGTGGGCAAGCGGCCCGAGTTTATTGCCGTGACCCCCGACGGCACCTACGCGCTGGTGCTCAATCGCGAATCGGGTGACATGGCCGTACTGCATCTGGTGATTGAACCACGCCGGTCCCGCGCTGCCGCCATTGCTGCGCGCATCCCGGTCGGGTCAGGACCGATTGGCGCCGTCGTCCGGAGTTTGTAGCTGGGATTGGGCCAGCCAGTCGCGTTCTTCGGCGATACGTGCGGCAGCCCGCCGGTTGGCCCGAGCGATGACGTAGCCCACCAAGGTGCAGGCGACTGGAGCCAACATAAGATGCAGGATCTCCCAAGCCTTGCCAGGGGAGTGGTTTTGCGAAAGCTTGGGCCAGACCTGATGAATCACGCCGCCGGAGATCATCATCACGGCTACCCAGACGGGCGCCACGTTCCAGAGCCACGCGCGTTTGAGCAACTTGATCTGGCGGTCATAGCCGGCCAGTGCTTCGTGGCGGTAGTCTGCCAGTGGCAGGTCAAGCGGCTGTAGGCGCGGTCGGGATCTCCACAGCACCAAGGGCACGACGAAGCCGTAGAGCGTGAGCACAGCGAGGCCGGCCGTGATGAGCGGCACGCCCAGCTTCAGCGAGAACAGGGTGGCGGGCAGGGCGAAGGCAACCAGGCAAAGAGCCCCCACAGTCTCCAGGCGGTCGCGATTAGCAATGTTGCCTCTGAAGCGCGATTCAGCGCCCCGCAATTGATCAAACGAATCGGTCGAAGTCCAAATCATTTGAAGCTCCTTTTCGTTGTCTTCTTGAGGTTGGTGAGAGTTCACGGGCGAGCCTCCTTGCCGCGGAGACGTTCGGACAGGCGGACGCGCAAGCGCGACAGCCGGGTGGCCACGGTTCCGGCGCGGATGCCGGACACGGCTTCGATCTCGGCCAAGCTGAGTCCTTCAAGGTGTAACAGCATCAATTGGCGATCCTCGGCGGCGAGTTCAAAAATGGCCGATCGCAGCGCGAGCCATCGATCATCGGCGACAGCGTCAGATTGCGGAGCCGGGCGTCGCGTCAGTTCCGCTGGATCGCTAAACTTAAACAGTCCAGCGTGGCGGCGCTGTTTCCGCCGATGCGTCAGCGCCACATTATGAGCCACGCGATAGAGCCACGTGCGAACGCTGGCTTCCCCCCGATAACCCGGAAGGGCGCGCCAGATAGCGATCGAAATTTCCTGATAGAGGTCCTTCTGTGCGTCAGGATCGCCAGCGAAATAGAAATAGCAGAGACGGCCCAGCGGAGCGTGATACTCAGCCAGCAATTGTTCGAAGTCTGGTGTTTCCGCCATTTGGGGCTCGCTCCGGCTCCCGAAACAGGTAGTCGTGCCTCCAGCCCCAAATATTACAGCGCTAGTGGCTCTTGTCAAATACCGGGGTCTTGCGCGGCGGTCCGGCGCAAGGATGGTGAGGATCATGTGGCGAGAACGTGACAGTGCAGGAGTGCTACCCGGCCATCGCAGAGTCTATTGGCGCCGCTGCAGGAAGGCGGGAATGTCTAGTGAGCCCTGGGTCACGGCCACGATCTCTATCGGATGGCGCTCCGCCCGATAAATGATGATGTAAGCCCCGACGGGCCAGAACAGCACCGGGTAGACCGTAAGGTCGTCGCGCTTGTGTCCCATGCCCGGCGTTCGCGCCAGCGCTTCGAAGGCATCGAACAGCTTACCGATCCACCGGTCGGCGGCATCGATGTTGTCGGCTGCGATGTATTCCCAAATCTCATCGAGATCGAGGTCCGTGTCGGCGCTGAGAGCGTATCCGCTCACTTACGTGGCTTCCGGCGCTGCTCGGACTTGCGCTGCAACCGTGCGCGGGTCACCGCCGGATCGACGGTTTCGCCCCGATCAATCGCGGCAAGACGGCGGCCGAGTTCCTGGTTGAATTCGCCTAGTTGGGTGGAGCGGGCGGAATCGCGTTCTTCCAGCAGTCGCAGGGCTTCTCGAACAACCTCGCTGGCCGAGTTGTAACGCCCGGATTCTACCTTCGTGCTGACGAATTGCTCCAGTTCCGGCGTGAGAGAAACGTTCATGGAAACCTCCGTGTCCTATCGTGATCTAAGGTACTCTCAATGTCGAAGATTGTCAATGTCTGTTATTATCGTGGCCTCGGTTTCCTAGCCGATCACTGATGGCTGCCGCAATCTCTTGCCGATCACCGCGTAGTCCTGCGCGCCGAAGAGAGCGCTGCGCAGATCCTCGGGGAGCGAAGCCAGCGCCGGTGTCGCCTCAGTGGCCGGAGCAAAGCGGCGGGTTTCCAACTGCCCGAAACCGAATTCCTCAAAGTAGAACGCCAGCAGCGCGGGCGGGATCGGGCGCGTGTGCGTGGGGTCCAGATAGAAATGCGTGGCGAAGATGGCCAGACACTCGGGGTTCGGGGTCTCGACGACAAACACGCCGCCCGGGGCCAAGCGCGAGTGCGCCAATCGAATCAGTTCGGGCAGCCGCGCCGGTTCCAGATGCTCCACCACTTGGGCGCAGAAGATCCCGTCAAAGGAGAGCTCCGGCGCGCGCTCGAGGAACTCAAAGATATCGGCGCGCGAGACGTTGAGGCCGGCGCGGCGGCAGTAGGCGGTGAGTTCTTCGCTGTACTCGATGCCCTGCGCGGCGATGCCGTGTTCGGCCAGCAGCGCGAGGAATTCGCCTCGGCCGCACCCGAGATCGACGACATGCTTGCGCCCCGTGAAGTAGGGCAAGTAGAACTCGTGATTCCGGCGCACGTACTCTTCCGGCCCGCGGAACTTTTCGGCGAACTTCCAGGTGTCGAAAGACTCGGTGAATGACGCCGGCGCCGCGGTGACGGCAGCAGCAAAAACCGGCGGGGACGCTACCGTCGGCGGAGCCAGCAACCCGGCGCGTTGGCGCACCACGCGCAGTTCGTTGTGAATGATGCTTTCGTATTCCAACCGAATGCGCTCAAGGTCCGCCCAAAATCGGCGTTGCAACTCGGCGTTGGCCCGCTCCAGCGCACCTTCGAAGTCACGGCACTGCGAGGCGGCCAGCTCGCGCGAATTGGATTCAATCAGCGTCGCCCGATGGTGGAACGCGGCCTGGAGATCGGACAGTCCGCGCAGGAACTGGATCTCGGTGGCGGACAGTTTTCGCTCCCACTCGCTCCTCCAGGCAATCCAATGTCCTTGCATGCCGGAGACATCGCGCACGATCGGCGCGACGATTGCCTGCACATCCGGAATGCGCGCGGCCAGTTCACTTAACGCGCGGTTGTTCTCCTGTAGTGCCGCCATAATGGCTTCGGTGGAAGCCACCGTGGCGCGATTGAACTCCACCTGATCGCGCACGAACCAGCCCAGAGACCGGCTTACCAGGCTCTTCACCGATTGAATGACGGCGTTGACCACCCCGCCCGCGCGAGGGTTCACTCGCCCAATCGCGGCCGCCTTGGCAAACGCGGCGTCGCGCGCATGCAGAATCGGCAGCAGGTCCGGAAGCTCTACTTCGACGCCCGCCGCCACCGCCTCGTTGGCATGCCGCCGGCGCACACTATCGCGGATCCCGTTGACCAGCGCGGCCAACTCGGCCCGCTTCGGATCGCTGTTGCTAGCCACGTTTGCCGCTCCGCCCTGGTTGCTGCCGTCGTTCAAAACGAGCGGTCATCTTTGAATAGAGACCACCGCGCGGAGTGAAGTCGCCATGCACCGTCGCCGCTACCGGCTTGGCCGCCGCCACAATATCGGCGAGCACGCGATTGACGATGTTCTCCTGAAAAATGCCGAGGTTGCGATAAGCCAGCAGATACATCTTCAGCGACTTCAACTCGAGGCAAAGCCGATCCGGCACATACGTGATCGTCAGCGTACCGTGATCCGGCAGGCCCGTGCGCGGGCAGACGCTGGTGAACTCCGGCGTGGAGATGACAATCTCGTAGCCCGGGTATTGGTTCTCCCAACACTCGATCTCCGGCAGTGGCGCCTCGATGCCGGCGCGGGCGTGATCTTCGGTGTACTCGCGGGGTTGTTTGGGCATCGCGATTTCTCTAGTCGGTGTGCAGGTGGCGCGCCAGTAGTTCAAGAAACAGGCCGACGTCGGTGACGATGCCGACCGCTTGCCCCGTGCCGCGATCGCTCACCTTGGTGGCGACGGCCGGATTGATGTCGACGCAAACGATGCGCACCCAGCTCGGCAGCATGTTGCCGGTGGCGATGGAGTGCAGCATAGACCCGAGGCAAAGCACGAGGCCCGCGCCCTGCAACGCCGCCGCGTACGCATCCTGGGCCGTGTTCATGTCAGTGATGGTGTCCGGCAACGGCCCGTCGTCACGCAAACTGCCGGCCAACACAAACGGAACCTTCGCCTTCACGCATTCATAGAAGATCCCGGACTCCAGCTTGCCGGTCTCCACCGCCTGCTTGATATCGCCGGCATGGTAGATGGCGTTGATGGCTCGCATGTGATTGCGGTGGCCATGCTCTTCCTGGCGTCCATCGGCTTGCCGCACGCCGAGCGAGGTGCCGAGCAAAGCATTCTCGATATCGTGAACCGCCACGGCATTGCCGCCCAGCACCGCGTCTACAAATCCCGTGCGGATCAAGGCAGCCAAATGCTTGGCGCCGCCGGTGTGGACCACCACCGGCCCGGCTACCACCACGATGCGCAGCCCCTGCTGCCGTGACTGTTCCACCAGCGCGGCCGTTTGACGCACCGCCGTTTCCACTTGGCGCTCAGATGACACGCCGTTGGACATGAAGGCGAAGTGTTGACGGTCTCGTTCCTTGGACTCGGGCACCACTCGGATGCCGCGCATGCCTGTCACCACCAGATCTCCAGTGCGAAGATCGCGCAGCCGACGGCACCACGCTTGGCCCTCGCCCACCACGATCATGGCGTCCATGCGTTGATTTTCCACCGTGATCCAGGCTCCGCCATGGCGCACCATCGTGCGGTGATTGGTGGTGGAGTAGAAATCCTCCGGCGCGCAACAGTTGCGGACGATCCTCACCAGCATCGCATCGGACCCGTCCACGGGTGTGCAACCCAGACCGAGGAGTTGGCCCAGCATCTTGTCCATCGCCGCAGCCGTAGGCGCTTCGATGCTGAGCCGCAACTGGGAAGGTTCAGAGTTGGTTCGACCGATGTGAAATCGCTCCACCTCGAAGCGGCCTTCGTATTCGACAACGGTGTCGAAAATCCGCTCCATGATATGGGAGTCGATCAGGTGGCCTTCGGCCTCAACCACCTCGCGCAACGGTCTTGAGTCTGTAATGGGGAACACTCCAGCGGCGTTTAGCAGCAGGCCGCTTGGTGTCCAGGGTGGAATCGAATCGGGAGCGGCCTACTCCTTCTTGAACAGGTTATCAAACGCGGCGCGGGCGTCGGACGGGGACCGCGGCGAGTTCAGCGTAGTCCCTCCGGTGAGGGCGCCGCCGTTCGACATGGGCGTGTTGCCTTCCCGCGCTACGGTAACCCGAGACGAGAACAGAGTGCACTGATTGGCCTGGTCCTTGTAGGCGATGCGCTCAGGGATTGGCTTCAGGCACTGGAAGCGGGTGGAGGGTTCGAAGTGGGCGCACTGTTTACAACAATGAAGGGCTGAGTTGCACTTTGGACAACCGGCGCCGATTTCGGCCGTCATCGGTAGCGTCGTTGAACAATTCCAACAACGCACGGCAGTCACCGTTTGGACCATGCGGGGCAGGCGGGGTCCGGTGACGTCAATTGGAGGGCGAGGACCTTGCTGCTGCTGACGTGGGCGGTCCCCTCGATTCAGCGCGTCGTGGCCGTCGTCCTGGTAACCCCTTTGTTTATACTTGCGCTCGCCGTCCATATGGCGATGGATTACTCCTTACATGCTTTGCCCGGAGGCAACGCGAATTGAACGATTTTGGAAAGAACAGACCCACCAATACACGGCTGGTTCTGGTATGACCTTACGGATTGTGGGTTCGAGAATCGACTTGGAGCTGTTTGGGAAGTGGCCGGCGGACTCTGGCCCCCTGCCAGCGTCTGCCTACACTCATTATCTATCACGGATCGCGCCAAGAATCCAGTAAAAAATGCTGCCGGACCCGCCGATCACCTCTTTAATTGTAGCCGATCGCGGCATAGCGGTGCAGTCCCGGCGGCAAAGCGCCGATGAAACGAATAGCTCGATTCTTGTTTTATCGCGGAGAGGTGATGGGCCGAACGCAAATTCGTACCAGGTATCGACGCCTGATCCAATGACAAGGCTACTTGATCTGTTGGCGGGACTGTAGCTCGGTCATCATCCGGCTGAATTTGTCGCGCTGCTCGGGGTTTAGGATATTCACAATGCGATCTTTCCCATTGGCGCGCACGTCATCCATCTGGGCCTGCAGGGTCTGGTAGTACTTCACGAAGTCATCCAGCACCTCGGCCACTTCACGTGTCTGATCGTCGGTAAGCGTGAGTTCCTTGCGGAACCGCTCCACCGAAATCTCCTTGCCGCCTTCTTTCCAGCTTTTCTGGGCCGCCGCCGCCTTTATCGCCGCGCCCCGGTAGTAATATCGGGCCGCCACGGCACCGGTCATCCCGCCGCAGACGAAAACGAGCAGGATCACGAGCGCGATCTTCGGGTTGCGCGAGGCCGAACTGGATTCGCCGAAACTCATTGCGAAAAGCGATCACTCCTGATACGTGGTGAGGTCGCCCAGCACCACATCGCGGCCCGCGCCCTCTGAAACTGGCGTGGCAACTATCAACGGCTCCGGCTCGCCCGCCATGATCACGTGCGGCGCCTGCTGCGAATCGGCGGCAATGGCGGCATCATCCGGCCCGCCGGTAAACAGCGTGAGGCCAAGCAGTAGCATCAGCGTGGCCGAAGCCATCACCAGCCGTTTGAAAAATAGTGGCTCGAGAAACGCGGCCCAGAACGGCGAGGCAGCGCGCTGCGCTTCAATCCGCTCCATCACCCGCGCATAAAATCCCGCCCCAAGCTCAACATCGCTATCGGCCGGCCGCAGAGCCGAGCGGATCAGCCGCGACTGCTTTTCCATTCCTGCAATCAACTGCTGAGTCTCGCCGTTGGACGCTGCCACATCCTGCCGGAATTCAGCCGCGCCATCGGCGTCGAGCTTGCCGCTCAGAAACGCTTCCAGGTTGTCTTCAATTCGCCGGTTCATTGGATTTGACCCTTGATGACTCTACTATAAATCATTCGTTCGCGCATCCCCCGGTCCTAGCCAAAAATCGCCATGCCGAACCGGGGCAGCAGGCGCGAAGCCGATTTCACCAGCTTTTGACGGGCGCGAAACAGCTTCACCTTAATCGTATTCTCGTTCATGCCGGTAATCGCCGCTAGCTCTTCCACCGAGTGGCCTTCCACTTCTTTCAGCATCAGCAGATTCCGGTCTTCCTCGCTCACTTTGGCCAGGAGCTTCAACACCAGGTCGCGCCGTGCCAGATCCTCATCGAGGTTGGCCTTACCGTCCGTACCCGGTTCGGCCCGCTCCATCCGCTGGGCTTCCTCTTCGGTGAAATCGCTCTCGTACACCAGCTTGCGGACCTTCTTCTTGCGGAGATAATCGTAGCACTCGTTCACCGTGATCTTGTAGATCCACGTCAGCAGGCTGGAGCGAAAGTCAAAGTTCTTGATCGAAAAGTAGATCTTGGCAAACACCTGCTGCGAGATATCTTCGGCATCGTTCCGGTTGCGCAGGATGCCATAGATGATCGAAAAAACCTTGGACTGATAGCGATCCACCAAATCGCGGAACGCCATTTCGTCGCCCTGTTGGACGCGGCGAACCAGCACCGCTTCGTCGGAGGTCTTGTGATCCACTCTGGCTTTCGCCTTCCCTGCCACGGGGAACGGGATAGTACCTGTTGCCGTCATTGCGTCCGTCATCTCAGTGAGTCCGACGCATCCCGCTCACGACCGGTTTCATCCGGCCCGCATCTCGTTCAAAAATAACAGACCGGCAGGGGTCCCCGCTGTTGAATCTTTTGGGCGCGGTGCTGCATCTGCCAAAAGGGTGTGGCACGGCGGCCAAGTTGTGCTGTAAACTGTAGATTGAAGTACTGAATGCCAGGAGGCGATTGAAAACATGATCACGCTAACGGAAAACGCGATTACCAAGGTGCAGGAGATTCTCACCTCACAAGTGCCACAACCGGCCGGGCTGCGCATCGCAGTCGTCGGCGGCGGTTGCTCCGGCTTCAGCTACTCGATGGCGTTTGAAAACAGCCCGCAAATGCTGGACAAGACCTACAACTACGGCGGCTTGAAGGTGTTCGTCGATCAGGCGAGCCTCCTCTATCTCGAAGGCGCGCAGGTGGACTACGTCGAGTCGATCGAAGGCTCGGGCTTCAAGTTCTCCAATCCCAACGTCAAGTCGACGTGCGGCTGCGGCAGCTCGTTCAGCGCGTAATCCCGCGCGGAACGGCGAGCTCGATGTATTCTCCAAAGGGGCGGGACACGTGTCTCGCCCTTTTGGCTTTTGGCTGAAACTCGCAGCACCGAACCATGGCCATCCTGTACCGCTACCTCAAAGGCTATCTCCCCATGGTGGCCCTCGCGCTTCTCCTGGCCACGATCAACCAGGTCTTTTCTCTCCTGGATCCGCTCATCTTCCGCCACGTCATCGATACCTACGCGACCAAATATCAGCAGTACACGACCGAGCAGTTTTTCCGCGGCGTCGGACTCCTGCTTGCCGCCACCGTGAGCGTCGCCTTCATCTCGCGCGTCGCCAAGAACATCCAGGACTACATCATCAGCCGCATCACCCAGCAGTTGGGCGCCCAGATGTATGCCGACGGCATCCGCCATTCGTTGAGTCTGCCCTATCAGGTGTTTGAGGACCAGCGCAGCGGCGAGACGCTGGGCAAACTGCAGAAGGTCCGCACCGATGTCGAGAAGTTCATCCAGGTCTCGATCAACATTCTGTTCAGCACGCTGGTGGGCGTCATTTTCGTGATGGTGTACGCCTTCAACGTTCACTGGGCGATCGCTCCGGCGTTTTTTCTGACCATCCCTCTGCTGGGGACGCTCAGTTCCATCCTCAGCAAGCGCATCAAGAAGATTCAGGTCGAAATCGTCAAAGAAACCACGGCGCTGGCCGGCTCCACGACCGAGAGTCTGCGCAACATCGAACTGGTGAAAAGCCTCGGACTCGCCAAGCAGGAAGTCGCCCGCCTCAACGCCACCACCGGCGCGATCCTCGCACTCGAGCTGAAGAAAGTAAAGTATCTACGCAGCCTGAGCTTCATCCAGGGCACCTGCGTCAACTTTCTTCGCACCAGCATTCTCTTCTTCATGCTGTACCTGATCTTCGCCCAACAAATCACGGTCGGGCAGTTCTTCAGCTTGCTCATCTACTCGTTCTTCATCTTCGGACCGCTGCAGGAACTCGGCAACGTCATCAACGTCTACCGCGAGACCGAAGTGTCGCTCAAGAATTTCGCGGACATCCTGGCGATGGCGCCGGACCGTCAACCGGAGAATCCGGTCCCGGTCGGACGGCTCGAATCGATGGCCTTCGACAACGTCACGTTCCAACACCAGGGCGCCGCCAAGCCCGCTCTCTCCAACATCAGCTTCACCGTGAAGCGCGGCGAGACGATCGCTTTTGCGGGGCCTTCCGGGTCCGGGAAATCTACCCTCGTAAAATTGCTCGTCGGATTGTACCAGCCAAAAAGCGGCCGGATACTATTGAACGGGTCCCCCAACAGCGACGTCGACCTTGAGGCGTTTCGCGAGCGGATCGGCTTCGTCACGCAGGAGACCCAGCTCTTTTCCGGATCCATCGCCGACAACCTGCGCTTCGTGCGCCCTGGTGCCACGGACGCCGAATGCCTTGAAGTCCTGCAGCAGGCGTCCGCCGAGACGCTCCTCGAACGCGCCGAAAATGGACTCGCCACCCGCATCGGCGAGGGCGGCGTGAAAGTGTCGGGAGGCGAAAAACAGCGGCTCTCGATCGCTCGTTGCCTGCTGCGCCAGCCCGATCTCATGGTCTTCGACGAAGCCACTTCGTCCCTCGATTCGCTCACCGAGGAAGAGGTGAGCGCCACCATCCGCGCAGTCGCCAGCCGGCGTTCGGCCATCTCGATTCTGATCGCCCACCGGCTGTCGACCATCATGCACGCCGATCGCATCTACGTACTCGAACGCGGACGCATCGTCGAAGAAGGCCCGCACGAGCTTCTCCTCGCACAAAAAGGACTCTACTACGCAATGTGGCGTCAACAAGTGGGCGAGCCGGACCTGCTGTCAGCTTAGTTACTCTCCAGTGCGGAATTCCCTCCCCGCCAACTCCCACCACCGAACTTATGCCTTCGTGTAAATTATGGTGAGGCTTGAACTCACCCGGAGGAGGGACGTGCATGAGGGCTCTGATTGTGGGATTCCTGTTCATTGGTTACGCCTTGGCGGAGGCGCCGCCGACCGAAGATCTCACCGTGGTCTACACCGGGCGCACACTCGGCTACGCGCGAGCGTGCCGCGAAGAGTTGTTTCGGCCGTTGCAACGCAGCCAGTATAAGTCGCGGATCGGCAAGAACATCGACGTCGATCTTTACGAGCGCAAGTGTGAGCCTTGGCCGGTCGGCCAGCGCCCATACTCAGCCCTGCTGAAGCAGCAGATCGTCAAGGCTCGTGAGAAAGCGGAAAAGTCCCTCACTCTCGGCGCCGGAGACCATTTCTCGCTCGATTACCGCGCTCGCACCGCGCTGCTGCAAAAGGCGACCGGAGAGCGGATCGCCGTGCCGATGGACGAGCTTTACTATTTGGAGAAGCAGGGATGGATATGGCTGCAGGATTTCGAGAAACGGCGCCAGCAATTCCAGGAAGTGATTGATGACCAGGCCAAGGGCAACTCCAATCTTGACAGCGACAGCGTCGCCGAGTTCCTGATTGACGCTGGTTACAACGCAATTGTTCCCGGCAAGCACGACTTCTACTTTGGACCCGAGCACGTGCGCCAGGTGGCTCAACTCCTCGAAAGCAAAGGTATCCGCATGCTGGGCGCCAATCTCGTCATTCGGGGGCAGCCGCTGGACCCTAAGCCCGCGCGCGAGGATCAGTTTCGGCCCAGCGACTACGCACGCACACACCAGACCATTAAGATTCAGCTGCCCAAAGTGATTTCGCCATGGTGGCGGCGGGTAAAAGTCACCGTGCCCGAAGGAAGCCGATTCGGCGCGCTCGAGTTGTGCAAGGCTTCGAGCGATCTTGACACTGCCTGCCAGCAAGGCAAGGGCACTCCCTTGAAGACGCTCAAGACTCCCGGCGTCTATGAACTCAACCAGGACAAGGTTGAGCCGCTTGATCCCGGCGCAACCTATCACCTCTGCGTCACCGACCCATACCCGAAGATCGTCAAGGGGAAAGACGGCGAAGCGAAAACACGCTACTGCGAGGTGGTCCGTGTGGAGAAGCCCTTCTTCTTCACCGAGACCAACACCTTGCCCTATCAGGTCTTTCCGAAGGAGGACGCGGTGGTGTTCGGCGTCGTGTCGGCAGGCATGGAAAGGCAGGTGGGCAAGCTCAATGCCATCTGGCGTCACGTCGCTGAGAAAGGCCAGCCTGAATATGAAGTGCGGCTGGAGGCCTTGGATCCCCTGGCCGCCGTCGCCCAGGCGCTCGATTACTGCACCGCTCGCGGAGACTGTCCCCAGGAGCGGACACGAATCTTGCTGGCGCAGGTGCCTGCCGATGCCGCCCACGGAATGCAACAGGCCCTGGGCAAGGCGGACCAATTCCAACTGGTGATCACGGAGGCTAGCGCCGCCCAGTTCACTCCATTTTCCCGAGTCTACTTCCCGCCGGATTATCCGCCTCTGGTCGTGTCCCCGGCAGCGCCTTACGTGTCCGGGAAACCCGGCGAACTTCGGCTCCACGCGCAGCGAGTCAGGTTGTTGCGAAAGCAAGCCGGTGGCACAGTTTCTGACGGATTGGATCCAAGCGAAGGAAAAGGTCTGCGCCTGCCCGGAACGGACACCGATATTGTTGGCTTAGCCCTGGTGAAGGCAGTGGAACGGTTGGGCGTGGCAGCCGATCTTACCAAGCTGGATGTTTCGTTCCGTGACTTACTGTTGGAGTCGATGAGGCGTGCCACCAAAGCGTCCATCGCCATCGTGCAGAAGCGCGATCTTTTCGAGATCAAGAGTCTCCTGACGCGCAGCCCCGAGGGTGTGACCACCGACGATGACCGGATCCGCGCGGCCGTCGAGAGCATCGTTTGGAAAGGCGACTTTCTACTCACCCGGCTGGTGAAGGGTTCGGCGCTCAAGCAAGCGATGGCGAGAAGCAAGGAGCAGGACCAGTTGGACGCCGATATCTACCAGGATCGCGGTGAATCGCGGCTGGGCCTGCACGTGCTTGGCGTGTTCGAAGATCCGGACTCGAAGAAGTGGGTCGTCGACGGCGCACCGCTGGAGGATGACAAACCCTACAAGGTGGCGCTGACCGATTATCTGGCGTTCGGCGACACCGGCTATCCGGAACTGAGCCAGCCCCTCTCGGGCCGTGAGCAGCGGCCGGCGGAGCTGGAAGTCAACGAACGCATTTCGGAGATAGTGTACCGCCAGCTTTCCGCCGCCCACCATGGCCAACCCGCCGAACAGCGCCGGAGAACCGAATTCTCGAGTTACTTTGACCACACGCTATGGGAGCCCTCCTTGACACCGCCACCTGCGCGTTTCGGCCAACGCATGTCGGCCTACTTCAACCTTGCCAAACGCCTGACACCCGTGCTGCCCGGCGTGAAAAAAGGCAGCCCCTTGGGCAAGGATGCCGAGACGATGGCGCAGGTTCGCAGCCGCTGGCGGTTCATCAACGAGAAGACAGAGTTCAGCCTCTCTCGCTCGCGTAACAATCAGCCTGATCAGTCAGAATTGCTGCGGCGGTTTCAGGGGGTGCAGGATAGCCGCGTCACTACCGCCGAGAACACGACGTGGGGTAGCGCCTGGGGGCTGGAATGGCGCCGCGAAAAACGCCGGTCCATGGATTTCTTGCGCACCGAGAGCCGTTTCCAACGCCAGGAAATAGAGAACAAAGAGGGCCGCGTTGCCCGCACCTATCCGCAAAACGAGTTCTCTGTGGAAGGCGGATGGCGCATGAGTTTCACGCCCGTGATTCTGCAGAGACCCTGGATTGGCATGCTCATTTCCGGTATCTGGAACACGCAGTTTGAGAACCCGCGGATCGAGTCTTCTTATGCTTTCCCCAAGCCTGCGGGCGCAAATTGTCCCGGCGGATCGAAGGAATCGTCGGAAGGCAATTGCAGCGCCGCGTTCGATGCCCGCACGGGCCGGACATCGCGATACCTGGCCAAGGCAGGTCTGCGCCGTGAGACCCGCGACAGTTGGGGCGAAGTAGGTCTGTTTGCCGGCTCAGTGAGACGGACGGTCAACTACCAGTTCCTCAACAACGCCGCGTGCGATCTGCGGGACAGCTTACTGTCTACGTGCTTGAAGGGTCTTACGGCCGATCAGTTGCAACCCGCCACACCCCGCCAAATCGCCACCATGGGCCAAGGCCTGGAAACCGGCGCATTCTTCAATTTCAATTGGCGCATTCCCTTGCGCCCGGACAGTGCGGTTCAACTGGTGCTGGAGAATCGCGGCCGCCTCTACTTCAACAGTGGGAGAGACTTCCCTCTAGACACCAGGCTCAACAACCTCTTCAGCGTCGGCCTGTCCGTGCCGCTCGCCGGCAAACTAGCGCTCAAACCGACTTGGTCCTTGTTCCACTTCATCAACAAAGCTAGCGTCCGCGATCCGCTTGCCCGGCCATCATGGGGCCTGACCAGCAATGCCTTCGAGATGAAATTGGAGTACCGGTTTGACTGGCTGGAAGGGCAGTCCTGGCAGAAGGTGCTGGGTTACGGCGCGGGCATCAAGTAGAGGGCGAAACCACGGTTGCGCGCTCCCCCGCTCACTAGCGCATCATTACAGCCTTCTGCAAGTCAGTACATCCGTCGCGGATCGCATCCTCGTGATCACGGGAGCCGGTCACATTCCGCTCTTACTCCAGATGGCCCGGAACGCGCCGGAATTTGACTCTGTCTCTGTCCTGACTTGTCAGAGCCGGCGGTGGAAGTACCGTGTGCGCCGCACACCTTCCGCCGCCGGCTGTTTCCCTCCTATTGAACGGGCCTCAAGTAACGGTTGAACGCGCGGTTCCCAATCTTGCGTCCATGCTGGATTCCCTCGGCTACGGCGTTACGGAAGTGATACCCCACATAGATGCGAGAAACGCCATTCTCGTCCGCGGCCTGAGAGAAGGTGGTAAAGGTGCGCATGACCGGCGTCGCATCGGCACATCTGGAGCCCGCGGGTAGTGACGTGCTGCAGACCTGAAAGCGCTGGCGATCGGAGCCGAAGAAGCGTTCGAGCACCTGAGCACCGGCGCCGCCTTCCACGGCATGACCCGAGTCGTGATCCGGAATCGGGGGCGTGTCAACTAGGGGAGACCAGTTGGGGTCTCCGGCGGTATTCGCGTTGCCGTCCGACTCCCCGAGGCGGATTGCCGTGATCGGGCGCCAGAAGTTGAATTCGTATTTGGCCTGGAACGTTCCGATGTATCCGTCGGCCAGCGCTAAATTCAGGAGCGCAAATAGCCGGGCATTCTCCCACAAGGTGAGGCGGCGCGCCGCCGACACTAGGCGGGCAATCCGGTTCCATTGAACTGGCGAACCTTCGAGCCAGAACAGAGCGATCTCCGTTTGTTCCCGAGTCCGGGCGCTCGGTGTGTTGACGCCGTCGCCTCCCAGCCGCTTGATTTCGTTGTAGTCGTCGGTGTACCGGTTGCTGTTGATCGGGTACGGGCGATTGGGCCAAAACTGTTGACTGTCTCTCAACACGAAAGGCCTCACCGAGCCCCATTGCGGGAGAAAAACGAAGGTGTTGGGCGGCGTGAAACGATACTGCCCCGGCTCGGTGCCCTGTGGATAGGCGAAGTCCAATACGGTCTGCGTGTTCCAACCATCGGTGGCACGGCGCGCCAGGAT
>JAYTKJ010000367.1:0-2536 GCA_043730365.1 Acidobacteriota bacterium | reverse complement strand
GGTGGTAGCGATGGGAGAATTCGGAAGAACGCCAACCATCAACCCGAACCTGGGGCGCGATCACTGGCCGAATTGCTGGTCCATGGCGCTGGCCGGAGCGGGCATTAAAACCGGGCAAGTGGTGGGCGCCAGTGATGAGCGCGGACACAACGTGACGGAACGCGTAGTGACGATGGGCGATCTTTACGCGACCATCTATAAGGCCTTGGGCATTGACTGGACCAAGGAATATATGAGTCCGATTGGACGGCCCATCAAGATCGCCAATTCGCTGGATGACCGCACGGGTGTACCGGTGAAGGAATTACTGGCATAGCCACTATTCAGTCCGGCGCTGCTCCCATACAATAGTAGGTTGCTCAAAGTCTCGGTTCTCGCTACCTCCAGCGCTGGCAACTGCACGTTTGTCGGAACCGACCGCACGCGCATTCTGATCGACGCCGGACTCAGCCGCAAGGAAACGTTCGAGCGGATGCGGTCGATCGGCGAGGACCCTGACGCGCTCGACGCCATCCTGGTCACGCATGAGCATAGCGATCACGTTAGCGGCCTTGGGGTGCTGAGCCGCTACTATCGCAAGCTAGGCCGGAACGTGCCGGTGTTCATGACCAAACTGACCGCGCCGCTCATTGAGTGGGTCGGCGATCCACCGCCGCTGGAACATTTCCAGGCCGGGACCGGATTCATGATCGGTGACCTGGAAGTGCAGAGTTTCACTATCCCGCACGACGCGCTCGATCCGGTGGGCTTCACGGTGCGTTCGCAAGGGCTAAAATTTGGCCTCGCCATGGATCTGGGCTACATGCCGGAATCGGTGAAGTATCACCTGAGCCGGTGTCAGTTTTTGGTGCTGGAATCGAATCACGATCTGGAAATGCTCAAGGTTGGCCCTTATCCGTGGTCGGTCAAGCAGCGGGTGATGGGTCGAAAAGGACACCTGTCCAACGACGTGGTGAGTGAGTACATCGCCGGGAACCTGGACGGCGAAAGCCAGACGCTGGTGCTGGGCCACTTGAGCGAACACAATAACCATCCCGAGATCGTGCGATTGGTGGCGTCGCAGGCGATCGAGGGGCGGGGCCTGGGCACCCAACTGGTGGTGGCCGAGTACAAGAAACCAAGTGAGGTTTTCCGCATAGGATGATTGCCCGATACACGCGGCCCGAGATGGGTCACATCTGGAGCGAAGAGAACAAGTACGCCTATTGGCTCGAGGTGGAGCTAGCCGCCTCGGAAGCGCTGGCCGGGTTGGGAGTGGTGCCGGATGATGCCGCGCAGCTCCTACGCAAGCACGCGGCCTTCGATGCGGCGCGCATTAACGAGATCGAGCTCAAGGTGAAGCACGACGTAATCGCCTTCACCACCGCGGTGGCCGAGAAGATGGCTGCCGCCGGGGCGTCCGAAGCAAGCCGATGGTTTCACTACGGGCTGACGTCGAACGATGTGGTCGACACGGCGCAGGCTCTGCAAGTGAAGGCCGCCTCGGCTCTGATTCAGGCGCAGATCCACAAGCTCCTCGAGGCGTTGAAGGCCCGAGCGCACGAGTTCAAGTACACTCCCCAGATCGGACGGACGCATGGTATTCAGGCCGAGCCGATCACGTTTGGATTGAAACTGGCGCTCTGGTATGACGAGCTCCAGCGCGCGGGAACCCGGTTTGCCGCCGCGGCCGGCGAAATGCGGGCCGGCAAAATGTCCGGGGCCGTAGGCACTTTCGGGCACATCAGCCCGCGCGCCGAAGAGCTCATCTGCGCCAAGCTGGGTCTGGAGCCGGCCGCGATCGCCTCGCAGGTGATCTCGCGAGACCGGCATGCTTCCTACATATGCGCCTTGGCGCTGGTGGCAGCTCTTTGCGAGAAGATAGCGCTGGAGGTGCGGCACCTGCAGCGCACCGAGGTGCGGGAAGTCGAAGAGCCGTTCGGGGCCGGGCAAAAGGGCTCATCGGCGATGCCCCACAAGCGCAACCCGGTCACCTGCGAGCAGATCTGCGGGCTGGCTCGCCTGGTCCGGTCCAACGCCCAGGCGGGGTTTGAAAACATCGCGCTCTGGCATGAACGTGACATCTCACACTCGTCGGTTGAACGGGTGATCCTGCCGGATTCGACCATCCTGACCGACTACCTCCTGGAAAAGACCAACTGGCTGGTGACCGGCATGCGGGTCAACCCGGAACGGATGCGACGGAATCTGGACCTCACCAACGGACTGGTCTTCAGCGGCCAGTTGCTGCTTGATCTGGCTTCATCCGGCATGCTGCGGGAAGATGCCTACCGGGTGGTGCAAGCCTTGGCGATGGAGGCGTGGGAGACAGAGGGGGATTTCCGGGCCATGATCGGTGCCCATCCCGAGATCGCCTCCAGGCTCACACCAACCCAGCTGAGCGAGAGCTTTGCGCTCGACCGTCAACTTGTCAACATCGACGCCATTTTTACCCGGGTATTTTCCTAGTACCATTGGAAAGAGGACGACCCGGCTCGGATCAATGAACTCCTCCAGACAACATCTCAATATTTATCAATTACTTACAAGCATAGTA
>JAYTKJ010000366.1:0-23970 GCA_043730365.1 Acidobacteriota bacterium | reverse complement strand
CTTACACGCGGTGACGAAGTTCGGGTGCCAGCCGAGACTGTTCTGACGTTCAAGCTCGACCAACCGATGCATCTGGTCAGTTGAGTAAGATCTGACGGGGCTGTGCTTGCAACCTGATCTGGGCAAGCCAATCAGGGCCTATCCGGGCGAAGGCCAAAAGCACATCCCGTCGTTCTTGGTCATCCAACCATGCGGCTTGAGTACGAGCAGTCGCAAGTCGCCTCCACCGCCAGGGCCAGCGAGGTGTGATCCGTCAAACCAGCGCGGCTGATCCCCCGCATCGTTCGTCAATCGTGCAGCTTGAAGCGCTCTGTTCGGCCGTCTGGAGGTCATGCGAAATCACCTCCAGATCGTCCCGGCCGCCGCGCCTCATGCACACCGGCACAGGTCAAACGGCCCTTCACCACCAGCGGGCGCTCATCTTCAAACCAGCAATACCCGTCATCACAAGTGGGCGAAGCGAAGGGCACCGATCCACGCAGCCAGGAAGGCGAGCCAGTCCGGCGGACCCCCACCGGCGCCGGTTTGCTCGCGAAACGAGACCATCCGGCTGCCGCTACAAACCTAGCCGGATCTCACCGCGCGCCCCTCTTTCACCCTGGCGCCGTCAACGGCTTCGTCGCGGGGGTATGGTCTGGTCATTCCGGTAAAAATGATGGCCATGGCCGAATAGCAACCAACTGGCCGTAAATCCACCCCGCCGTCGGTCGCCCGTTAATGACCACCCATGGCCGCCAATGTCACCGAACTCGAAAAGCGCTTCTGGGACGCCGCCGACCCGCTCCGCGCCAACTCCGACCTCAAGTCGCACGAGTACTCCGTCCCCGTCCTTGGCCTCATCTTCCTCCGCCGATGCGGACCACGTCTGCAAGCTGTTGATCTGTCATCAGCGCCTGCTTGGCCTCGTGGGTACCGGCGAAAACCAGCGGGACGCGCAGTTCGTTCGCCAGAAAGCGAATCGCGTTGAGGAAGATGCGCTGCTCACGGAATGTGCCTGCCAGGATCGAGTGCACTTCGTCGACGATCAGCATCCGGACAACAGGAGCGGACGGCCTTGGTGATAGCCATCGGTGAGGAACCTGAAGCCGATGAGATCATGCCGGGAACCGGCGGTGCGCGGAAGTTGCGGTAGGCGCTCCGGGGCAAGGGTAAGAGTGGTGGAGCGGGTGTCAGCTACTATTGTCACAGCGACCTCCTACCAGTGGTGATGCTGATTCCGATTAGGCGGCCAACGCAGCTTGCCGATCTTTGAATTGCTTCTCGTCCTGCACCCATGTCTAAGTGTTAATTATCAGCAAAAGCCAAGATGCTATAGTGTGGGAGGCTCAAACTATCGAAATGGATTCACCCGGCCAGCCAAAACCGGGCAAGAAAGAGCAGCTGTCTCGCTGGATTCACGCCACGGGCGTGCCCAGGCTGTCGCTCGGCCTGCCTCAAAGAAGTTCGCTGCTCGTGATCAACTATCATCGCATTGGCGACGCGGCGGCTACTCCTTATGATTCGGCCATTTTCTCGGCCACCGCTGCCGAGTTCCGGGCCCAGGTAGAGTTTATTGCGCGACACCTCCGGCCATTGAGCTTACCCCAAGCGCTGGACTGGGTTCAAGACGGCGGCGCCTCCGGAAGATGGTCCGGTTGCCGTACACTGATTACCTTCGACGACGGTTATCTCGACAACTACGACATAGCCTGTCCTATTCTGTCCCAAGTGGGCATACCGGCTGCCTTTTTCCTGCCCACGGCGATGGTGGGAAGCTCTGAGGTGCCCTGGTGGGACGCGATCGCCTATATCATCAAGAACGCCCGACAGCGCAGCTTCACGTTGCGGTATCCGGCCGAGCGCCGTTTTGATTTGGAGGGGGAGGGCCCGCCCGCCACAATCCGGAATGTGCTGAATCTTTACAAAGAGCCGGTGATGCTGGACGCGGACCGATTCATCAACGAGTTGGAGGTAGCCTGCCGGAGCCAGCGGCCTTCAACAGATCCCGCCAACCGGCTCTTTGTCAATTGGGACGAAGTCCGCCGAATGGTTAAAGGCGGCATGGCAGTGGGTTCGCATTCCCACTCCCACCGGTTACTCGGGCGGCTGTCTGAGCAGGAACAGCTAGCCGAAATGGTGCGGGCGCGCGCGCTCCTGCGTGAGCAGGCCGGGGTAGAGGCTGACACCATCGCCTATCCGGTGGGTCTTCGCAACAGCTTCACGGAAATCACCAAATCCACCGCGTTACGGGCTGGCTATCGAGCCGGATTCTCCTACTACGGCGGCGTCAACCGCCGTGGAAAGGTGGACAGGTACGACCTGCGGCGGATCGGAGTCCACTCACTATCGATCGAACGGTTCTCGGTGAGAGTGGCCGCCGCGATAGCCCGCACTTGGTGGCCCTGAAGGATTGCCGATGCCCCGCAAGACGGAGTGGACTCGGCGGATCGAGCCAGTGCTGGCCGAACTCGGCTCATTGTCATCGCCTTGGATTGACCGAACAGCGGTGGCGCGCCTGTTTGGTGTCAGCCCCCGCCAAGCTTTGCGTATCCTGCATCGGCTCGGCGCAGGTTTGGCCGGCGAGGCACTGCTTATAGAGCGGTCTACCTTGATGGTCAGGCTGGAGGAGCTTGCTCAGGACGAGAGCGTACGCTTTGAATTGGCCCGGCACGAGCGCGTGGCTGACGAATTGCACCGGGTACGAAAGCGCTCGGTCGCCGCGACCCTGCGTTTACCGGCGGTTCCCTCCGAGCTAGCCGCCCTGGTGGGCGTGACCATAGCTCCAGGTTTGGTTCAGGTTCAGTTTCAGACGGCCGAGGAGTTGCTAGCCAGACTCTTGGCGCTGGCGCATTTGGCCGCCGACGATATGGATGCTTTCCGCGCCGCCGTCGGTGTACCCGCACCGGAATAGTCGTGGGTGAGGGACGTGGGCTTGAGAGGGCGGCTTACTTGGTAAGATAACTGTCGGGGGAAGGTGTCATTGACGTTATGCACTGGCGTGTGAAGGGTTTGATCCAGAAGGGGTTAAGTGCCCTGCCCGGCGGCGTGACCGTCAATGATTGGCTGCAAAAAACCGTAGGTACCAACCGTAATTTCGCAGGCCAGTTGGAGTCGAAAGTTGACGATTGGGCAATTTTTTTATCCTACACCGACAGCCTCGGGATTCGCGTCCAGGGGCTGCGGTTGATGGAGGTGGGCACGGGTTGGTTTCCCACGCTTCCCATCTGTTATTCACTGGTGGGCGCTGCTCACTGCACCACCTATGACTTGAACCGGCATCTAAGCGACGAGTTGACTCTGCGCATGGTGAAGGGTCTTGAGGGCTTACTAGACAAAATCGCCAAGGCCGGAGGCGTAACTGTTGACTCAGTGCGTAAACGTTATGACCGGTTGCGCACGGCCGGCAGCGCCGCCGAGTTAGTTAAGTTGGCCAACTTGGAATACCGCTCTCCGGCCGACGCCTCCCAATCGGGATTGCCCGATGGCAGCGTCGATATCGTCTTCTCCAACAGCGTGTTTGAACACGTGCCGCCGGAGGCGATTCAGCGGATTCTCAACGAAAGCCGACGGGTACTCAAGCCGGGTGGGCTATCGATTCATAGCGTCAATTGCGGGGACCACTACGCCTATTTCGACAAATCGATCACCTTCATCAACTACCTGACCTATTCGACCGACGCGTGGAAGTTCTGGGATAACGATCTGCTCTATCAGAACCGCCTCCGGCCGTCCGATTTTCTCGCCATGGCCGAGCGGGCCGGCCTGGAAGTGCCCTTGGCATTCCATAAGCCTCGGCCGGAGTGCCTGGCCGCGTTGCCTTCACTCAAAATCGCGCCGGAATTCCAGCACTACCCGGCCGTGCAATTGTGTGCCAGCTCTGTCGATTTCGTAGGCCGGAAAGCCGATGGTTAGAACCTGGTAGTGTGAGAATGGCGGGTCGAGCCAATCGTCATCCACCGTTTCCGTGATGCTGTAACGTCTCGGCTAACCAAGCGGAACTCTGGCAGACGTTCGACCGTCATGTCCGCCCACCGCAGTTTCTTCAAACCGAATTCCAGTCCGCCAGCTCTGGAAGCGACCAGATGATGGTGCACCCGGGTTTGGTTTATATTGGTAGAGGCTCAATCATCAGAATGGAGACAATGGAGTTTCAGACTGCCAGCACAGTGGCCCCGTGGACATTTCGAGTGCTTAAATCCATGGTTCGCCGGAGGATCCGTGGCAGTTCGTGGTTGACCGAACAGCTTCGCGGGTCCGGCTGGTTTGACCGGCCTGTTTTGTTCCCCCTTACTTCGAAGGTAGCGATTGAGGTGCCGATCGGCCGTCGAGATAGCTTTTGGGACGAGCGCGATTTGCAGGACTACGACGCGCTCCTGTTTGAGACGCTGCCCGGTCTTATTAACCAACTGCAAGCGCCGGTGATGATGGTGGACGGCGGCGCCGATATCGGCCTGTTCTCACTCAAAGTCGTGGCCACCTGCCCGCAAGTGCGTTGCTTGCGCGCCTTTGAGCCGAATCCGGTTTCCTACCAGAGTCTGTCGCGCAACCTGGCGCGACTCAACATTGATGCGGTAGCGGTCAATTCGGCGATCAGTGACTTCAACGGCAAGGGTGCGATGAAGACGCCCAATTACGACAGTAGCGATCATGCGCGATTCCTGGCCGCGGACCCGGCCGGGGGCATTCCCGTTACGACGGTGGACGACTTGAAGATCGATCCGGCTCTGCACGTCGTCATCAAGCTCGATCTGGAAGGCGGAGAAATGGCCGCGTTACGCGGGGCCGAGCGCACTATTCGCCAGGCGCCGAAGTTGGTAGTGATTCTCGAGGCACATCCGAAGGTCTTTGAGCGTACCGGTATCGATCCGTGCGAAATGTTCCGCTGTTTGGCGGCGCTGCGGCCGTTTCGATTTCTGGGCGGCGAGCGAAGCGACCGGCCCGTGGATATCTCGCGTCCCTTCTTCGATCAATTTGAACGCGAGATCGTCAACGTGACCGGCGTGACGTTGTAACGGCTGCTCAAATCCAACCTTTCCACCAGTAATATGCGGTCTTGGTGGCCTCTTCGGCCAGCATGACGCCACACTGTATTCGGTAACCCCACGTATTGAACCGCTTCAGGACGTCCGGCACCGGCCAGGACTGAACGTCCACGCCCGCGCGGCGGAAACAGCGCTGGGCACGGAAGCTGTGAAAATCGCTGGTGACCAACGTAAAGGGCCCGGTGAGGCGCGCCAGGATCGGGGCCGAGTCAAGAGCGTTGCGACGTGTGCTGGAACTAGCAGCTTCGACGATGATCGATTGCTTGGGCACGCCGGCGGCCTGCAGAAATTCGCTCATTACCTGGGCGAGTGGGGGGGGCGGCGGCTGTTCCGGATTGGCGGCGCGCTCCAGATAGTTGGAGGCGCCGCCGGACACCAGGATGGCTGTAAAGGCGCCCTTCTTGAACAGATTCGCGGCGTAGACGCATCGCCAATAAGACATCAAGCCAATGGTGCCGTCCGCTTGCTGTTCGGCGCCCAGAACAATCAAGATCCCCCGCCGCGGTTCAGGATCCCAGACCGTGACATGACGAGTTATCCAGGGGATAAGAGGCGTAAAGTGCACCAGACCGACCAAGGCCGTCACGACCACCGGAACAGCGTGCGCAAGCCGCACCAGCGACCGGAACAACTTCCTACCCTTGGAGTGATTCACGCTCCTCATTATTCCAGTAACTCAAGTCAAAGCGTCGGTTACTGGGTCCAGCGGGCCCGTACGAGGACCCAGATTAGCAGCAGGCAGCCAAATTGCGTGCTGACGGTGACCGGCACCCAACGCCATGGCTTAGTTGGACGGCTGGCGAATCGCGTGGGTTGTGGGGCCACTGCGGCGTCGGCGGGAGTGGTGGCCATATG
Organism: Acidobacteriota bacterium; assembly: GCA_043730365.1. Lineage (GTDB taxonomy): Bacteria > Acidobacteriota > Terriglobia > Bryobacterales > Bryobacteraceae > VFZP01. The sequence continues at coordinate 18,094 of JAYTKJ010000366.1, read as the reverse complement.
GGCAGCGCCCAGGCGCTCCAGCATGACCCACATGGCGAGCAACACATACAGAAGCACCGAGTAGGTGCGCGAGAGAAACCAACTGGTGGCTAGAAAGCCGATCAGAGAAACCTGCACGGCTCCCGCCCAGCGCACTAACGTCTCGGCTCCGGCCACGGTCCGGAAGTGGCGTAGAAACTGCCCCAGTCCGATGAGAGTGCTAATCAGCATGCCAAGCCAAAGGAAGAAGCCCACCAGGCCCAGTTCGGCAAAACAGAGCACGAAGGAATTGTGGGCAGTGATGTCGTTGTGGTCGGTAAACTGACCGAAGCCGATGCCCCAGACCGGGCTGTTGCGCAGCATGGTGAGGCCGGCGCCCCAGGCTTCGATGCGGTCCGCTCCAGAGCCGAAACTCATGGAGCGGCCGCCGGCGAAGTTAGCGCCTAACAGCGCCACGCCTAGCGCGGCCGAGGCAAACAACATAACCGTCTTGTTGAAGACGCGGGACGAATAGATCATGGCGATAGCGAGCAAGCCAAGAATGGAGCCGCGCGAGTGAGTCAGGTAGCAGCACACCAGCAAGTAAGACACCAGCGGCACTACCAACCCGAAATTTCGTAGCGGGGAGCGCGGTTTCCATAGCAGCGCCACAAAGGGGAGCACCACCAGGAAATATTGCGCTAAATCGTTGGGATCGGAAAAGGAACCGACATAGCGGATTCGCTCCACCACGCCGAGGACGGTGATGTTCACGTTGTCCCAGAGGTTCTGGTCAAGCACGTAGGTTTCTTTTTCCAGCCCGGTGGCGAGGGCCAGGATGCCGCGGAATCCGGCATAGAGCGCGGGCAAGGTCAGGGCCACGGCGAGGGCTCGTAGCAGCTTGAGGGAGGGGCGGCCAGCGCAGAGGAGAAAGAAGACCAGGGCGATGGTGCCGAATTCGGCGACCGCAAACATCGCGCCGCCCATCCAGCCCCGCAGTAGCCGCGTTAACGGAATATAGCCGAAGAAAAGGACCATCAAAATTACTTGGCGGTTCCGAATCGGGTAGCCGTAGACCGGCAGTAGCGTAGCGGTGGTCAGCGTGGCTAGGCCCGCCACGACCCATTGCAAACGGTACGGCGCCAACTCCGGCAGCAGGGTCGCCGGCGAGAGGATCATGAAGACCAGATAGAGGAGAGTAAGATAGAAGCCCATTGTCGCGCTATCGGGGTTGCGGAATTATCGTCCAAAGAATTCTGTTCACAGGATATCTCAAAGCAGCCGGAAACGATCCGGACAGGGACATGAACCGGTCACGGTCTTCGGCTTGTAAGGTGCCCGTCAGCCGCAGCATGAACAGATAAACCAGTACGCCGGCGGGCACGGCGATCAGGGCGCCCGATAGCGGCGGCATATACCCGGTAAGGGTCAGGACGGTTGCCATCATGGCTAGAGCGCTCATCAGGATCCGGACCAGCCGCCCCGCGTTCAATTCCGGCTTAAAGCTTATCGCAATGTACGTCCAGGCCGACACCGCCGCCAGCGTCTGACCGATGCCGTTGCCAATGGCCGCGCCGATGGCGCCGTGAGCGGGAATGAGTATCACATCAAGGCCCAGGTTGACAGCTCCGCAAACCAGAGTCGAACCCAGCATGAAAAACTGTCGCTCGGTGGCTTGGAGCAGCGAGTTGGCCGGGGCCATCACCGTACGGGGCACGGCCAGCATTGCCATGATCATGAAAACTGGCACGGCCGGCGCGAATTTGTCTCCATAGATCATCCAAAGCGGGCGGCTCATCGCCAGCGCGCCCAACATAACCGGCAACCCGATCAACAGCAGATAAGTGGCTGAGGAGACGGTAAGAGCCACCAGCCGCTGGCGTTCCTCCTTGCCAAAGGAGGTCATCAGGTTCAATCCCATCGCGACGCCGATGATCTGTGGCACCGTCAGCAGGCGCTCGATGAGCGAGAACGAATAGGAGAAGAAGGTCACTTGACTCAGGTCCGGGTTCAGATGCCGGAGCAGGAACACGTCCGAGCGGTCCCAAACTACAATGTTGAGCACCACCAGGCCGAGGCCCTGGAGGGCGAACTTGCGAATGCGCAGCCGCAATTCCGGCTCGAGCTTGGTTGGTCCGCCGGCCTGCCGCCACTGGCGGCGGGTAGCGAGCGTGGACGCGTACTTCACAATAAACTCGGTGGTGTGGCCAACCGGATGCGAGACGGCCAGACCCAGCAAACCCCAATCAAACCAGACCGCGGCCATGTTGATGGCCACCGCGACTAGATTGCCGGCCAGGGCGGCTGGCATGTTGCGCGCCATGTTCTCCGACACGGCGTTAACCTGGGATACCAGAAAGCCGAGCATGCGTGGGGCGATGCCGACAACGAGCCAAATCGCAACCCAGCGGTACTCAACCGGCGCAAAGTGCCACACCAGTGGCAGGCCAATCGACAGGAGCAGCCCAACCAGTGTTAACTGTGCCTGGAAACCGAGCCGGAAAATGGCGGCGGCAACGCCTGGCTGTTGTTTACTCAGATACTCGGCCATGTATTTTTGGGTGGCGGCCGGTAGACCTACCGAGCCCAACATGCCGGTCATGTAGGTAAGCCAGACTAGATAGTTGTAGTAGCCTAGGCGTTGCGGACCGAAGGTGCGGCCAATGACAAACGAAGTGCCAAGGATGGCGATGGTGGCAATGAAGACTTCGAGGCCGTACCAAAACGAGTTGCGGGCGACCTTCCGGACGTTGCTCACGGCGTCTTCACTGGGTATGTTATCGCAAGTCCGCGGCGCATCCCGACGCGCGGCGTCCAACCGAGTAACCGTTGCGCCGCTGAGATGTCAAACGGATAGGGCGGCTTGAGTGAGGACACGCGGTAGCGCGACAACGGCATGTCTTTTTTGAGCAGGCCGCCCAAGGTTTCCACGGCGCGCGCCACCAGCATCATAAACCAGCGCGGCACGCGGCCAGCCTTGAGCGTTGGCATGCTGCGCCGGGCGATGGCTACAAATTCGTTTTGCGTGATCGGCGCCGGGTCAACCAATTGCACAAGTTGACCGACAGCCTCCGGGCGGGCGGCGGCGGCAAGGAGCCCGTCCACCACATCCTCGACATAGACCAGGGGCAGCAGGTGGTTCCCGCTTCCGACCACGGTCCAGCGGCCTCCCATGCCGATCGAACCGGCCGGGGAAACCTGCTCGGCGCCAGGGCCGAAAATTTGTCCGGGACGCACCACCACCGCCGGCAAGCCACGCTTCCGGATCGCTTCGAGCACATCTTGTTCGGCGGTGAGTTTGGTTTGCGTGTAAAGGCCGCGGCGCTCCGGGTATGGCTCCAGGCGCGAGGACTCATTGACGGGCGTGCCGGAGGCGTGGCCAGCCTGATCGAGCACGGTGATCGAACTGACATAGACAACACGTTCCACTTTGTGGGTCAAGCACGACTCGATCATGTTGCGCGTGCCCCAGATAGTGCCGCGCTCAAACTCTTCCTTGCCGCCGCGCATGGCTGCGCCTACGTGATAGACGGTCTTGACACCGGCCACCGCGCGATCGACCGCCTCGGCTTCGCCAAGGTCACCATACACCGCACTCACGTTGGGCCACTCCGACAACCACGGAGCCGGACGGCGCAGCAGCACACGGATTGATTCACCGGTGGCGGCCAGGCGGCGCAGCAGCGGGCGGCCGAGAAAACCTGCCGCACCGGTGACCAGGATGCTAGCCGGCGGCACGGGCCGCGCCCGCTCCATCGCCAGGCGCTCGCATTTGGCTGCGTCGGCCGCCAGGGAAACCTCTTCCATGTGGCGTACCATGCGGTAGCCCTCGTCTGCCGGAATCGGCGGTTCGACGCCACGGCGCAGCGCATCGTAGAAGCCCGCCACCGAAACGTCGATGCCGGGATTACCTTTCAGCCTGCCGGTCGCGATGCGGGCGAAATTCTTCACCATATCCCAGGCCGAGCCCAGGCCGTTGAAGATGACGAACATCATACGTTGGACCGGCTTGGGCACCATCGGCAGGAGTCTACGCACGCTCAATGTCTGGACATAACAGTCCACATGCATAACGCCCTTGGTGCCATGAATTACCAGTTCGTTTTGTAGCGGATTGCCATTCCAGGACAGATAAATCTGCCCGACGCCGCGCTGGCACTCAGCCAGGATGCGCCATTCGTCGAACATGAGAAACGGATCACGGCCCGTGGAGTAGTATTTGGTGTCGAGCTTGGCGATCTGGCCGAGGAACGCCTCAATCAGGTAGAGCGCGTGCACGCCCAGGTCCTGGAAGGGATAGGAACCGTTGCGAAAGGGCGGCGGCAGGGCCGGTCCTCCGGCATAGGGAATGTAGCTGGAACTGCGGAAGAAATCGACACCCAGGACATCGCCGATCTGACCGGCTCGAACGCGCTCGAGCGCCTGGAGCACGATCGGATCCATGCGGGCCGAATGATTGACTGACAGCACGCGGCCGTGGCGGCGCGCCGCCTCGATCATGCGTTGGCAATCGGCGGATTTTTCGGCCATGGGCTTTTCCACAAAGACATGACAGTCGCGCTCGAGCGCTTGCAGGGTCAGGTCGCAGTGAAAAGCGGGCGGCGTGAGCACGTGAATCACATTCGGACGTGCCGCCGCACACAGCTCCTCCAGTCCGGCAAATACTCCCGAGACGCCGAAACGGCTGGCCGTTTGCTGGGCCTTGATCAGGTCCGGATCGGCGATCCCGACAATCTCGACGTCCGGCTGGGCGCCGATGGCGCGCAGATGATAATCAGCGACGTAGCCGGCACCGAGCACGCCTACGCGGAATGTCTTGTCAGTCATTAGCTCTCGTGGCGGTAAGGGGCGAGCGCAAGGCGTCCAGCGGATTGAGGCGACAGGCAGCTGCGTCGACGGCCTGACGCATTTGCCAAGCGGTCACCGAATACCACTGATAGCCCCGCTGGCGGCAAACCCGCTCCATGCACCGGAAGAGCAGGTCCAGACCACCTGGGGCCAAAAGCGCGCGCAGATTCAGATCGTTGGCGCCATGCGCGTGCAGTTTGAGAAAGATGTCCTGGCCGATCCGGGGCGCCAGATCGAGCCAACGTTCTACGCGGTAAGGTGTGGCCAGATCCTGGTGGGCCAATTCGCCGGCTTCCACGCGCGGCAGAAGGCGCCCGCGCCAGCGCAGCCCCATCGGCCCCGGAATCATCAGCAGATCGCCGGCGCCGGGCGCACCTGGGCGGACTGGGATGCCGGTGTCGTAGGACTTAGGCCGCTCCGGATCGTCGGTCACCCACATGATGGTATTGAGCGTCCGCGATTGACTTCCTTCGGTACCGGCGGGCATCGTAAAGTCGGCATAACAGCCCAAGTCGCGCAGTAATTGAATTTCGTTGTTCAGCCCACACCATCGTCCGCTGGGGTGCGAGTTATCGAGCGCCCAGTTGCCGTGAATGAAGGCGAAAATCGTCCGGCCGTCCCGACGGCGCAGCAGCCCGTGTTTGACCGTCAGACATTCCATGAATCCGCCGATGCGATCCAGGAAATCCTGCTGGCCCTCACCGTCATGATGGAGGTGGACTTCCACGTCGGCGATGCCGTCGGAAGTCATCCGGGCCAGTGGGTCTAGAAATTCAGGGCGATACTCTTCCTGCGGGAAGAAGAACGTATATTTGGGCGCTTGACCGGCCGAATCCCGATGACGCGCGGCGATGGCCGGCCATTGTTGAGCCCAGGCGTCCACCCGGCCGCGGGCCACCGCCAATTCCGGTTTTCGAAACAACGGTTCCCAATGATCTGCCAGCAGGAGCCAGACCCGGCACTGTGGCGGTTTAGGATGCGTATAGGCCCACCATCGGGCTCGGCAGTAACCCGGCATCCAAATCTGTGCGTTGCGCGGCAACTTCATAAAAGAATTCAGCAATCACCAAATCGGCCAAAATGCCGATAGGCTTGAGGAGACCTCAAAACAAACCTGCCGCCATCGCCAATTTTCGGGAAAACCGATACGCGCCCTCTCCATCCTATCGTAGCCAATTTGAGCTCCCAAGCTGGCTTAGCCGGCGTTCGGCGGTGGCAATGACCTCGGCGGCCCGGGCATCCCAGGTCATGGGCGCGACCGATGCGATACGCGCGCGTCTCTTGTCTTCGGAATCCTCGCGCAATTCCTTTTCAAGCTGGGCCAGAAACTCGGCGTGACTGCGGGCCAGCACCACGCCGCCGCCAAAACGCTCCACCTCGGGCAGCGGCACCGACACCACCGCTCGCCCCGTGGCCAAATACTCGCGCATTTTGAGCGGGTTGGCGCTGTGGGAAAAAGCATCCTGGCGATAGGGCATGAGGCAAATATCAAAGGCGCGAGCCCAGTCCGGCACGGTTTCATAGGGGACAGATCCGGCCATCACGACGTTGGGCAGCGCGGACAGGAGAGCGGTTTCAACGGCCACGCGGCCGACCAGGAGGAAAGTCCAGTCCGGACGCTGCCGGGCCAGATAGTCAATCAACGTCGCGTCAAAGCGCTGATCGAGGATGCCGAAGAAGCCAATGACAGGTGACCGCAGATTGCGGGCCCGCTCAGGCAAGGGCAGGGAACGGTCCGCGGCGCGGCCGAACAGATCGGCGTCGACACCGTGCGGCGAAAAAACGGTGTGAGGATTCAGCGGCTCCTTGGCCTTGCAGATGGATGGACTGACGCCGAAGACCAGGTCGGCAGCCCGTGTTAGTTCGGTATCCATACGCGCTACCTGGAGTTTGTCCATTCCGGGCAGCGCCGAGTAGTCGTCCACGGCGTAGAAAACGCTCATTGATTCGCCACAGTGGCCGGCCAGAAAACCGGGGTGGGGAACCAAAAACCAAGTCACGATTTCCTTGAAGCCGAGGCTGGCCACCGCGCGGCGGATCATGCGGCGGCCAAACCAGCGGTTGACGTCTGCCACCCCAGGCGCATTTCGGTAGGGAATCTGCGGCAGCGTCATGTGCCACATCGAGGGGCCGATGGGTTTGGGTGACTGGAAGGTTTTGGCCAGTTTGCGGCCGAGTTTGGCTAAGTCCCGTGAGTTTACCTCCGGGGCGCGCAGACCTGGAACTTCCACGTACAAGAGGGGGAAACGCTCGCCGAGGCGGCGGGCAATGTGGTGGCTGCTGGTGCGGTTCTCGCCAAACCAGTCGTTGCCGAAATAGACGATGGCGTGGCGATCCAGGAACGGGGTCTGGCTCATGATGGCGGGTGGTGCGATGGCCGGTCCGCCCTTCCATGTTAGACCGCGCCCTTCTGCCTGTATTGTATCGTCTATTGCCGGGCCGGATGGCGATGGTAGTATGAAGAGGGGATTTACTTTCGTTGGCTTCATCGAACTACGTTGGAGATTCGCCGCCGTCAGCCGGAGCTGTGGCGCCCGGGAGCCAGTCCAAGGTTCCATGGGCGTCGATCGTATGGTTCGGAGGGCTGCTAATTCTCCTTTTCGCCACCACCGTTTTTGACATGGCCAAAGAGTGGCTCAACAATGAGGAAATGGGTCACGGACTGTTTGCTCCGCTGATTGCCGGATACGTGGCCTGGCAAGATCGCGAGCGAATTCTGGCCCTCCGTCTCAATCCCAGTTATGTCGGTCTCCTGTTGGTGGTAGGCGGTTTCCTGGGCATGATCGTCGGCATTCGCGGCGCGGACTATTTCATAGCCCGGATTTCCTTTATGACCGCGATGGTTGGCGCACTATGGACCTTGGGCGGGACCAATCTATTGCGGCAGCTCTGGTTTCCGATCTTTCTGTTGCTGTTCATGATTCGGATTCCGACCTTCATTTACACGCAAATTACCTTTCCCCTGCAACTGCTGGCCAGCCGCGTGGCCGAGGTGCTGCTGACGTTGATCGGCATTCCCGTGCTGCGCGACGGTAACATTCTCGAACTGCCCAGCCAGCGGCTGTCGGTGGTGGAAGCTTGTAGCGGCATCCGCTCGCTGATGTCGCTTTCGTTGCTCAGCCTGGTTTATGGCTACCTTTTCGATTCGAAGAAATGGGTGCGGTGGGTGCTGCTGGCCTTGAGCGCTCCGATTGCGATTACCGCCAACGCCTTGCGCGTCACGATGACTGGCGTCATGAGTGAAATCGACAAAAGCCTAGCTGAGGGGCTATATCATAGCGCCGAAGGCTTTATCATGTGGGGCGTGGCGGTGGCGTCATTATTACTGGCGCACCAGGCAGTCAACCTCGGCTATCGTTGGTGGACCAACCGGTCCACCCCGGCTGGCGCGTAACAGAAGTTTAGGCTGGAGGCTTGCTCAAGAATGCTATCGGAACTATTTTCCTCAACTCATGCCAAGGTTCTTACCGGCGTGCTGGCCGTCCAGGCAATAGCCTTCTACGCGATGCCTAACACCGACTATGTGCCGACGATGCCGCCGCTTGAGCAGATGCCGCCGGACATGGAAGATTGGAAGATGGTCAGCCAGAGCAAGCCGGAACCGGAGATTCAGGACATTCTGAAGGCCGACGATGCGGTGACGCGGGTCTTGCGGCGCGGGCCGGATTCGGCGAGTCTCTTTATTGCCTTCTTTAAGACGCAACGCGCCGGCGTGGTGCCGCACTCGCCACGCGTATGTCTGCCGGCCGCAGGCTGGACGCCGGCCGGGTCCAGCTTTGTCGATGTGCAGGTTCCGGGCCGGAGTGAGCCGATCAATATCAATCGGTTTGTGGTCACTCACGGCCCCAACAAGAGCATCGTCTACTACTGGTTCCAGTCTCCCCATCACATTGTGGCCAGTGAGATCTCGTCGAAAGTCCATCTGGTGATGGACTCGATCAAATATCGGCGCAGCGATACGTCGATCATACGCATCATAGTGGCGGTGGATGAGCGTGGCGACGCGTACGCCGATAAAATCGGGATTGAGCTCGTCAAGAAATGCTTCCCGGTGGTTTCGGCGCACCTGCCTTCGTAGGTTATTCAAAAAAGGCGCGAATCGAATCCGCCACCCATTCCAAATCCCCAGCCTCCAAGGCAGAGTGAATCGGCAACGAAAGCACCTCGGCGGCGGCTTGCTCACTGTGCGGGAAGTCACCGGCTGAATAACCCAGATGCCGGAAACACTGTTGTAAGTGGAGCGGCAACGGATAGTAAATTTCACTGCCCACGCCACGCTCGGCCAGATGCGCTTTCAATTCATCCCGGCGCGGAGAGGCGATGGTGAACTGGTTGTAGATATGCCGGGTCTGGTAGCCTGCCGGTGAAGGCAGCCGGAGGGGCAACCGGCTAAGCAGCGTCCGATAGAGGGCGGCATTGGACTGACGGCCTTCCGTTTCGCGGTCCAGATGCCGGAGCTTGACGCGTAAGGCGGCGGCCTGAAGCGTGTCGAGGCGCGAGTTGTAACCGACGGTTTCGTGAAAGTACTTGACCGTCGAGCCATGTACGCGCAAAGACCGCAGGCGTTGAGCGTCTTCGGGGCGCCGGACGATTATCATGCCACCATCGCCGAGGCCGCCCAGATTCTTACTCGGGAAAAAACTAAGGCAGCCGAAGTCTCCCAGGGTGAGGGCGGGGAGTCCACGATAGGCTGCACCGATCGCCTGGGCGCCGTCTTCAATGACGCGCCATCCGGACTCGGCAGCCAGAGCCAGGATCGGTTTTATATCGGCGCAGCCACCGAACAGATGGACTGGAATGACGGCCTTGACGCCGGGCGTGCGGCGCGCGACGGCGGTGAGCGCCTGCGGGTCCAAGTTATACGTAACCGGGTCAATGTCGGCAAACACGGGCACGGCGCCGACGTGATGAATGGCGCTGGCGGTGGCAAAGAAACTGAAGGGCGTGGTGATGACCCGGTCGCCGGGCCCAACGCCAGCCGCCACCAAGGACAGAATCAAGGCGTCGGTGCCGGAGGCGCAGCCCACTGCGTGTGGCGCCTGGCAATACGCGGCGATTTCGTGCTCGAAGAGTCTGACGTCTTCACCGAGCACGAAAGCCTGACTGTCGAAAACCCGCTCAAGCTCAGCCAGGATTTCCCGGCGCAGGGGTGCGTGCAGAGCCTGTAGATTGAGGAGCGGTACAGCGCGTCTTGGTGGCGGCATCCGATCCCAGGTTAGCGCGCGAGCAGCCGCTGGCAAACGCTCCAGGTGTCGGCGGCCACGAGGCGCCAATCGCGCCGATAGGTGGCGGCCACCAGCGCCGGATCCCATCGTTGTGCCAGAGCGCGTTCAAGCCCCGTTTCCAGCGCGGCCGCATCGCGCGCCTCCACCAGCACCCCATTGGCCGGGCTGACCAATTCCGGAATGCCTCCGACATTGGTAGCCACCACGGCCCGACCGGTGGCCAGAGCTTCGATAACCACGTTCGGACAGCCTTCCGAGTAACTCGGTAGACAAAACAGATCGGCCGCGACCATCCAATCGCGCACTTGAGAGCTGCTCAGTTTGCCTGGCAGCACGAGGCGGCCGGCCAAGCCGGCGCGTTGAGCCATGGCCACCATCTCTGCGCGCAGCGGGCCCTCACCACCACAGACCAGGTGCAAGCGGGGGCGCCGGCCGGCGAGCGAGACGAAGGCCTCCATGAGTTCGCGCAATCCCTTACTCGGGATAAGCGAACCGACATAGAGAATCGCTTCGGCATCCGCCTGGCACCCCAGTTTGGCGCGCTCGGCCACCTGATCGCCCGGATAAAAGACGGTCTCGTCATAGCCGTTTAGTATGGCGGTGGTGCGGTCGGGCCGGGCACCCATCTCGGCCGCACGCTCGGCCAACTCACGGCTCACGGTGATCAACCAATCGGCTTGGACGAGTGTGCGGCGGGTCCAGAACCGCGTTGGGCGGTCATCGATCCGGCGCACATCTGAGCCGAGTGCCGCCACGATCACCGGCACCCCCAGATGCCGCCCCAATTTGACGGCCGCGTAGCCGTCCGGATAAAGCCAGTAGTTGAGAATCAGATCCGGTTTGAATTCTTCAACCGCGCGCCGTACTTGGCGGTAAGCAAGTTCGCCGTTAAGAGGCCGCCCGATCAGCGGGAGCGTGGTGTACTCGAAATAGCGCGCGGCCATCCCGGGAGGCTGATAGGACAGATCCATTCGCTGATAGCGGGCTTCACGCGGGTTATACCAATGCGGGTAGCGCAGATACGGTACGAAAGCGCACAAGTCGGCTTGGGTCGTCAAATGACGGAGAGTCTGATAGGTGGAGTGACCGCGATAAGGCTCCTGGCTTGAGGGAAAGTAGGAGGTGACGACTGCGATACGGGGCTTGGTCATCACACAACGTCTTTCATCTCGAGCAACTGCCGGAAGAGGCTTTCGTACTGATACTGAATCGTATCGATCGAGTAGCGTTCGATGGCGAGTTGGCGGGCGCGCGCGCCGCGGCGCTGCAGTTCGCCGGCCGTCGTGGCCGCCTCAATAACGATTTGCGCTAGCGCGCCGGCTTGGCCGGGCTCGCAGTACCAAGCCACTTCGCCTTCCGGGGCCACCTCCGGCACGCCGCCCACGCGCGTGGAAATAATGGGGAGTCCGGCGCCCATGGCTTCCAGAACCACCATTGGGAGGCCTTCACTACTAGACGAGAAAACAAAAGCATCGGCGGCGGCCAGCGCTTGCGGGACCTGGCGGGTGGCCCCGCAAAGAAACGCGCGCCCGCCGAGGCCCAGCCGCTGTATCTCGGTCTCCAGAGCGCCGCGCAATTCACCGTCGCCATAGATGCGGAGTTCGGCGTTGGGCAGGCGCCGCAGCACTTCAGCAAAAGCGGCCAAGAGCGTGGCGTGTGATTTGACAGGCACCAGTCTTCCCACGGTGACCAGGCGCAGACGGCCATCGGGGGACGGAGTCCGCGGGGTCAACAGAAACGGCTCCAGCGGGATCCCGTTGCCGATCGTCACGCCCTGTGAGGCCGGCACGATGCCGTGGCTGGTGTAGTAGCGTTCGCTATCCTGGCTGACGTAAACCACCTTGTCGGTCCAACGGAGCATCGGCTTGAAATATTTCTCCGAGTATCGCCGGCCTGAGGAAGCGCTGACGCCATGACGGGTATTGATCACCACCGGCACGCCGGCCAGCTTGGCGGCCATCGTGGCATAGTGATGTACGCCCGGGTTGTGTCCATGCACTACGTCGGCGTGCCGGCGCCGTAGGGCTCCACGCAAACGCCAACATACGCGAGCGTTCAGGCCTGGTGGCTTGCCGAACGCTTCTACGGCAACCCCGGCCGATTCAGCCTGCGATGCCAACGCGCCCGGCTGACCCAAGCAGAAAATGGCGCTTTGGTGGCCGAACTTGCGATGCGCCACCGCCAGATCGATAACCACTCGCTCAAGCCCGCCAGCATCCAAGTTGTCGACAATCTGGACGATCGACAACGGCCGTTCGGGCCCGGGCTCAGTCACAGTTTGAAGCCGGAGGCCGACGCATCCTGATAGAACATCTGCACGGTTTCCAACGAATAATCGGCCAGATCTTTACCCACCAAACTGAGCTTCTTCAATATGTCGGCGGTGGCGGTGATGATGTGACAGCCGATGTCATGAGCCTGGTAGACGTTGAGCAGTTCGCGCGGGCTGGCCCAGATGATCTCCATGCCGGGATGCGGACGCGTCAGGCCAACCGACTCCGTCATCATGGGCAGCGGGTCCACACCGGTATCGGCAATGCGTCCGGCAAAAATAGACACGCAGCAAGGCGCGCCACCTTGGAGGGCCGCAATCACCTCGCGCACCTGCTCCATGGTGAGAATGGCGGTGACGTTCACCTTGACGCCCTCCAGCGACAGGCGCCGCACCAACGTGGCCGTGGACTCGCGCTTGGTGTTGGATACCGGAATCTTGGCGTAGACGTTGGGCCCGAACGTGGCGATCTTGCGCGCTTGACGTTCCATTTCCGGCAAATCGTCGGCAAAAACCTCCAGCGAAATGTGGCGGTCCGGGATCACCGAAACAATATCGCGGGCAAAGGCTTCGTAGTCGGTAATGCCGGCCTTCCGCATCAGTGTCGGGTTGGTGGTGAACCCGGTAACGTGCGGATTGGCGTACAGCTCGAGCATGGTCTTTTTGTCGGCTCCATCGGCAAAGAGCTTGACCTTCAGTTCACTGACGGCCGGTACTGCTTGAACAAGTGTCGATTCGGTTGTTGCTTGCATTTGCTACCCTACCTTTCCCTTTTACGATCATACCTTGCAGGCTGTGATTGACGACAATCCTGACTATCGGCGAATTCCTCCGGGATCAGGTGTTGTGCACCAGAATCTGTGACCCGGCGAAGTTAAACCGAAAGCGAACCTCGCGCAGCCCCGCCTGCGTCATAGCCCGGCGTAACCTGGTCTTGTCTTCGGCATAGAACATCAGAAAACCGCCGCCGCCGGCGCCGATCAGCTTACCCCCCAGCGCTCCACTGGCACGAGCCATCTCATACCACCCGTCGATCTGTCCGTTGCTCATACCCTGGCTGCGCTTCCGTTTGTGCTCCCAATGCACGTGCATGATTTCGGCAAAGCGCCGCAGATCGCCTGCCTCAAACGCCGATTTACTGTCATACCCAAGTTGCTTGGTGAAATGCAGATTGTCCACCATGCTGGAATCCTTCTGTTTGCTGCGCGAGTCCTGGTCTTGCAAAATGCCGGAGGCCGAACGTGTGAAGCCGGTGAAAAACATGACCAGGTTGTCTTCCAGATTTGCGAGGGTTTCGGCTGAAACGCGGAGCGGGGACGCTTCCACGCGGCCGTCCTGATGGAACGTAAAGCACGTAAGACCGCCAAACGCGGCAATATACTGATCCTGCTTGCCGATGGGCTCCTTGAGCAGATCGAGTTCGATATGACAGGCCTGCTCGGCCAGTTGCTCTGGGGAAACGGTGTTTTTGTGCATCGCGTGCAGGGCGCGCAGCAGCGCTGTGGTGAAGCTGCCGGACGATCCCAGGCCGGTGCCCGATGGGATGTCGGACATGCTGGCGATTTCCAGATGCGGATGCTCGTCAATGCCTACCAGCTTGAGAGCCTCGCGTACAATCGGGTGCTTGATTTCATCGACCGTCTGCACCAATTCCATCTTGGAATACTTGATGAGAATCTCTTCGGAGAATGTCTCGTGCAGCGTAATGTACACCAGTTTGTCGATGGCGCCGGCAATGAGAAAACCGCCGTGTTCCTGGTAGTAAGAGGGCAGATCGGTGCCGCCGCCACCAAGTGAGATGCGCAGCGGGCTGCAACTGATGATCATTTAGCTTTCTCCTGCTCGTAGATGCGCTCCACGATCGTCAGGGCCGCGGCGGCGTCCTCTAGTCCGGGCGCGGGCGGGCGGCCCAATCGGATGTCTTCGAGAAAAGCATCGAATTCGCGGTTCCAGGACACGTCAGCCATCGGATATTCCCAACTGGTGGTTTCCGGCGGCCCCATCTCGGGTAGCATCTTGTAGTAAGTCAGTTTTTCGGCGCCGTAACTACCGCCCAGACCGCTGACATCGAGCTTGCCGTGTTTGCCGTAAATTTCAAGCGAGAACAGATTCTTCCACTCGGTCCAGGTGGCATGGAGCGAGGCCACTTGACCGCCGGCGGTGCGCAACAACAGGAACGCATTATCTTCGACTGGCATGTCCCAAAAGTAGGTGGGGATGAAGCCCTTTACATCGACAAAGTCACCCAGAAACCACCGCGCCAGATCGATCAGGTGCATGCCTTGATCCACCAGTTCGCCGCCCCCGGATTTCTCTGGCGCCGCGCGCCACTCCTTGTCATAGCCGGGCCGTCCGCCGTGGCCATAGCGGCCGCGGACAAACATCATGGGCCCGAGCACTCCGGAATCGGCAATCTCGCGCGCCTTGCGCAGCGCCGGATGATAACGGTGGTTGAAGCCTACGCGCACCAGCGAACCGGTGCGCCGGGCTGCCGCCATGATGGGCGCCAGTTCGGCGGCGCGGCAGGCCCCGGGCTTCTCCACCAGCACATGTTTGCCGGCCTCCACGGCGGCAGCCGTGATAGGCGCCAGTTGATCGTGAATGGTGGCCACGACGACGATGTCGATATCGGGCCGCGTCACGGTGCCGCGCCAATCGGCCGATGCTTCCACGCCCGGAGCAGTCTTGGCCAGCGCCTGCGCCCGCTCCAGGTTGACGTCGCAGACAACTGCCAACTGCGCCGCGCCGAGGGCACGCGAACGCTTGGCGCCGATCAGCCCACAACCAACAATGGCTACCTTCATCAATCCCACTTCTTTCCGCGGTCTTCGGGGGTAATGCGCCGCAACGTGTATATGTCGCTCGACGCCAATTCGGCCGCCAACGAGGCCAAGCCGCGCCACGGGTCCCATACCGCGCTAATCAACCGCCCCGTCACACCTGCACTATCGGGCGAGAGCAGCCAAACCACTAGTTCGGCGGCCTTCCCGGGCGGTACGCCGCCCTGCTCTTTTTGCTCGATGGCTTTGGCAAACTCCTTACCGGCCGCTGCAGCGCCGGCATCGAGCACGGCCGTCAGCATCTGCGTGTTCATAGCGCCTGGCGCGACGGCATTGACACGGATCGCCTGGCCGGCCAACTCGACGGCCAGGTTCTCGGTAAAGCGCACCACCCCGGCTTTGGAAGTCGCATACGCACCGAATTGCGGTCGCGGCGAGGTGGCACCGCCTCCGGATAGATTCACGATCGAAGCGCCAGGCCGCAGATGCGGAATCAGCAGCCGGCACAGCGCGATGGGCGCCAGCAGATTCACACGCACGGTTTGCTCCCAGCCCATCCAGTCACTGTCAGCCAGCGCACCAATCGGGCCGATGATGCCCGCGTTGTTGACCAGGCCGTCGATTTGGCCGCCCCATCGTGCGATCACTTCGGTTGCGATGGCGACTGGTGCGGCGGGGTCAGCCAAGTCGGCCAATATTGAGAAATAATGTTGGGCGCCGGCGGGAAGCACCAGCCCGGTGGGGGCCGAGCGCGTCACTAAGGCAAGATTTGCCCCGGCCGACCAAAGCTGTTGCGCGATGGCCAGCCCCAGACCGCGTGAAGCACCCGTCAGCACGATGTTGCGTCCATCGAGTCGCGGAGCGGGGAAAGAAGGAGAAGACATGGTTATAGTAAATCGACTGCGAACTCAACGGGCCGCCGTGATAGCTTTCTTGAACGCCGACAACGGCTCATACGTGATCCGTTTGAACCACTCTGGCAGATGCGCATAGCCAAAATAAAGAAGATAGCGAGGCAACGCTCGCCCATAGCCGCGATAGCTGGCGCGATACTTACCAATGATGCGCAACGCCGCGCGCGCATTGCCTTTCAGGTTCTTGAACGAACTGCCGCCCGGCCAGAGCGCGTAGTAGGCCAGCGTCTCCGGAAAATTGTGGAGTTTGCCACGCGCGCCCATGGCCAGCCAGAAATCCCAGTCGGCAAACTGGCGCATCGAGGCGTCGTAGCGGACGGCCGTGCCGGTCACGACGCGCCGGAACATGGCCGTGGAGTTGGCGATTGGATTAGCCATCAGCGCGCCGCGGCGAATCAAATCATCAGCTTCCGGCTTGACGAAGTTGCCCCGTTGCCGCCCGTCCTGATCGACGACGATATACCCGCCACCAACTCCTACGTAATCCGGGTGGCGATCCAGAAACTCCACTTGGCGCGCCAACTTGTCCGAAAGAGCCCACCAGTCGTCATCGTCGAGAATCGCCACGAACTCGCCGCGCGCGCGCTCAAGGCCGTGATTGGATGCTTCGGCAATTGAGCCCACCACACCGCGCCGGAGAAAGCGCACGCGGCTGTCCCGAGCCAGCCACTCGCTCACCAGTGTTTCGGTTTCCGGATTCTGCCCATCTTGCACGATAATCAGTTCCCAATCGGCGAACGTTTGCTCGCGCGCACTGGCAATGGCGCGGCCAATCATCTGCGGACGGTTGTAAGTGAGCATGAGAATGCTCACCCGGGGATCGGCAGCCATAGATCTGACGTTACTCTCTCTTCTACTTCCTGACCAGCAGGTAAGTATTGGTGGTGGCTAGATCCTCGGGCACAAACTGCTCAAAGCGCGACGCCAGTTTCAAGCTGGCGTTCAAAGCCATCAGACTGGCCGCATCCACTTCTCTTTCCTCCCGCACGACCGCGAAGCCAGCGTCTTTCATCATCCTCACATACTCGGGATGGCGCAACCGGTTCTGATAGTTGTTCGGCGAATGGATCAGGCCGTGCACGAAATCGGAATGCTGGAGAAAGTTGATCTTGGAAATGGATTTATCCACGTGCTCCCAATGGTCCGACGGATCGATAAAGTGGCAAGCCAATCCGCCCGGTCCGAGGATCCGGTGCAGTTCCCGAAGAATGGCGGCGATCACGTCGGCCGGAATGTGCTCCAGAACGGCGCGCGACGTGACGATATCCACGGAACCGTCCGGTAGATCCAGATGCCGGCAATCGCAGGGCGCCAAGTAGCGCAATCCGAGGCCGTCAAAGTATGCGTCCAAGCCGCTGGCCATCGGGTCACCAGAAACGGCGCGGTTGAAATCAGCCCCGGAAATCTGTAGTCTCTCGGTGATCTCGGCCCGGTGCCGGACCATCGTCTGGATGGCCCAACGCGCGCTGCCGGGCGTGGCCAGGCGACGCTGGTCGGTCAAATAAACGCGCTTAGCTCCGGCGGCGACAAACAAGAGCGGAATAATAGGCTCCCAGCCACTGCCCACTTCCAGCACCGTGGCACCTTCCACAGCACGATGGTGCTTGAGCCACTCCACTTGCAACAGCCCCTCTTCCAAGGCCCAGTCACCACGATCCAGCGTGGAACTATACTCCCTCGTCCGACTCCTGACGTCACGCAGGAACCCGGCAAACGGTATGAGGCTCTTGCACTTGCCCGCCAAGGCATGCCGCAGCCAGTGGTCCCAGGCGCCGGTGCCAGACCGCTTTGCCATTACCGGCATCATAGGGCAACCCACACGCCATTCAAGCGCCTAAACATGATTGAGGTTCGAAACATCCCAACACTCTTGACTATAGACGAACCGGCGAGCCCGGAACAACCCGGACTCGTGGACCGCGGCCTCGCGCGCCTCTGTTCCCGGTTCCACTTCCACCTAGCTCAGCCGCGCTTGGAAACGGCGGTGAGAACTTGTGCGTTGATCGGCATAGGGGCGGCGGTCACCCGCCGACCCCTGCCACACCACCGTGCGTACGGGTCCGTACACGGCGGTTCGAGTCGGTTACGTCAACGTTC
>JAYTKJ010000365.1:0-1510 GCA_043730365.1 Acidobacteriota bacterium | reverse complement strand
GCGGCAGGTCATTGACGCCACTTTGTTATTTTAAAAACCCGCCGGGCAGGAAGCAGGAAGCCTGCGCCAACAAGGAAACAAGGAGGCGCTTTTTCGCTTTTTTCTCCCCCTAAAAAATCCCTTGCCGTCTCCAAGGGTGCCGCTTATAGCATCGACCCGGCCGGCTACATGGAGTTCATCCAAGCCGGGCAGGTCTAGGCCCGATAGCTCAGTTGGTAGAGCAGTGGATTGAAGATCCTCGTGTCGGCGGTTCAAATCCGTCTCGGGCCACCTCCTTTAACCTATGAAAATCAACGGTTTAAGGGATTAATTGGGAGTAGCACTCCGAAACAAGGATTGCTAAAACATGCAAGGAATAGGCCGTTTTGCCCCTGTTAACCTGACTTCCGGCCGATTCGGCGCAACTCGTTGATTTTCAAGCATGGTGCCTTGAAATGTAGCCAGTAATATTTGCACTCATACGCCACTGTTTTTCTTGCTTTCTGCCTGCCATGTGCCATCAATGAGTCGCCAGTGTTCGTCGAAGTCATCAAGTCCAAATCCAGGAACGGCAAGGTCTATGCGACCTGGCTTGTCAGGGAGTCCTCACGCACTCCCAAGGGGCCGCGCTCTCGCACGGTGTGCAACATCACGAAGCTGCCGGCGGCCACTCGCGAGATCATCGCCCAGAGCCTCAAGGGCGAGCCGCTGGCTTCGCCCGATGCCGCCACTCTGCATTCAGCGCTGGACTTCGGCGGACTCGCCGTGCTGCGTGAGGCGTGGGGACGCTTCGGCCTCGGGGAACTCTTCGCGGGGTTGCCTCCAACGGTTGGCGCGCGACTCCAGGCGCTCGTCTTTTCGCGCCTGCTCTTTCCCTGCGCGAAGCTCGCGGTGGCCGACCACGCCCGCGGCTCGCTGCTGGCGGCGGCCTGCGATTTGCCCCACGGGGAGGTGTTCGACGAGGATGATCTTTACGCGGCGATGGATGAGCTCACCGGCCAGTGGTCGCGTATGGTGCAGGGGCTTTACCAGAGGGCTTTCCCGTGCCGCGTGCGCATCGCGCTCTACGATCTGACGAGCGTTTACTTCGAGGGCAGGGGGCCCAGGGGGCTGGCGCGCTACGGGCACAGCCGCGATCACCGCGGGGACCGCCTCCAGGTGAACCTCGCGGTGGTGACCGATGAGCAGGGCGTCCCCATCAGCCTGAGCGTGCTGCGCGGCAATCGCGCCGATAACAAGACGCTGCTGGGGTTGCTCAAGATCTTGCGCCGGCGCTTTGGCATCGAGTCGGCCACGTTCGTGTTCGACGGCGGGATGAGCGGGGAGGTCAATCTGCGCGCGATGAGCGAGGCGGGCCTGAGTTATGTGACGCGTTTGTCCAACGCGACGCTGGAGAGTCTGCTCAGGGACACGCCGGAAGCCGCGGCGCGCGCCGAGCAGTTGGAGCTGGGCGACAAGCCGCAGCTCATGGAACTGGAGCACGAGGGCGCGCGCTACGTGCTCGCGGGCGGCGCCTGGCGGGCGGATCGCG
>JAYTKJ010000364.1:0-9827 GCA_043730365.1 Acidobacteriota bacterium | reverse complement strand
GCTTGAGGTGATCGCGTTGAACCGGAAGGACGGCAAGGTCGTCTGGCGGCAGACCGTTCCAGCCAAAGAGATCGAGAAGGTGCACGAGGTGAGCAGCGCCGCTACTCGACTCCGGTTACGGACGGAAACAGGGTTTACGTCTACTTCGGCTCCTACGGGATTCTTGCGTACGAGTGGGATGGCAAGCTCGCCTGGGAGTACCCAATGGACTTGGCAAAATCGCCATATGGGAGCGGGACATCGCCTGTGCTGAGCGGCGATTTGGTGCTGCTAGCCAGAGACTATCCGCCCAGCCCTGTTCTGCTGGCGGTGAACAAGATCGACGGTAAGTTGGCGTGGAAAACCGATCTGGCCGTGTCGACGCAGCAGGGGCCAAAAACTGCCCACGCGACTCCTTTGGTATGGCGCGGCCAGATCATTCTGAACCGCCCGGGCGAGGTGTCCGGCTATGCGTCCAAAGATGGCAAGAAGCTGTGGTGGCTGCCAACGGCCTCGGGCGGGACCTCCACGCCTTCCGCCGGAGATGGGGTCCTGTATGTGACGGCATACAGCATGGCGGGCGATCCGGCCAGCGCCGCTCAACTGCCGCCGTTCTCCTCCGCGCTCGAGAAGTACGATACTGACAAGGACGGCAAACTGAGTCGAAGTGAAGCGCCGTCTGACGACCTATTCTTCCTCAAGCGCGCCGGCATGCCAGATAACATACCGGGGGCCCATTTCAACATCAAGCTTTTCTTCCGAATGATCGATGCGAACAAAGACGGGTTCGTCGACGAGCAGGAGTACAAAATGGTGAGTATGTTCGCCGCCATGTTCGCCAACGCGGGGGCGGGGGCCGGGCTCCTTTCGGTCCGGCCTGCTGGAGAAGGAGAGCTCCCTCCCGCCGCTCTGGACTGGTCGGAGAAGCGCAACGTCCCCGAAGTAACTGCGCCACTCGCTTATCGCGGCCGGGTCTACATGGTTACTGCCGGCGGAATTGTCAGTTGCGTAGACGCCAAGACCGGTAAGGTGATCTTTCGCGGCCGGGTGAATGCACCGGGCGCGTATTTTGCGTCGCCCGTCGCGGCTGGCGGCAAGGTGTTTGTGGCATCGGCTGATGGCGTGGTGACCGTGCTCAGCGGTGGTGACACGCTTGACGTTCTGGCGAATAACGACTTGGGGGAGCCGGTCTACGGCACGCCCGCGCTGATGGGATCCGCGATCTACGTGCGGTCGTCGCAGCATCTCTGGGCATTCGGTAGCGGACGCTAGAAATCCTCTACTGCACCGCGAATGCGAGTATATTAGCGCCCGCCGCCGTCACCACATACTGCCGCCCGCCTGCTGTATAAGTCATCGGCGAAGCCTTCCAAAGCTGATTCGCCGGGAAGCGCCAGAGCAGCTTACCCGTCCTGGCATCGGCCGCCGCGAAGTCTCCGCTATCATGCCCGAAGAAGACCAGCCCGCCCGCCGTAGAGAGCACGCCGCCCCACGAATTACCGGGGCCGTCCTGCGGAATCTCCCAGCGAAGCGCGCCGGTGGCCAGGTCAATCGCGCGCAGATACTTCTTGCCTTTCTCGCCCGGCACCCGGCGCGTGTCGCCACCGTAGTGCGTCTCGCCCGGCTTCCAGATGGCTTCGGCCTTCGAGTAGATGGTGCACTTCTCGAGCGCCTGTAAGTACAAGAGACCGGTGCCGGGATGGAACGCGGTGGAGAACCAGTTGGTCGCGCCCTCAACGGCGGGGCACGCTTTGACGCCTTCGGCCGTCGGCACCCCTGAGGCTTCGATGGGCTGCCCGGTTTTCTGATCGACTCCCTTGGCCCAGGTGAGCATCTTCACAAAGGGCTTGGCGTACACCAGCTTGCCGGTGGTGCGATCCAGCACATAGAGGAAGCCATTGCGATTAGCCTGCACCAGCAGCTTCTTGCCATTGAGATCGACCAGCATCGGCGTCTGCGTGGCGTCCCAATCGTGCAGGTCATGCGGCGTGAATTGGAAGTGCCATTTGAGTTTCCCGGTAGCCGGTTCCAGCGCCAGCACAGTGTTCGAGTAGAGGTTGTCGCCGATGCGCGCGTCGCCATTGTAATCCGGGCACGGATTGCCGGTGGGCCAGAAGAGCGAGTCGAGTGCCGGGTCGTAGGTGCCGGTTAGCCACGTGGTGGAGCAGCCGTGCTCCCAGTCCTGGCCCTTCCATGTTTCAGAGCCCGGTTCACCAGGCGCCGGGATGGTCCAGAATCGCCAGATCCGTTCGCCGGTGTCGGGCTGATATGCCGCCAGGAATCCGCGCGCACCCTCGTCGCCGCCTGAGTGCCCGGAGATCACCAGACCGCCGGCAATGAGCGGAGCAGAAGTGGCGCCGTAGTTCTGCCGGTAGTCCGCCATCTCGACGTCCCAAAGCAGTTTGCCGTTGGTGCGATCGAGCGCCAGCAAGTGCGCGTGATCGGTGACCATGAACAGCCGCTGCCCGAGGATCGCCACGCCGCGGTTGATGCCGCTGGCGGCGTCCCCCACCAGTCCCTTGGTACGCGGGCGGCGGAATGACCACAACGTGCGGCCGCTCTGCGGATCGAGCGCGTAAGCTTCGTTGGGCGCGGTGACGTACATCACGCCGTCAAAGACCAGCGGCGTCACCTGCAAGCGCGGCGCGCCGGGCACGGAGAACATCCACGCGGGCGCCAGGCGGCTGACGTTGGCGGTGTTGATCGCGGCCAGCGTGCTATGGCGATTGCCTCCGATCTCACCGTGGTAGCTGGGCCACTCACCCGCGCGCGGGTGCGAGATCTGCTCCGCCGTGGGGCCGTTGGCGCGGATGCGGGGGGGCTTGGACGCCTCGCCCTCTTCCCCGGAGGTTGGCTCTAGCGACTGCAGGTAAGCCACGATTTGCTTGATCTCGCCGTCGGGTAGATTCGATGGCGGCATTCCCTTGGCCGCGATCCCCTTGCGAATCAACTCCGGCAAATCCACTCGCGCGCGCAGGTTGCGGCCCGTGATGTCGCCGGCGCGCTCACCGCCCCGGGCATTCGCGCCGTGGCAGAAGGCGCAGTTTCGCGAAAATAGCGCTTGGCCGGCGGGCTGCTCTTGAGCCCATCCGGCCGTCGCTAGCAAAAGCAGGCATACGAAGACCATCACTCGATGCTACCTCTGTCTTACAACGCGCTGCTCAATGTGCGCGGAATACCGTGGTATTCCCCGGCGTACTCCTTGAAAGTGTCGGCCGGGCTGCATTTTCGGTGAGAGCAAACTCCGCCGAAACGCACTCCTATATGGAGAGGCTCACATGGGATTCGCTCTCGCATCCGTTCTGCCCGCCTGGCTGATTCGCCGCACCGTTGGGGGTGCGGCGGAACAGTCCTCGAACTGGCAATCCTTCCGCAAGGCGGCGCTGGCAGCGCCGTACTACCAAGCGAGACCGATTGCGAGAATCAGCGTGATCGAGTTGGCAGAATTCTATCGCTGTCACGGCGAGTTCTTGAACCCGGCCGCCGCCGTTCCGCCGCCCGCTCCGATTGCGTTGAGTTGGGAACCATTGCCTAAAACCCTGGCCGTGAAGCCGTGGTTTCGGCTGCAGCCGCCGGTAGAGACGGTGATGGATCTGGACCAGGTCTCACCGGGCCGAACCTGCGAAGTGCTGGCTGCTCCTGTCTCCGTGTTGGTTGCTCTGGCGGCGCGACGTCCGGCACTCTCTTCGCCCGTCTATGGCGTGATTGCGTTTACCGGCGTGAGTCAGCCGACGTTGACTCCGGCGATCCGCGACGGGTTGTGGGCCGCCTGGCGCACTCCGGTCTTCGAGCAGTTCCGCGGGTTTCAAGGCGAGTTGCTCGCCTCCGAGTGCGAGGCCTTTGACGGACTACACTTCGATCCCGATGCGGCGGTGTGGGAAGAACGCGGTGACGGTGAACTCCTGCTGACCAGTCTGGTCAATCTCCGTCACCCCGCCTGGCGTCTGGCGACGGGTCGCCGGGGAAGGCTGGACCACTCGGCCTGCCCCTGCGGATCGCCCTTGCCGCGGATCGCTTGGGAGTAGCTTCCCGTCGCAGGCGAGGCATAATGGTATCGAATGCCTGAGATCAGCCGGTTCTTTGGCATAGTGATCCAGATGTACTTTAACGACCATAACCCGCCGCATTTCCACGTCCGCTACGGTTCGGAGAAGGCCATCATCGCCATCGAAACCCTGGTCCTGCTGGAAGGTCGATTGTCTCAACGCGCTCTGGGTCTGGTATCCGAGTGGGCGTCGAAGCACCGGGAAGAACTGATCGAGGACTGGAGCCTTGCCCGAGCCGAATCCAAGCTCAAGGCAATCGCCCCTCTGGAGTGAAACATGCTCAAAGATATTGTTGCCGCCCAGCCGCTGGAAAACTATTGCCTCCGCCTTCGTTTCGAAGACGGTATTGAAGGGGTTGTCGATCTCGGGCGCAGCCTCAGTTTCCGAGGTGTCTTCGAACCGCTACGAGATCCCGCCTTCTTCGCGCAGGTGCGGGTCGATTCGGGCATGGGTACCGTGACATGGCCAAACGGCGCGGACCTCGATCCCGACGTGCTCTACGCCGAAGTCACGGGGAAACCAATCACTTTTGAGCAGTCTGGCGCCTGACTGGATGCTATCCTAAAGACTGTTCGGCCTTGACGCACGCGGATGTGGCGAAACTGGCAGACGCGCCAGACTTAGGATCTGGTTCTCGCAAGGGAGTGGAGGTTCAAGTCCTCTCATCCGCACCAATTGAAAATAAAGCACTTCGCCGTATTGCGAGGTGTCTCAATTCAACTGTTCGTCAGGCTCCAGTGTGCCAATAGTGTGCCGATTTTTCTCGGCCCGTATTTCCCGGTGTGCCGTCGCTGCTTGATCGCGGTCCGCGTTCCACCTCCGGGACGTATATTCCTGGAGCTTCACTGCCGCGCTTTTCAGATCGTCATCGCTCACGATGTTGTAGCGGTCGAACACCGCGCGCGTCTTGTGGCCCGAGATGCGCTGAGCCACATTTTCAGGCACTCCAGCCCGCACGAGGTTACGCACTCCGGTCCGGCGCAGGTCATGAAAGATGCGGCTATGCTTTCCGTCGGCTGTGACGAGCCCGGCCCGCTTACAGGCGCGCTCCCATGCAGTCTTGATGCTCTTGACGCGCTGGCCTTCGTTGAAAAACACCCAAGGGCAATTAGGGTGCATGACATCGCGCAAGAGTTTGCGCGCCGCCAGAGCCTCACGCAACTCCGACACCAGGGGAATCGTGCGGGACTCATCGTTCTTGGTCGTTCCCGGTTCCAGCCGGACAACGCTCTCGATCAGGTCAACCTGTGACCATTGAAGTGAGAGAATCTCTCCGCGCCTGCATCCGGTGAAGTAGGCGAACGCAAGAACGGGTTTTAGGTAGTCGGCAAGCTCGGCCAGCAGCGCACGATACTGGTCATCTTCAAAGAAACCTTTGCGGACGTTATTCTCTTCGAGGCGTGGGAGTATTGGCACACGTGCCACTTTGGGGGGGGGCTCCTTGTAGCCGAGCGAGAAAGCACGCCGTAGCAGGGACAACTCGCGGTTGACCGTGGCGTTTTTTGCTCCAGCCGCCTGCCGTTCGGTGATGTACTCGCGCGCCATCGTGGTGTTGACCCGCAAGGCTGGCAGTGCGCCGAAGTACGGCCGCAAGTGAACCCGGACAACCATCTCGCACCAGTCAACGCTCTTTCCGTTGATACGGTAGTCGGCTACAAGATCGTCCAGCAGCGATGAGACAGGCAGTTTGCCAGTGATTGCAGGACCCATGTCGCGATTCTTGAGCATCTCACCAAACACTTTATCTGCGTCGCGCTTGTTCGCGCCGGTCAGCATGCGATTCAAGTAGATCCGCTTGCCGCTGGCGTCTCGCCCCTGGAAGACTCGCACAAGCCACTTGCCTTCCCCGCGATTGATAATCTGTCCAGCCATCGCTACGCCCCTTTCGCCTTCTTCGCGGCCTTCTTCTTCGCTGCTGCTTTCTTCGATCTCACCGCCGCCGAAGCCGCCGCCGCTTTCTTGGCGCGGGCCGTGCCCCAACGAGCCGCCGCGCCTGCCTTACCAATGGCCGATAGTTCGCTCACGGAGAGCTTAGCGGCGCGGGCCGTGCCACCCTTCCGGCCAAGTGCCGCCGCCGCGGGATTCTTGCGCTGTTTGGTTGCCATTCATTCAAAGTATACCATGCCTAACGGTAGGTACACATCTTCTCACCCGGTCCGCAGATCGGTATCGGCGCATCGAAGCGTGGGCAAGGATCGCCCTGAGGCCCAAGCCAAAGAGCGCGTACGGCCCGCCCTGAAAGTGTCGATATAATCCGGGGATGGCTTTCGGGCTCCCGATCCTAGGTTGTGTGTTAATGCTGTCGATTGTTGCCTTTGCTCAGGATGTCGGAGCGGTACGCAAGGCCGCTGAGCGAGGCGACTCCTCTGCGCAGGGCCAGTTGGGCGCGATTTACTATGTTGGTAAACTCGTGCCGCAGGACTACGCCGAGGCGGTCAAGTGGTTTCGCAAGGCCGCCGAGCAGGGCAGCACCCCGGCGCAGAGCATCCTTGGCCTCATGTACCTAGGAGGCCAAGGCGTGCCGCAGGACTACGCCGAGGCCGTCAAGTGGTATCGCAAGGCCGCGGAGCAAGGCGAAGCAATGGCGCAGAACAACCTTGGCATCATGTACGACACAGGTCAAGGTGTGCCGCAGGACTACGCTAAAGCGGTCAAGTGGTATCGCAAGGCCGCCGAGCAAGGCCACGCCCTCGCGCAGAGCAACCTTGGCGTGGCGTTCCAACTCGGCCAGGGTGTGCCTCAGGACTACCGTGAAGCTGTCAAGTGGTATCGCAAGGCCGCGGAGCAAGGCGAAGCCATGGCGCAGAACAACCTTGGCGTCATGTACGACAAAGGTCAAGGTGTGCCGCAGGACTACGCCGAAGCGCATATGTGGTTCAATCTTGCTTCCGCCCGGGTTGCCGGTGCAGATCACGAGAAGTATGTGAAGGCAAGGGATGAAGTTGCCTCGAAGATGACGGCACAGCAGATTGCCGAAGCGCAGCGCCGAGCCAGCCAATGGAAGCCTTTGCCTGCCAAGTGACCACAGTTGGGCATGGATCACCCAACCCGCCGCACGATGGCGAAGGCGGCCCGGCCAGCATCATCAGAAAACACACTTGGCGAATTCGCATGAGATAAATCCCGCCCTCACCGCACTAGATAAAATATGTGTGCTGATTCCGAAGAGTTTAGCAGCTCCCTCCGGTTTGTCGGTCGATTGTGATTCAGCCTCCCATGTGTCAGTATTCTGCTTATGGACATTTGCAGCGCTAGGGAGTTTCTGGCAGTAGTGAAAAATGAGCGTGCCGCCGAAGCAAGAGCCTTCCTGAAGATGACCCGCCCGGCTCTGCCTACGATCAGTGGGTCTCCCAAGATTCGCCGTTTCTAAGTGAGCTTTGCCTCATGTTCTTGGTGGCACTGAACCACGAGGTGGAGCGTCAGCTAGCCTACCTCTGGGCGCGGCTCGGTCCCCCTGGGTCAGATATGTGTCCGTCGGACTTTGTGCGGCTTGTGCAGGAACTGCAAGCCAAACCCAAAAAGGATCTATGGGCGGAATTGTCCAAGTTGAGATATGACAAGGTGAACTATGCCGAGGATTTCGTCTTGCTCAGAAAATTGGCTAACGCCTTCAAGCACGAACTTGACAGGGGCGTTGGAGCTGGTATGTGGAAGTCGCTGAAACTTACCGAAGACTCAGACCCTCAGTCCCTGTCTCGAAACGATGCTGTCCGAGAGGCGTTGGCAGGCAGGCTCGGATTGACAGACCAAGCCGACTATCTTGATATCAGCGAGTTGCTAGTTCAGCGCATCTACGAGTTCGTGAAGAACGTCGAGAATGAGAATGCGAACAGTCTACAAGGAGTGATGGGTACTAGCTCATCGATCAATTGCCCATTCCGGTGAGCTTCCGGCAAGCATGCGTGACGGGTGCGGCTGGAGGCTCGCGGCGTTGCGCGTCATTTCGCCTCTAAGGCCTTCGAAATTTCAAAAAGGATATCGCTCTCCAGGTGTCCATTACTCGGCAGGGATACCCAACCAGACACGTTGCTGAAGCCGTTGTACTCGATCTGCATAAGGGTACGACAGGCCGAGCCCTCTTCGGCCAGCGATAGGGACGCGCCGACAATGCCAAACTGCCTGTACGTCTCGATGAATCCGTCTCTCGCCTCTGTGAGAGTCTTTATGTCTCGGTTTGCTCCCAGCCAGCCGGTTTGCCCGCGTGTGTATCGAAGCTTCATGAAACCGCCAGCCTTGTCGCTTGACTCTGGCATGAAGCCTCGACTGGAAACAACAGGAACAACCTTTGGCCAGACGTTGGAACAGGTCTCCGAGATCACCCTGGTATTTGGTTCGTCGCCGCTCACGTCGATTATTTTAATGTCGAGTTGGCTGGCTCGCACGTTGCGCTTCGGCACGCCGAGATTCAACCGCTGACACTCCTCTGTCTGGAGTTCGTCGTCGTGTCGATGAGAACGACGTCCGCGCCCGCGACCAGCGCATTCTGACGGTCGGTCACTTGCCCCGATATCCGGCCCGAAGACGCCGATTGCGCTCCGGCCTCCGGCGCGCTCACCAGTAAGATACAGATGAGCAGCGCACCCGCCGCGCGATTCGTCGTGGATCGCAATTTCGAATTCATTTGGTAACTCCCCTGGGCATAAGACATCCTTTGGAAGGCATCTACGTCCATCACGGCCCACCTGCGGTGTCAACGGGAGCGCGTCCGGAAAACACGAGTGCCCACCGCGTTCTCGCGTTGCTGTAGTATATGGGCAGCCATTGTGCGACCCTCATTCCTTTATCCCTGTCTGACGCTCCTCGCGTTCCTACCAAGCGCTGTCTGCGCCGACCCCGCTGAATTCTTCGAAACCCGCATCCGTCCCCTCCTCGCCGCCAACTGCTACGTGTGCCATACCACGACTCATCTCGGGGGATTGGAGTTGAATTCGCGAGAGGCGATGCTCAAGGGCGGCAATTCTGGACCAGCCATTGTGCCTGGCAAGCCGGAGCAAAGCCTGCTGCTCCAGGCGGTGACTTACACGCATGTCAAATTCAGGATGCCGCCGGCGGGGCGTCTTCGCGATGAAGAGATCGGCGCTCTAACCGAATGGGTGCGACAAGGAGCGGTCTGGCCCGAGACGCCAACTCCCAAGAACGCCAAGCAATTTCGCATCACCGGTGACCATCGCGCGTTCTGGAGTTTTCGCCCCATCCAGAAACCCGCGATCCCCGCGCCCGCCAACGCCACTTGGCCCAAGACGGCAATTGATCGCTTCGTGCTGGCCAAGCTGGAAGAGAAGGGGCTCGAACCGAACCCAATGGCCGAAAAGAGTGCGTTGCTGCGCCGCGCTTACTTCGACCTCATCGGCCTGCCTCCCACGCCCGAGCAACTCGACGCGTTCGTCTCAGATACTTCACCCGGCGCCTTTGCCAAGGTCGTCGATCAACTGCTCGAGTCACCTCACTACGGCGAGCGCTGGGGCCGCTACTGGCTCGACATCGCGCGTTACGGTGACGAAAAGCTGGCTTCGACGCGCGACGATCCTTATCCGAACGCGTTCCGATACCGCGACTGGGTAGTGAAGTCGCTGAACGAAGACATGCCGTATGACATGTTCATCAAAGCTCAGTTGGCGGCCGATCTGTTGCCGGCGGCCGATCGCGACAAATATCTCCCGGGTCTCGGATTCTACGGCTTGAGCCCGGAGTTTCAGGACGACCGTGTGGACGTGACGACTCGCGGCTTCCTGGCTCTGACGGTAGCCTGCGCCCAGTGTCACGACCATAAGTACGATCCGATCCCCACCAAAGATTTTTACG
>JAYTKJ010000363.1:0-4307 GCA_043730365.1 Acidobacteriota bacterium | reverse complement strand
CGCTACCGGGCCGTCTCCCTTCCCACTGGCTCCGTGGCATGAAGCACAGTAGGCCAAGTAGAGATCCTTTCCTTCCATTGAGGAAATCAGCTTTCGCGGCGTGCTCGTCTGCCCAGAAGCCACCGTCAGGCCCAGTAGTAGTGTCATCGCTAGAGTTCGCAGCATTTCGCCCTCCGCCATTGTGTGGGCACGACGGTGGCCAATGTCGGCTAGTGCGGCTTGGTCCCCGACTTGCTCGAGTCCTTTGAAAGTGATGCGTTTCGCCCGCCCAGGAGCTATAGTTGAGACCGGAGGCCTCGTGCGGCTTGTCTACCAGCTGGCAGTACTCGTGTTGTCGCTCACCCAATGGGTGACCAACGCAGCCGGCGCGAAGGTCGTCGCCGTCACGGTGGACGGGATAGTTCACCCCATCTCCGTTGAAATACTCTCTCATGCCGTTGAACACGCCCGCCAGCAAAAAGCGGACCTCATTCTTATTCGCCTGAACACTCCTGGCGGTCTGCTCGACGCGACTCGCAGATTGGTGGAGCAGATCGACGCGTCGCCTGTTCCCATCGTCACCTTCGTCACTCCGAGCGGAGGGCGCGCGGCATCCGCTGGATTCTTTCTTCTCGAAGCTGGCGATGTCGCTGCGATGGCCTTTGGCACCAATACCGGCGCCGCTTCTCCTGTCATCACTGGAGCCGAAATGGATCCGGTCATGCGTAAGAAAGTGGAAAGTGACGCGGCTGCGTCCCTCCGCAGTCAAGCCACCAAGAGAGGCCGGAATGCCACCCTCGCTGAGAAAGCAGTGCTGGAGGCCAAGTCTTTCAGCGATCAGGAAGCGTTGGACGCCCACCTCATCGATCTGACCGTTCGAGACGAAGGCGAACTCCTGCAGAAACTGCACCTTCGCGAGATCACTCGTTTCGACGGCAGACATCAGACTCTCCAGTTGGGCAGCCCCGAAGTCATTGAGTACCCGTTAACCACGCGCGAGCGCCTCATGTCCGCGCTCAGCGATCCGAATCTCGCCTTCGCAATTTTCATCCTCGGCGGGCTCTGTATCTACATCGAATTCTCCGCGCCAGGCATGATCGCTCCCGGTGTCTTCGGTGCAATCCTCGCTCTACTTGGGCTCTCGGCAATGTCGGTTCTTCCGATCAACTGGATGGCGGCGGGGCTGATTGTGGTGGGCCTGACGTGTTTTGTGCTGGAAGCGAAGTTCACCTCGCACGGCGTTCTGGGCGCGGGTGGTGTCATCGCGCTGGTCCTCGGGACGCTATTCCTGATTGACGGCCCGCCGGAGATCCGGATTCGCCTCGGCACTGCCCTCGGCGTGGCGCTGCCTTTCGGGGTGATCACTTGTTTCTTGGTGGTGTTAGTGGTCCGCGCTCGCGCCAACAAAGTAATCACTGGCGCGTCGGGTATGATTGACCAGACCGGGGTATCCGTGACCGATTTGTCTCCAGCCGGCAAAGTATTGATTGGTGGCGAGTACTGGAACGCGGTCAGCACTCGTGAGGCGCCTCGCGGCACCGCCGTCCGTGTGCTGGAGCTGGACGGTTTATCGTTGAGAGTCGCCCCCATGCAAGAAACAGCGACCAAGGAGTAATAATATGCAAGACCTGCTGACTTTCCCATTGATGCTGGCCCTCATCCTGCTCATTTATGTGTTGAGTTCGATCAAGATCCTCTCCGAGTACGAGCGTGGAGTTGTCTTCCGCCTCGGCCGGGTCCTGCCTCAACCCAAGGGGCCAGGCCCGATCCTCATCTTTCGGCCGATTGACCGCATGGTGCGCATCTCGCTGCGCCTGGAAAGCCTCGAGGTCCCCCCGCAAGACGTGGTCACCAAGGATAATGTCACGGTCAAAGTTAACGCGGTGATCTTCTTCCGGGTCATGGATCCCAAACGCGCCGTGCTCGAAGTAACACACTTCCTCCACACCACTTCGCTCCTAGCTCAGACCACTCTCCGTAGTGTTTTGGGCGAAGTTGAACTCGACGAGTTACTCGGTCAGCGCGAGAAGTTAAACCTCCGCCTGCAGGGGACGCTTGACCAGGATACGGGACCGTGGGGCGTCAAAGTGGCTAAAGTTGAGGTGAAGCAGGTTGATCTCCCTGAACAGATGATCCGGGCCATTGCCCGTCAAGCCGAGGCAGAACGCGAGCGCCGCGCCAAGATCATCCACGCGGAGGGCGAAATGCAGGCGGCCGAGAAACTATCCGGCGCCGCGGAGCTCCTCCAGAAACAGCCGGCGGCGATCCAGTTGCGTTACCTCCAGACGCTGGTCGAGATTGGCGCTGAGAAGAATACGACGGTTGTCTTCCCGCTGCCGATCGACATCTTTACTTCGCTAACAAGATATCTCGACCGAAGCGGCAAGGCTGCGGCCGGCACTGAATAGCTAAGCTGACGCGGTGGGAATAACAGAACCGGCCTGCTTCAACCCTGGTTCGCCAGCGTGACGAGGGATCAAAGCAGGCCGGTAGGTGGCAACGTGGCGATCGGCAAACTGGTGGCCGAGGCCTTTGAAAAGATCGGCGCAGAAGGAGTGATCACGGTCGAAGAAGCCCGCACCACCGAGACGATGCTCGACGTGGTGGAGGGGATGCAGTTTGACCGCGGCTTCATCTCGCCGTACTTCGTTACCGATCCCCAGGAGATGGAAGCCGTGCTTGAGGATCGCTGGATCCTGCTGTACGAAAAGCGCCTGACCAACATGAAGGATCTGCTGCCGTTGCTCGAGCAGGTGGCGCGCAACAGCCGTCCGCTACTGATCGTGGCCGAGGACGTGGAAGGCGAGGCCCTGGCCACGCTGGTGCTCAACAAGATT
This sequence comes from Acidobacteriota bacterium, assembly GCA_043730365.1. Taxonomy (GTDB): domain Bacteria; phylum Acidobacteriota; class Terriglobia; order Bryobacterales; family Bryobacteraceae; genus VFZP01. The sequence continues at coordinate 1,491 of JAYTKJ010000363.1, read as the reverse complement.
CGCGGTACGCTGGCATGCTGCGCCGTGAAGGCTCCAGGTTTCGGGGACCGGCGCAAGGCGGTTCTCCAGGATCTGGCTATTCTCACGGGAGGTCAGCTCATTGCCGAGGAACTCGGCCTCAAACTGGAGAACGTCACCGAGAAGGATCTCGGCCAAGCCAAGCGAGTCGTCATCGACAAAGACAACACGACGATCGTGGGCGGAGCAGGCGCCAAGGCCACCATCACCGGACGGTGTACGGAATTACGCCGGCAAATCGATGAGACCACTTCGGATTATGACAAGGAGAAGCTCCGCGAGCGGCTGCCAAACTCGCCGGTGGAGTAGCCGTGATTCGCGTGGGCGCGCCGTCGGAGGCGGAGATGAAGAATCGCAAGGAGGCTTTCGATGACTCCATCAGCGCCACACGCGCGGCTACCGAGGAAGGCGTCGTCCCGGGCGGCGGGTTGGCGCTGCTGCGCGTCATTGACGCGGTTGCCAAAGAAGAGGCAGCTTGCCGTGGTGAGGACGAGCGGACCGGCGTGCGCATTCTCAAGCGGGCACTCGAGGCTCCGGCCCGCCAAATCGCCGAGAACTCCGCTGTCGATGGAGGCGTGGTGGTGGATCGCATGCGGTCCGGCACGCAGAGCTTCGGCTTTGACGCCGAGACCGGGCAGTATGTCGATCTCATGGCTGCGGACATTATCGATCCCACTAAGGTAGTGCGCGTGGCGCTGGAGAACGCTGTGTCGGTTGCCAGCACCTTGCTGCTTACCGAGGCCACGATGACGGAGATCCCGGAGCCGAGGGCGGCGGCAGGGCGCGGGGAACCCCCGCTCGAGTAGCGGTTCATCACGATGTCAAACGGCGGAAATCACGAGGTCGCCTACTTCTCGATGGAGATCGCCCTCGATCCGGCGATTCCCACCTACGCAGGTGGCCTCGGTATTCTCGCCGGTGACACACTGCGCTCGGCGGCGGACCTTGGTGTATCGATGGCGGGCGTGTCGCTCGTTCACCGCAAGGGGTACTTCCGCCAGCAACTGGATCCCGCCGGGAATCAGACCGAAGGCCCGTCGGATTGGCGGCCCGAGGAAAAACTGGAGCCGATGAAGCCGGTCGTGACGGTGATGATCGAAGGGCGATCGGTGCATGTGCGCGCCTGGCGATGGGTGATCAAGGGCGTAGACGGCGATGTGGCGCCGGTCTATCTGCTCGATACAGACCTACCGGAGAACACCGAAGACGATCGCCGGCTCACCGACGTTCTCTACGGCGGAGATCAGCGGCACCGGTTGTGTCAGGAGGTGATTCTCGGCATCGGCGGCGTCGAGTTGTTGCCCGCTCTCGGCCACTCGCACATTGCCAGCTACCACATGAATGAGGGACATGCTTCGCTCCTCGCCATAGCCTTGATGGAGCAGCGCCTGGGCGTCCGGACGCTGCGTGATGTGACCATTGAAGATGTACGGGCGGTGCGCCACCGCTGTGTTTTCACCACGCACACTCCGG
>JAYTKJ010000362.1:0-10076 GCA_043730365.1 Acidobacteriota bacterium | reverse complement strand
ATGGCATTGCGCGCAGCCGGTGGTCAGGCCAAGGAACACGCGTCCGGTGGCGTCCACACGATCGTCCTGCGTATCGGGACGCAGGCCGTAGAAGCCCAGGCCGGCAGAGAGATTCTTTTGCGGCCCCGTTTCGCCCAGCAGATCGCCGGCCAGTTGCGCTTTCACAAAAGTATCGAAGGGCAGATCCCGATTGAAGGCGTCAATCACCCAATCGCGATAGCGGAAGGCGTTGGCATAGGGGGCGTCGACTTCAGATTCGAGGCGATCGTCGGAGTAGCGAGCCAGATCCAGCCAATAGCGGCCCCAACGTTCGCCGTAGCGCGGGGAATCGAGTAAGCGGTCGACGAGTTTGGCCCAGGCATCGGGCGCGGGATCATTGACGAACTCAGCAATCTGCCGGCTGGTAGGTGGCAATCCGGTCAGGTCATAGTAGACGCGGCGCACCAGCGTGCGCGGATCCGCGACGGGGGCCGGTCGCGCGCCTTTGGATTCCATCTTCGCCAGCAGGAAACGATCAATATCCGTTTTCGGCCACGCGGCGTTTTTCACCGGCGGCGCCGTCGGTTTGCGAATCGGCTGCAGAGACCAGAAGGAGCGTTGCTCGGGCGTGATGGTGTAAGCGCCAGCCTTGGCGGCCGAAGGAGGAGCGGCGACAGGCTCCGGCCAATAGGCACCCGCCTTAACCCACTCCACCAGATCGGCAACCAGTTCATCCGCCAAACGCGACTGTTGCAGCGGCATGCGGATCTTTTCATGCTGATGAGATACCGCTTGAATCAACAAGCTCTGGGCAGGATTGCCGGGCACAATCGATGGCCCCGATGCCCCGCCCCGCAGCAGGCCCTCGCGGCTGGCCATGTCGAGTCCACCCATACGCGTGGCGCCGTGGCAGGCGATGCAGTTGCGCGCAAAGACCGGGCGAACGCGCTTCTCAAAGAAATCACGCGAATCGGGCGGGTCTGCGGCGCGCGCTACAACTAGACCGGTCAGGCAAAACACGGCCAGCTTTCCAGCGGAAGACACAATCCCATTTCATCACATCTGTCCCCACTTCAACTTAGGCTCAAGGTTGGCCGCCTGAAACCGAAGAGCTAGTCATGAGAACAGCGATCGCCCTCTGGACCGTTTCGGCCTTTGGTGTTTCGTCATTTGCGGCGGACGCACCTGGCACTGGCCCCTCAGCCCAGACTGCGCTGCAGTGGGTTAAGTTCGGCAACGAGCGCCACATGGCAGGACGCTACGTCCATTGGCACCAGAGCACCGCGCGCCGGATGGAGGTAGCAGCGGGTCAACGCCCGCACACCATCGTCGTCTCCTGTTCAGACTCTCAGGTGCCGCCGGAAATTCTCTTCGATCAGGGGCTGGGTGACCTCTACGTGGTGCGCGTGGCCGGCAACGTCGTCGGAGACCATGAACTGGCCAGCATCGAACTGGCTGCCGAACGTCTCGGCGTGCCGCTGATAATCGTGCTTGGCCACCAACGTTGCGGCGCGGTGGCGGCGGCGGTGAATGGCGGCGACATGCCAGGCCACTTGGGTTCGCTCATCTCGGCATTGGCGCCGGCGGTCTCGCGGACAAAAGGCATAGAGGGAGATCGGGTAGACAACACCGCTCATGCGAACGTGCGGTTGGTGGTAGAGGCAATTCGCACGTCCGAGCCAGTGCTCTCGCATATGGTGAACTCGGGCAAGTTGGAAGTAGTGGGCGCCTACTATAGCCTCGACACTGGCGAAGTGCGTTGGGAATCGCCCGGCGCACCGCGCAAAGAGATGTCGGCACTGCCTCACTAACGGGGCGGCCGGGCCGCGGCGGGCCGATGGAAGAATCGGTTCGCCGTGCCAAAAAGGATGTGCTCCTTGTCCGAGCTACTCAAAAAATCCGCGTGATCCCGGATAAGAGCGACTGACGCGGCATAGGTATGTGGTTTCTGGACTTGGTAGGGGCAGTCGCTTTCCCACATGCAGCGTTCGGGCCCGAAGGCAGTCACCACGCGCCGGACGAGCGGCAGCAAGTCTGTATACGGCTCGCGTTTGGCGCCGAACGCGTAGAACGCGCCCACCTTGATCATCACCCTACGGTGGCGAGCCATGCGGCACAGCGCGGTCAACTCGTCCTCGTCAATCCGGCCTGAAACCGCCAATCGACAGGTGTGATCGATAATCACCGGCGCGTTGGGGTGCTTGGCGCACATGCGGTCCAGTTCGGGCAGGTCGGCCGGGCCCATCAGAAAACTCAAGCCCAGATTATGCCGCGCCGCAGCCGTGAACATCTTCTCGTAACCGGGGCGATCTAGCCACGCGGCTTCCTCGCTCCGCCGACCCTTCAGACGAAACGCGTAGATGCCGCCTTTGGACAGCGCCAGCATCGTCGCATCGGGACCAGGCAGACTGGCGTCACTAAACGCGGGCACGATGCCGGTGCCCACGAAGGCGCCCGGCTGCTTGCGGATGACATCGAGAATGTAACGATGGTCCAACCCGTACCACGTCATTTGCACCAGGTTGATCATGGTCACGCCAGCCGGCCGAGCATGACGCAACAACTCTTCAACAGGGAAGCTCGGGATGCTGCCGAGGTCCTTGATCTCGAAGCCGGGCGCGAGCGGATACTTCGCCGTATCGCCAGACCAAATATGAACGTGGGCGTCAAAGACAGGCCGTTGGGCTGGAGGCGGCGGCGCGGCCAAGCCAGCCAGCGCAGCCATCGAATCTCGTCGGGTCGTGAGTATCTGCATGTCCATCTACCAGTGCATCACTTGGCCGCCATCGACGTTGATGGTCTGGCCCGTAATCTGCTCGGCGCGCGCCGACGACAGGAATACAATCATATCCGCAACATCCTCTGGCCTCTGCCACCGGCCCAGCGGCGCGACGGCCCGGATTTTTTCGTTGGCCCAGTCATCATAAGACCGGCGCTGGTCCGGCGGCTGTTGATCATGCCATGCCTGCCACACCTGCCGATTCAGCGTGGTCTGGACCATGCCGGGATTCACGGTGTTGACTCGGACGTTGTGCGGGGCCAAGTCTTTGGCCAGACACTGCGCGAAGTTGATATTAGCCGCTTTACTGGCGCTATAGGGCGGGTCTGTTTGCGAACCGATCTGCCCGGCGATGGAGGCCACGAACACCAAGCTTCCTTCCCGGCGCGAGATCATCCCTGGGGCGATGGCGTGCGCGACGTGTACAGTGCCCATCACGTTCACCTGGAGCACCCGAGCCCAATCGCCGGGCTGAAGATTGGTGAACGGGAAACCGAACTTGCCGGACGTCACGGCCGCGGCATGGACGAGGTGACGAATCGGGCCGAGCTTGGTTTCGGTTTCCCGGGTTGCGTCCACCACCGCGGCGCTATCGCCAACATCGACAGTCAGCCTGAGCGACGGCGCAATCCAGTCAGCCGGCGGCGTCGACACATCCCAGATCGCCACCCGGCAACCTTCCCGGGCCAAGCCCCGCGCGCAAGCCAGTCCGATGCCGCTTGCTCCGCCGGTGACAACGGCGACGTGCCCTTGCAGTTCCAATTCCATCTCCAGGTGAAGATAGCACTCTGCCGGGGATCGTGTATTTCTTTGGGTTATCGATTGCCCAACAGCGGACGCAAGCGTCCGGAGAGAGCGCGCCGCCGCAATTGGAGAAACGCCTGAGTTTCGATCTTGCGGGCCTGCTCCCGACTCACCGCCAGCCGGCTGGCGACTTCCTCAAGCGAGTGCTCGCGATCACATCCGATTCCGAATCGAAGGCGGATCACGGTTTCTTCCTTGGGAGTCAAGGTCTCCAGGACGCCTCCGGTTTCAGCGCGAACGTCACTGTCGAAGAGGGTCTCGATAAAGGCGCTGGCCCGGCCATTCTCAATCAGGTCACCCAGACAAGACTCGCCGTCTCGTCCCACGGGAGTATCCAGCGACACCGGGTCACGCGAGATGAACCTCAATTCGCTCACCTTGTCGGCCGAGATCGACATCCGCCGGCCAACCTCTTCATCGGAAGGACTGCGCCCCAGTTCCTTCTCCAGCTCGCGAAGAGCGCGGAAGAATTTGTTGAGGCTCTCGTTCATGTGCACCGGTACACGGATGGTGCGAGACTGATCGGCGATGGCACGCGTGATGCCCTGCCGGATCCACCAAGTAGCATAGGTCGAAAACTTGAAGCCGCGGCGATAATCGAACTTCTCGGCAGCATGGATCAGGCCGAGGTTTCCTTCCTGAATGAGGTCCAGGAGGTGCAGGCCGTGATTGGCGTATTTCTTCGCGATGGAAACCACCAGCCGGAGGTTGGCCTCAACCAACGCCTGCTTGGCTTCTTCGGCTTCCCGCTGTCCGCGCTGGGCGACCTCCAGAGACTGGCGAAGCCGGCTGGCCGTAGCTCCCGCCTCCGCTTCCCGCTGGCCGATCCGGGCCTTGAGTGCGCGTGCCGCCACCGTCCGCCGGCTAGCCCGGTCAAACTGAAGCATCTCGTCTTCCAGCTGCGCGATTTCCGCGGCCGCCAAGCGCAGAGAGTCCGAAAAAACCGTCCACTGTTTCGGTTGGAACGGAATCTGGCGAATCACCTGAGAGGCCTTGATCCTTGCCCGCGCAATCTGGCTGGTCAGCCGAGCCCGGACGTGGACTTGTCGTTCGGATGTCGCGTTCAGTTTCCGATCGAGCGACTGCAGAACTTCTTCCGCCGCCGCAGCTTCAGAGAATTGACGGTACACTTCGGTCCGGGCACGGAGCTTTGCCGCCTCGTCAGGCCCGCCGATCTGCACGACATCCTTAAGGTTGATTTTTTCGGCGCGGACCCCCTCAAACAGAGCCAGAACCGCCCGGCGCACCAAGGGAGAACGAGAGAGAACCTTGCGCATCCGCACGGTCCCCCGCTCCATCCGGGTGGCCAGATCGATCTCCCGTTGGCGGGTAAGCAGCTTTACAGACCCCATTTCCCGGAGGTAAACCCGCACGGGGTCGTCGACGTAAGCCGTCTCCTCGGACTTGGGAGCACCCTCATCGTGAGAGTCATGGTCGCCAAATCCGGCGGGCTCGTCATGTAGGATAACGGCGGCGCTATCTATATGATCTGAAGCTAGATATTCCTCGAAGTGTTCCATGGTAATGGTCAATTGGCACGCTCGACGGCTGACCGCGCACCACTCCTTCCAGAAAAGTCCCTCACTGAATGAGATGCACGAAAGGGATTTGCGGTTGCGGAAGTGCAAGCTCCACTGTTACAACCAGGTTCCGGCAAAACGTCCAACTCTAGTTTATTACAACAGGGGCAAGCTTTTCATCAATTTAGCGAAGATTTCCTGAACATGTTGGACGCGCCAGTACTGGAGACGATAGCGAAAGCCTATACAGAAGGGCTACAACACGGCAACCCGTTTGCCATGTATGATGGAGCGGAACATGGTAGAACGCGCCGAAAATCGATTAAGCCTGCTGTCCCGCCGCCAATTGCTGGAGCGTAGCTGTCTGGGGTTCGGAAGCATCGTCCTGGCAGATCTCCTGCAGGGCTCCCCGACGACCTTCTATAACGATCTCAGGCCCCGGCGAACCCATTTTCCCGCCAAAGCCAAGGCTGTGATTCAGCTGGTGCAGAACGGCGGCCCCAGTCAAATGGATCTTTTCGATCCGAAACCGGAGCTCACCCGGCTGGCCGGTCAACCCCTGCCTGGAGGCGTCGAGATCCATCAGCCGAACAACGTCAACACTCTGCTGGCGTCGCCGTTCCAATTTCGAAAGTACGGTCAATGCGGCATGGACATCTCCGAGATGCTCCCGCACACCGCCGCCATCGCCGACCAGCTTTGCTTCATTCGCAGCATGCATACCGAGCACAACAACCATTTGGAAGGGTTGAACATGCTGCTCACCTGCAAGATTTTCCCAGGCCGCCCGGTAATGGGGGCCTGGATCAGCTACGCCTTGGGCACGGAGAATCAAAGTCTGCCTGCCTATGTGGTGCTGCGCGACCCTACCGGCTACACCATCGGGGGCAAGCAACTTTGGGCCAATGGATATCTGCCCGCACTGTATCAGGGCGTGGAGTTCAGTATGAAAGGCGCGCCCGTTCACCATCTCAATCCGCCTGAACCGCAGGCGCCCGGCGCGCAGCAGGCCACACTGGATCTCTTGGCGAAGATGAACGAGCAGCATCTGGCCGAACACGCCGGCGAGTCTGAACTGGAGGCGCGGATCCGCAATTTTGAGCTGGCTGCGCGAATGCAGCTGGCCGCGGGCGATGTCCTCGATATCTCGCGGGAATCGGAGGCCACGCGAAAGCTCTATGGGATCGACCATCCGCAGGCGGGTAGTTACGGGCTCCGCTGTCTGATGGCGCGCCGGCTGGTAGAGCGCGGCGTGCGGTTCGTACAGGTGACTACCAGTCCAGGCCAACCTTGGGATCACCACAACAACATCCGGCGCGACATGCACAAGATCTCAACCGAAGTAGATCAGGGCTCAGCCGGGCTGATTAAAGACCTGGAGAGCCGCGGCCTGCTGGACAGCACTATCGTTATGTGGGCCGGCGAGTTCGGACGTCTGCCCACCACGCAGAATGGCGATGGGCGAGACCACAATCGCAACGCCTTCACCATCTGGTTTGCCGGCGGCGGTTTCCGCAAAGGCCTGATCTATGGCGAGACGGACGAGTTCGGCTACAAATCGGTGGTAAATCGCGTGTCGGTGCCGGACATGATCGCCACCGTGCTCCAACAGTTGGGCCTTGATCACCAGCAGGTGCGCTACTCACACAGCGGCCGCATGGAAACGCCATCGGACGTAACGGTGACCGGCGCCAAGCCGGTAAGGGAGCTCGTCGTATGATGCCCCGCGCACTCGTGGCGTTCGCGCTGGCCACGATCGCCGGCGCCGCCGAATCGCCCCGCTTCGAGAAGGATGTTCTGCCGGTGTTGACCAAGTACTGCTTCACTTGCCACGGACAGAGCTCCCCCAAGCTTGGTCTGGACTTGCGCAGCGCCGCTTCGGCCATGAAGGGCAGCCACAATGGCCCGGTGATCGTTAAAGGTAAACCCGAGGAAAGCCTATTGTGGAAGAAGGTCTCGGAGCGGCTCATGCCACCGGCCATCTATGGCCAGAAGATCCCGGATACCGACCTCGAGACCATCAAGAGCTGGATTGCCGGTGGGGCCCCGTCCGACACCGCGATCGGCACACCGGCCCGCGATGCCGCCGAACAGCAGGCGCGTTTTGACCGCGAACTGCACCCGATCTTCAAGGCTCGCTGCCTGCAGTGCCACAGCGGAGCCAAACCGGCCGCGGGGCTTAGCCTCAATACGATGGCCGAGGTGCTCAAAGGGAGCACGAATGGTCCGGTGATCGTCGAAGGTTTTTCCGAGCGCAGTCTTCTGGTGCGGCGCGTGGCCAATCGCACGATGCCTCCGGCCGGCATGGGCAAGGCGCTTGCCGACGCTGAGATCGCCTCTTTTCGGGAGTGGATCGATCGCGGCAACTTCGGTGAGTCCGTCAGCATGAATTCGGCCGAGCGCCCGTTCACTCCGCTTGAAGCCCCGCCGATCACGCCCGCGCAGAAGAAGTTCTGGTCATTCCAAGCGCCCGTGGCCGCGCCCTTGCCGAAGGTAAAGTCCAAGCATCGGGTTCGCACGCCGATCGACAACTTTGTTTTGGCCAAGCTCGAAGCCAAGGGCTTGGCGTACTCGCCCGATGCCTCAAGTGCGAAACTGATGCGCCGCGCCTTCTTCGATTTGACCGGTCTGCCCCCTTCACCCGAACAGATCGACGAATTCACCCGGGATACCGCGCCCGGCGCCTATGAACGGTTGATCGATCGCTTGCTCGATTCCCCGCAGTACGGGGAGCGTTGGGGCCGCCAATGGCTGGACGTGGCAGGCTACGTCGACACCACCGGCAAAGACTTCGACCCGCTCAAGGCCGAATATGCCGAGGGCATGTGGCGGTATCGAGACTACGTTGTTCAGTCCTTCAACCGGGACAAACCATGGGACCGCTTTCTCACCGAGCAACTCGCCGGTGACGAATTGGTGGACTGGCGATCGGCGGCGAAGCATACGCCCGAGATCAACGAGCTTCTCGCGGCCACAGGCTATCTGCGTACGCTGCTCGATATCACCGAAGAGGACATCAGCAACCTGCCCGTGGAGCGGTACGAGGCGCTGTTCAAGCTGGTGGAAAAAGTCTCCAGCAGCACGATGGGATTGACCGTGGGATGCGCCCGTTGTCACAGTCATAAATTCGATCCGATCCCGCAGCGCGATTACTACCGCTTTCTGGCGCTCTTCACCACGGCGTACAATCCAACCGATTGGATCCAGCCCCAGAACCGGCACCTCTACACCGTGTCGAAGCCAGACAAGGAAGAGATTGACCGTCACAACAAAGAACTGGACGCACCCATCGGCGAATTGAAGAAGCAGTTGACGGCACTACGCGCGCCCTACGAAGGGCGGCTGCTGGAAGAGAAACTGAAAACGGTGCCGGACTCGATTCGGGCCGACGTAAAGACGGCCATTGCGACGCCCGCCGACAAGCGGGACGAAGTGCAAAAGTATCTGTACAGCAAATTCAACGGCGAGCTGAAAATCAAGCCGGCCGAGACCGAGAAGCTCCTTTCGGCAGACGACAAAGCCGCGATCGCCAAGTTGGACGCCGAGACCGCGGTTCTCGAAGCGCGGAAGCTAAAACTCGAAAAAATTCAGGCACTTTGGGATGTCGGGGTGCCACCATCGATTCGATTGCTGCAGCGCGGCAACGCCGACGCTCCCGGCCCCAAGGTGAAACCGGGCTTCCTCGAAATCGTGACCGATCCTGCCCGCACCGACGCGATCAAGCCTGCCGACACCCAAGGAGCGACGTCCGGCATCCGCCTGGCTTTCGCCCGCTGGCTCACCGCACCCCAACATCCGCTCACCGCGCGCGTCATCGTCAACCGGATTTGGCAGGGCCACTTCGGTACCGGCATCGTCGCCACGCCGGATAACTTCGGGACGTCGGGAGCGGCGCCAACTAACCCGGAGTTACTGGACTACTTGGCGGTTGACTTCGTGAAAGAAGGCTGGAAAGCCAAGCGGCTGCATAAGTCGATCATGACTTCCACCGCCTACCGGCAGTCGGCTCAACAGCAAGATCAGCCCTGGCTCGCCAAGGCCCGCGAGATCGATCCCGACAACGCGCTGTTGTGGCGGATGAATCTGCGCCGGCTCGACGCCGAGTCGCTGCGGGACTCCATCATGGCCGCCGCCGGCAAGCTCGATGCAACGGCCGGGGGCCCACCCATCAAGCTCGAGATGCGGACGGACGGCTTGCAGATCGTGTCTTCCAAGGAACCCGAGTCGGCCCGTTGGCGCCGAAGTCTCTATCTGACCTCGCGCCGGACGTATCCGATGAGTTTCCTCGGCGTCTTTGACTATCCGATCATCGACACCAATTGCACGAGACGCGTACCATCGGCCACGCCGCTGCAATCGCTGACCATGCTGAACGACGATTTCGTGTGGCAGTCTGCCGCGGCCCTTACCGAACGATCCAAAGGCGAAGTGGGTAGCGCCTACCTGCTTACTCTTGGACGCGCGCCATCAGCCTCCGAGCGGGATCTCGCCGCTACATACCTAAAGGCCAACACGTTCAAGACCTTCGCTCAGGCGCTCTTGAGCTCAAACGAATTCCTTTATATCGACTGACACACCGGCTCGTCGCAGGATTGCCCTTTCGCGCCTTGGCGTCCTTCGCGCCTTGGCGCCCCTCGCGTCTTGGCGTCCTTCGCACCTTGGCGTCCTTCGCACCTTGGCGTCGTTCGCGCCCTGGCGTCCTTTGCGCCTTGGCGTCTTTTGCGCCTTGGCGACCTTCGCGCCCTGGCGTCCTTCGTACCTTGGCGTCTTTCGCGTCTTGGCGTCCTTCGCGCCTTGGCGTCCTTCGCGCCCCGGCGTCCTTCGCGTCTTGGCGTCCTTCGCGCCTTGGCGACCTTCGCGTCTTGGCGTCCTTTGGGCCTTGGCGTCCTTTGCGCCTTGGCGTCCTGTGCGTCTTGGCGTCCTTCGCGCCCTGGCGTCCTTCGTACCTTGGCGTCTTTCGCGTCTTGGCGTCCTTCGCGCCTTGGCGTCCTTCG
>JAYTKJ010000361.1:0-7617 GCA_043730365.1 Acidobacteriota bacterium | reverse complement strand
CGCTGTCGATTGAACGATCTCAGCTCAGGATGAAAATGGACAAACAGAAGTGAAAGGAGGAGTGGTTGTCAGATCAGTGAGAACTCGGTAGTCTTGAGTAGGGAAGACTAGTACCTGAACGGCCTTGGCATCACGAATCGTTTGTGAATCAATCGCGGGCGCGCGTGGAGGCTCTCAAAAATGTCCAAACTCCAGGCAAGTGGTCCTCTGACCACTTGGGAGAAAGCCTGCTCACCGCTTCTGGGCGATGACACGGGGCTCATCAAGTTGGCCCGCTACTCAGAATCCCCAATGAGCAAAATCTCGCCAATCCCGCCACGCACTTTGCAGCGCACCTGGCGCGTGGATTTCTCCAGCGCCGCATTGACGTAGCTCCCGTCGGACATCGTGAGTCCCTTGGCGTTCAACGAGCCCAGTCCGCCCTTGGCATCGACGCGCGCCCCGATCTTGCGAGGGAGGCGAATCTCGGCGCGGCCCACGCCGCCATGTACTTCCACATCCACGTCGCGCTTGTAGTCGCCGTCGAGATTGAGTTTCAATTCGCCCACTCCCATGTGCACTTCGAGCGACCGTAGCGCCAGGCTGGACAAATCGAGGTCCGTTTCGCCCGCGCCGAGGTGAACTACCAGATCAATCGGTGTTTGATTGTCGAATCGCAACTTCCACTTGTTTTCGCCTTGCTTGCCCCAGGACCCTTTCTTGGGGCTGCGAATTTCCAGAGCTCCCCGCGCGCCTTTGGCTTCGTAGATCACTTCGGGCTGATGAGCGGAGCGGAACTCAGCGTCGAGCAACTTGGCCGCGCCGCCTTTTACGTCCAACTCGCCGGCGCCCATGTGAATTTCGGCACGGACGTACTCGGCGCTGCCCCGTTCCACTGTTCGTGTGGCGGTCTTTACCGGTGCGTCATCGCCGGCGTCTATCGACACGTGGCAGCCGGCAAGTGTCAACAACGGCAGGGACAGCAGAGCGCGCGTCATGGTGAGAGTCCTCCCGGCTATGATGACGCATTTTGGCCGCGGTTTGTTCCCTTCGCGGTTTTCCTGGTACATTGGTGGTTTCGCGTAAAGTTAGTCTGCCCTCGGCATCATGTCGATCCAACTATTTTTGCAAGGCAATTTTTCGGGCATCGAGTCCTTCGTCCTGGGCGCCACCGCGTCGGCGGGCGGAGACCGGGCTGTGGCCGGGCGTTGTATCTGGGTCTCGCTGCTGGCCGAAGTTCTGCCGCGCGCTTTGCTGGCCGAGTTGGGTCTGGCTAAGATCTTGCTGGGTGTCAGCGGCGGTAGCGGGTTTCTGGTGGTGATTCCGCAGGAGACCCTGCCGGCAGCGGAAGAATTTCTGGCGCGGGCCTCCGCGCGAATTTCCGCGATGAGCGGCGGACGGCTTCGGCTGACCTGGGGTTCTACCGAGAACCTTGGCGATTGGAGCATCGTTCGCAAACGTCTGGCTGAAGCCGTCTGGAAGCCTCTGCACATCAGTGCCGCTGCGTCCAAACCTGGCGCGTTTGAACCCTTCGATGCCTCGTCGTCACCGGCAACCGATCATGAGGACGAAGCGCCGTCCGAGTATTTCGCCGAACTGATGGCTGGCCTCCGCGATGCGGCCACGGTGGGCTGGAGTCCCGATGATCCAGCACGATTGGTGCTGGGACAAGGCAAGCATACGTGGACACTGGGACCGGGGCCGGACGAGATTCCGATTGCCCGCCATGCCGCGCCTGGCGCCGATGGCACCGGCGTTGGTTCGCCCGTCGAACTCGGCGCCAAGGCCGCCGGCCGGCCAGCCTGGGGCGTGTTGCGAGGCGAGGTGGACAACTTCGGCGCGCGCGTCAAGCGAGCCCAGTCCATTGAAGAGCACGTGCAGATGTCGGCGCTGTTCAAACAGTTCTTCGCCGGTGAACTCACGGTGGCGTGCCTGCAACCCGAGTACTGGCAAAAGGTGACGATCCTCCAGGCCGGTGGCGATGACTTTGCGGCGTTCGGCGCCTGGGATGCGCTGCTCGATCTGGGCCGCGAGATTCAACGGCTCTTCCATCGGTTTGTGGAAGCAAATCTCCAGGAACTGGCCGGTCCGGAAGGCAAGACCATCACAATGGGTCTGGCCGTGGCAGGCGGAGAAGACGAGACACTGGGCGAAGTGTTCGACGAGGCGGGGCGGCGCTTGAACGCAGCCAAGGCCGGTGGGCGTGATTGCTTCCACGTGTTCGGCCGCGCGGCCGAGTGGCGGCAAGTCAATCATGCGCGCGACTTGAAAGAGATGATGCTCCGCATGGTTGGCGAACTGGGCTGCCCGCCTGAGTTTCTGGCCGAGTTGAGTGGTTTTTATCGCGAGAAGCCGGACTCGCGCGCAGACCGTCCGTGGCGTTACTACCGCCGGATCGGGCGTTTGCTGGGTGCGCACAAGGATCGCGAGGTGCAACGGCTGCAAAAGGCGTTGATCACCGACATTGTAGGGAAGAGCGCCGCACAGGTGAAGCTCCGCCCGGCCGGTCTGGTGGCCGTCGAGTGGGCTCGCATGCTTCAACCGCGGACGGCCGAATAGATCAGAACGAGGATTTTCCATGGCAGACGAAATGGAACAAGAGCAGCAGCAACCGGAAGAGCCTAAGCCGGCCGTCGCTGAACCGCCCGTAGCCGCCGCCGAGGTGGCGCAGGTTCAAGGCGAGACCGAAGCTTCGCCGAAGACTGCCGAGCCGCCGGCGCAGCAGCAGCCACAACAACGCCCCAAGGGTGGTGGTGGTGAACCGCGTCAGCAGCAACAACCCCGTGGCCCTCGGCCCGAAGGTGGCGGACCGCCGCAAAATCGCCCGCCTCGCGAGGGGGGGCGTCCGGAACGCCAAGGTGGCGGCGGTGATGGCGGTGACCGGCCCGCTGGCGGTGGCGGCGGCAATCGCCCCGGCGGGGGTGGCGGCGGTGGTGACCGTGGTCCGCGCAGCGGGGGCGGAGACCGGCGTGAAGGCGGACGTCCCGGCGGCGGTGGTGGCGGTGGCTTCCGGCCGGACGGTCCGATGATGGACATCGACCTCGACAAACTCATCGCCGACAGCCTATATATGGACAATCAGGCGCACGCCGTGGTCAGCCGGCTGCGCGACATGGATTCGGGGACCAAGAGCCAATTGCGCCGATTCTACAATGCGGTGCGCCGGGCTTGCCGAACCCCCGAAAGCGAGCGGCAGCATGAGTTCGTGATGTTGCGCGCCAGGCTGGCTTACACGATCGCGCGTCACGGCCTGCGGAGCCTGGATACGCTTGAGCGGCTCCTGCTGCAGGTCACGCGCAAAAACAGCGTGCCTGGCTATGAGCGATTCCGCGATCTGTTTGAAGCCATCGTCGCCTACAACGAATAGAGGTTTTCACAATACACATGAGTTCGCACACGGCGGGAACACAGTTGAAGCTGATCGGCAAGCTCCTGATCGAAGGAGAGCTGCATTGCGAGACCGGCCTGCATGTCGGCGCCGGCAAGGGCTCGCTCGAGATTGGCGGCGCCGACAACCCGGTTGTCAAGGATGCGTTCGGGCGGCCGTACGTGCCTGGCAGTTCGTTGCGCGGCCGGTTGCGCGCGCTGCTTGAGCAGGCCAGCGGTCTGGCTGTGCCGAACGAGTTGATCTATTTGTCCCGGCGCAAGGGACAGGACGTGCGGATCCATCAGAGCGACCGCGCCGACGATGAAGTCTGCCTGCTATTCGGGCGCAGCCCGGGCCGCGTAGACCGCGTCGCCGGCGGCGACTCGCTCGATGGCGCGGTGGCCAGCCCGGCGCGTCTCACCGTCTATGACGCCTCGCTTGACCTGGACTCCATTACCGCGGCCATGCGCGAGAACCTCGACGACGAATTGACCGAAGTGAAAAGCGAGAACGCGATTGACCGCATCACCAGCCAGGCCAATCCGCGCACGCTCGAGCGTGTGCCGGCCGGGGCGCGTTTCGGCATACGCATGGTGGTGGACATTCTGTGTGAAGAAGACAAGGCGCTGGTGGCCCGTCTGATCGAGGCCATGCGGCTGCTCGAGGATGACACGCTCGGCGGCGGCGGCTCACGCGGCTCCGGCCGTGTGCGGTTTGCGCAACTCAAGCTGACGTGGCGCGGGCGGCGATTCTATGCCGAAGGCGCCGCGGAATCGGAATTGGTCAAAGGCGCCGCGCTCGGAGAATTGCAACAGGCTGTCACCAGCGCCGGCTTTGCCGGGCAGTTGGCCGAGTAGGTTCTCCTCTATATGGCAGCGTTGCTAGTCAGGTTGCGGCCCGAAGGCGCTTGGCGCATCGGCCCCGAATCGGGCGCGCGTGGGCGTGCCGAGCGGGTGTTGCCGAGCGACGCGCTGTATTCGGCGGTCACCCAGGCGCTGGGTGCGCTTGGCTGGCTGGAGCCGTGGCTGGCTGCTACCGCGGGCGCTACCGGAGAGCCGGCCGTTAAACTCAGCTCACTATTTCCCGTTCAAGAAGACAGTCTGCTAGCGCCGCCGCCTGCCCACCTTTGGCCCGCTTCGGCCGCCAGACTTCGCACCGGAGGCGCGCGCCTGATTCCCACCTCGCTGATTCGCGCCCTGGCGCTGGGCGAGGAATGGAACGAAGATCAGTGGGAAGTGGACGGCTTGAGCGAGTGTCTGCTGCGCCGCGGCCGGCGCCGCGCTTCGGGATCGCCGTATCGGTTTGCGCTTCGACGGCAGGCGGCTGTGGACCGGCTCGAACCCGGGCGGGTCTCATTGCACGAAACGGCCTGTATTGAATTTGCCGACGGCGCGGGCTTGTGGTGCGTCGCACAATTTTCCGGCGACGCCGCTCGCGATGAATGGGCCCCGAGAATTGAATCGGCTTTCCGCCTGCTTGCTGACTCCGGTCTGGGCGGCGAGCGTCGTCAGGGCTGGGGCCGCTTTGCGATAGAGCGCGTGGAGCGCGGGGCCCTGCCTGAACTGATCTGGGGCCGCAGCCGTAGTGCCCCGACAGCCGCGCCCTCCGATTCCACCGAAGAGCGAGGCTGGTGGCTGCTGTCTCTGTTCAGCCCGGCCGAGTCTGAAGAAATTGACTGGTCGCGCGGCAGCGTGCGCATGGTGGAGCGCGGCGGACGCGTCGAAGGATCGGGCCAATCCAAGCTGCACTCGCGGATGGTGGCCGAAGGGTCGCTGCTGCTTGGCGCCGAGCCCCGTGGCCGCGCCTGGAATGTGGCCCCGCCTGGCTTCACCGCTCATCCGGTCTGGCGCGCGGGATTTGCCGTTGCCATCGAAATGCCCTGGCGGGTGCCAGCATGAACTATCGCGTCGAATGCCTGACGCCGCTGCTAGTGAGCGACGGCGGCGCTTTATCGCCGATTGACTACATGGTCTGGAAAGATCAGGTCAACGTGCTGGATCAGCGCAAAATCTGCCGATTGCTTTCCAAGGGGCCGCGGCTGGACGGGTATCTGAGTCAGGTGAAACGCGCCGACAAGCTGGACTTTGCCAGTTGGGGCGGCTTTGCCCAGAACTTTGCCGGACGCCGCATTGTATTCGAGCATGCCGGCATGACGCCGCAATGGGAACGCCAGCCGGCTGACGATTGTCACATTCCTACCTTCACGCGCTCGGTCGAGGGTCCGTATTTGCCCGGCAGCGCGCTGCGCGGCGCTCTGCGCACCGCACTGGTGTCGTCCCGCATGGATCTGCGGTCGATTGAGCAATTTCAGGAGGCGATGGCTGGCGAACGCCCTCCTCGCCACCCAGGGGATGCGCTTGAGCAGCGCGCGCTGAGTAATGAGGGCGGTCGAGGCGGCTGGGATCCGCTCAAGGCTTTTGGCGTGTCAGACTCGCGGGCGCTCCCCGGCGCCGGAGCTGCCGCAACCAAGGTGTACCTG
Organism: Acidobacteriota bacterium; assembly: GCA_043730365.1. GTDB lineage: Bacteria > Acidobacteriota > Terriglobia > Bryobacterales > Bryobacteraceae > VFZP01. The sequence goes on along the minus strand of JAYTKJ010000361.1, from coordinate 1,792 downwards.
GTCCGCGTAGCCTCGCTCGCCGAATCGCGCGATCCCAAAACCCAGGCGGCCCGGCCCTTGTCGCTCGTCTGGAAACAGGCGAAAGGTGGGAGCGTCGATTCGCGCCGTATCGAAGACTCCACCCCGGTCTTTGCCGAGATGGCGGCGCCGGGCACGGTGTTTGAAGGCGCCTGGATCGAACGAGCGTTTTACCATAAGGCTGAGATCCGTCATTTGCTGCGCTGGCGCGACGTCGATCTCCGCAAGTCGATGATCGACGCCGCCAATGCCTATGCCGCGCGCGTTCTGGCTGAGCATCGCCGGTTTGCGGCGGCAGGCGGTTTGAGAGCGCTCGACGCGTCGCTGGCCCAATTGGAAGCGGTGCTGGGTAAGGCTCGCGCGGCCGGTGACTCCTGTTTGCTCAGCCTCGGCTGGGGCGGCGGGTTGCTCAGCAAGGCCGCGTGGCCGGTGTCGGCCCCTGAAGCCGAGGAAAGCCATCGCCGTCTATTGGCTGCTCAGCCGGCCTGGGCCCGCGCCATCAAGACCGGGTTGCCCTTTCCCAAGACCCGGCGTGTGATCTTTCTGCAAGGCCAGCCCGCGGCCTTACCTGGCTGGGTGACTTTGAGAGTTTCTTAGGGTCAAACACCTATTGAGCCATCAGAAACTGCCGATGGAGAAGGGTGTCCGATGGTACTTGTGCCAAACGGTACCGATGTGGGGATACCCGGCGCAATCGACAAGTGATACGATAGAGACGAGTTGTTGTAGGGTACTTTGTGCGCCAAGGTAAGGTTGGCGGCTAAGACCACAGATTTTTTTGGGCGCAGGCAGAATCATGTATAACGCGTTCTTTGGCTTCAAAGAAAGCCCTTTTAATCTCAGTCCGGACCCTGCTTTCCTGTATCGGAGCACGCAGCACGAGGAGGCGCTCGCCAACCTCATATACGGCGTGCAGAGCCGCAAGGGTTTTATCGTGTTAACCGGCGAAGTCGGAACCGGCAAGACCACCCTGCTCGAGTGCCTCCGGGACTATCTCTACGAGCACCGCGTCGAGTTCGCTTTCCTGTTCAACTCGCGCATCAAGCCCGAAGAAATGTATGAGATGATCGCCTACGATCTGGACTTGCGCTGTAACCGCAATTCCAAGACCGAGATCATCTACGCGTTGAATGATCTGCTCCTTCAGCAAGCCAGCCAGGGGTCAACCGTGGTGCTGATTGTCGACGAAGCGCACAACCTGGAGTGGGAAGTTCTGGAAGAGATCCGCATGCTCGGCAACTTTGAGAATCGCGGCGGGAAACTTCTGCAAGTCATTCTGGCTGGCCAGCCCGAGTTTGACCGGAAGCTGGATGCTCCCAACCTCCGCCAGTTGAAGCAGCGCGTAGTGCTGCGCTACAGCCTGCGCCCGTTTCAAGAGATTGAGACTGTGGAGTATATCCAAAACCGCCTGGAAAAGGCGGGTATGCCGGATCAGCAGATTTTCCCGCCCGATCTACTCAGTGAGATCCACCTGCGTTCACAAGGCATTCCGCGTGTAATCAATGCCGTTTGCGACAACCTGCTACTCACGGCTTTCGCGTTGGAATCGCATGTCTGCTCCATTGAGATGCTCGAGGAAGTGACTGCGGACATGCGGCTGGAGTGGCCGGGCAGAAGGCTTCGGCTGCGCGGCACCGCCAGCCTCGGTGACGAACCAAGCTTCCGGGCACCGCAATTCAGCCGCGGCGGCGACTAGCCCCGAACGTGGGGAGCGTCTCCATTTCAACTCAGATTAATCTGAGGTAATCTAAGTGTTTTCCCCTGTTAGCCTGTT
>JAYTKJ010000360.1:0-12612 GCA_043730365.1 Acidobacteriota bacterium | reverse complement strand
ATCGCCTCGCGCACCGAGGTGAGACTCTTGACCGGGTTTTTGTCTACCGGGGTGTACTTCGATTTGGCGACATTCAGCTTCCAGGTTCCAATCGAGTTGTTAGCCCCGAACATCGCGATGGCCGTAACCGCCACGCCGATAAGCACCTTGACCATAACACTTCGCATTGCATTACCTCTTCCTTGCCGCTCAGAATGCGGCATCCCGGGCTGGAGCATATCACAACCGCCTCATCGCCACGCTGCTACGATAGCTTGAAACACGTGCAACTGCGTCGGGAACTCGGCGTCCGGGATCTGGTTTTGTTCAACACGGCCGCCGTGGTTGGCATCCGCTGGCTGGCTGCGGCAGCGCATATCGGCTCCGGCTCACTGCTCCTGTGGGTCTCAGCGGCGGTGCTGTTTTTCGTGCCTTGTGCCATGGCGGTGGCGGCGCTCGGCCGGCGATTTCCCGAGCAAGGCGGCGTCTACATATGGACCCGCGCGGCCTTCGGCGAGTGGCATGCTTTTTTCTGCGCCTGGTGCTACTGGCTCAACAACTTCTTCTATCTCCCGAGTCTGGCGATTGCCGGCGTGACGATGGCGCTCTATTCGATGGGGCCACCGCTGGAAAGCTACGCGTCGCAAACCGGCGTCGTCACCGCGCTGTCGCTGGCCATACTGTGGATCGCCACCGGCGCCAACCTGTTGGGCCTGCGCGTGGGCAAATGGCTGGGTAACATCGGCGGCGCGGCCACCTATCTCGCCGCCGCGGTCCTGGTGGTGGGGGGCGCGGCTGCATGGATCGCACACGGCGGACCCGCTACCAAGTTGGATCTGTTCCCACCGCTCGATGCGGAGAAACTGAACTTCTGGCCGCAGATCGCCTTTGCCTTTGGGGGCCTCGAACTCGGCGCCGTCCTGGGTGGCGAGATTCGAGATCCCAAGCGCAGCCTGCCCCGCGCCGCCTGGTTGAGTGGAGCAGCCATCGCCGTTTTCTACGTCGCCGGCACTCTGGCGATGCTCACGCTTCTCCCGGCGTCGGGCATCAGCGCAGTCACCGGATTAGCCCAAGCCGGCGCGGCCTTGCACTCGCGCCCGCTGGCATCACTGCTCGCCGCGCTCGTGGCGCTCGGAATCGCCGGGCAGTTGAATACGTGGATGGGCGGCGTGGCTCGCTTGCCCGTCGTGCTTGGCGCGGATCACTACCTGCCGGAGCGTTTCGCCCGCCTGCATCCGCAGTGGGGCAGCCCCTGGCAGGCTCTGCTGTGGCAGACCGGCGCCTGCAGTCTGTTCCTCCTGGCGATGCAAGCCGGCGAAAACCTCCGCACCGGCTACCAGCTCCTGATCGACATGATGGTGGTCACCTACTTCATTCCGTTCCTCTAGCTTTTTCTGGCGGCGTGGCGCCTCGCCGGACTCAGGCTCGCCGCCGCCGCCGGATCCCTCGTCACCCTGCTGGCGCTCGGGCTGTCGTTCGTGCCGCCGGGCGGGGTTGCGTCCACCTGGATGTTTGAGGCCAAACTAATAGCAGGCTCCGGGCTCACTTTCGCGGCAGCGCGCTGGTGGTTCGCGCGGACAACCAAGCGCACGTCATGACCTATCCCGATTCGGTTCAGTATCTCTACACGCTCGGCAACGAGGTCAAGACGGTCCATCTCGGCCTGGACCGCATCACCACGCTCCTGCGAGGCCTCGGCAATCCTCACCTTGCGTTCAAGAGCATTCATGTAGCGGGCACCAACGGCAAGGGCTCAACCTGCGCGATGATCGAGGCCGGACTGCGCGCCAATCGCGTTCGCACCGGCCTCTACACCTCGCCGCATCTTGCCTCTCCGGTGGAGCGCATCCAAGTAGCGGGCCGGCCCATTGACGAAGACCAATTCGCCGACGCCTTCAACCACGTTCACCGGGAAGCCGAGCGCCTGCTGGCCGCCGGATCGATCGATACCCATCCGAGCTATTTCGAAACGGTGACGGCGATGGCCTTCGCCATTTTCAAACTGCACAAAGTGGACACCGCCGTCATCGAAGTAGGCTTGGGCGGGCGGCTAGACGCTACCAACGTCATTACGCCCGTCGTCAGCGTGATCACGTCGATTGACTTTGACCACGAAGTCTGGCTTGGTTCCAGCCTCGAGGCCATCGCCGGGGAAAAGGCCGGGATCATCAAGCCGAAAATCCCGGTGATCATCGCTCCGCAAAAGCACAAGGCTGCCGAGGAAGTGCTCATCCGCACGGCCGGGGAGAACCGCTGCCCGTGTGCGCTAGCCGAACGCAGCCGCGGCGCGATCGGCGAGATCAGCTCCTTCTCGTCGCGCGTAATGGTGGTTGGGAAGGGGCTGCATCTGTGGATCGATTGCCCCCTGGCCGGCGAGCACCAGGTTGATAACGCCGTCACCGCCGCCGTGGTTTTGCTGGACTTGAAGTATCCGCCGCACATGGTGAACTACGGCATCAAGCAGGCCGAGTGGCCGGGGCGTCTCGAGCGTGTCGCGCAAAACCCCACCATCATTCTCGATGGAGCGCACAACCCGGCCGGCGTGCGAGCCCTGGCCGCCTACATCCGCCGCTTTTTCGCCGATCGCAAGGTGTGGATTATCTACGCCACTATGCGCGACAAGTCCGTCGATGAGATCGGCGAGACGCTCCTGCCCGCAGCCCAGGAGGTGATTCTCACGCAGGTGGAGTCCGAGCGCGCGCTGCGCCCGGAGGCCATGCTGGAGCTGTTTTCCTCTCATCCGCGGCTGCGTACCGCTCCGCGCCTCGCCCAGGCGCTGGAGATTGTGCGCGCCGAAGCGGCTCCGGAAGATGTGGTCTTCATCACCGGCTCGCTCTACCTGGTCGGTGAAGCCCGCCCGCTCTTCGTAAAATAGAAGAGAATGCTGAGTTGGCTGCGCACCTACGTGATCACGCCCCCGTTTTCGGCCGCCTGCTTTGCGTCGTTCTGGCTGTCCGGCGTAGTGACCAATTGGGTTGATCGATCCGGCAACTCCTCGCACGGCGTAGCGCGCTTCTGGTCTCGCATGCTGCTTTGGACCGCCGGTATCCGCGTGGTGGCCGAAGGCCTGGACCAATTGCCGCGCGATGTCGCCTTCGTCTACGTGTCGAATCATCTCAGTCTGGCCGACACGCCGCTGATGGCGGGCTGGCTGCCCAGCTCCTTCCGGTTTCTCGCCAAGGATTCACTGATGCGCGTCCCCATCATCGGCGGCCATCTGCGCCGGGGCGGCCACATTGCCGTGGAGCGTGACGATGCCCGCGCCGCCGTTCGCAGCCTGGCTCGCGCTGAAAAGCTCTTGCGCGACGCCCGTGTCTCCATCCTGGTTTTTGCTGAAGGCACCCGTTCGGCCGGCGGAGATCTGCAGGCCTTCAAGAGCGGCGCGGCGCATCTGGCTATCCGCTCCGGCCGGCCGGTGGTGCCGCTGGCGGTACATGGAACTTCCGACGTAATGCCCAAAGGCCGCAGGCTCTTGCGGCCGGGCGTGATCCGCCTGTTGGCCGGGGAGCCGATTCCCACGGCCGGGCTCAAGGCCATCGATCGCGATTCGTTCACCGCGCGGCTACAGGCCAGCGTGTCTGAACTGCGGGAACGCGTCGTGCAGATTCGGGCTTGATCGCCTATACTCAGGATCTATACCTATGCGTAGAGTCTGGATGGTTGGTTGCTGCTTGGCCTGGGGCGCGGTCGCGCAGACAATCAGCTTTGAGGAATACACCCCTAAGTCAACCCTGGTGGTCCCGCAGAATCCGCGGACCCGGGCCAAGTTCCCTTTTGTAGACTTGCACGGACATCCCCGACAAATGGGTTCGCCGGAGAAGATCGGCCAACTCATCAGCGAGATGGATGCCATGAACATGCGCACGATGGTGAACCTCGACGGAAGATCGGGCGACGCCTTGAAGCGCACCCTGGAGAACATGCGCGGCAAGTACCCGGGCCGCTTCGTCGTCTTTGCCAATATCGACTTTAAGGGCATTGACGATCCAAAATGGACCGCCAAAACCGTGGCGCAACTCGAGCAGGATATCAAGAACGGCGCCTCCGGCCTGAAGATTTACAAGAATCTCGGCATGGACGTCAAGGACAGCAGCGGTCAGCGCGTGAAGGTGGATGATCCACGCATCGATCCGGTTTGGGCCCTCTGCGGCAAGCTCAAGGTGCCGGTGATGATTCACACCGCCGATCCCGCTCCCTTCTGGCTCCCGCAAGACAAATTCAACGAGCGTTGGCTTGAGCTGAAAGAAATGCCGGGACGCGTTCGCTCAGGCGAAAAGTATGCTCCGTTTGAGACCATCATCGCCGAACAGCACCGCATGTTCAAGAAAAACCCGGGCACCACTTTTGTCAACGCTCACCTCGGCTGGTATGGCAATAATCTCGGCGAGTTGGGCCGCCTGATGGACGAAATGCCGAACATGTACACCGAGATCGGCGCGGTGTTGGCTGAACTCGGACGCCAGCCGCGATTTGCCCGGCAATGGTTCATGCGCTATCAGAACCGCGTGCTCTTCGGCAAGGACACCTACACGCCGAGCGAATATCCCACTTACTTCCGCGTGTTGGAAAGCGCCGACGAGTATTTTGACTACTACCGCCGCCGCCACGCCTTCTGGCAGATGTACGGGCTGGACCTTCCCGACGAAGTTCTCAAGAAGCTCTACTACAAGAACGCCGCGCGGATTATCCCCGGAATCGATCTGAAAAGCTTCCCCCAATGACACCGATCAACGCCAACGCGCTCCCCTGGGAGGAGCGCTACAACGAACATCTAAAGAAGACCATCTACCGCAAGAATCTGATCACCGATCCGGACACCGGCATGGAGATCCGGTTGGTGAAATACCCGGCCGGCGTCATCAACTCGCTTCACGTCCATCCTTGCGCCCACGGCATGTACGTGCTGGAAGGGACGCTGGTCACGCACGCGGGCAGCTTTGGACCCGGCCACTTCGTCTGGTTCCCCCAGGGTGAAGAAATGGAGCATGGGGCCACCGCCGAGACCGACGTGGTCGTGCTGTTCATCACCAACAAGCCTTTCGAGATTCACTACCTGTGATTCCGGGCATCGATCTCAATACTCTGGCCCGCGAAGCGATGCGCGCCAAAGGTTTCGATCCTGATTTTCCCGCCGCCGTACTCGCTCAGGCCGAAGCGGTTTCGTTGCACCCGGATCCTCGCACGCGCGATCTGCGGTCGTTGCTGTGGTCCTCGATCGACAACGATTCGTCCAAGGACCTCGATCAGGTAGAGTACGCCGAGCCCGCGCCAGACGGGCGAATTCGTATCATGATCGGCATTGCGGACGTCGATGCAGCCGTGCCCAAGTCGACTCCGATCGACATGCGGGCCGCCGATCAAACCGTCTCCGTGTACACGCATGCGCGCGTCTTCCCGATGATCCCCGAGCGGCTCTCCACGGGCCGCACCTCGCTCAATGAAGGGGAGGAGCGGCTGGCGATCGTGGCCGATCTGCTGGTGGAGAGCGATGGGACTCTCGCGCAGATTGACCTCTACCCGGCCCGGCTGACCAACCGCGCCAAGCTCACCTATCACGCCGTGGGCGCCTGGCTCGAAGGCCGCGCTCCTGCGCCGGCCGCCATCGCCGCGTCGAAAGAGCTCGAACGTCAGGTGCGCCTGCAGGACGAAGCCGCCACCGCACTACGCCAAGCCCGTGACCGCCGCGGCGCGTTGCGGTTTGAGCGGAGCGAGGCTGAGGTTGTCGTCGAGAACGGCCAGGTGAAAAGCTTCGGCGCGTCCACCAAGAACCGGGCCGGCGAGCTGATTGAAGATTTCATGCTAGCCGCCAACCAGGCCATGGCCCGCACCCTCCGCGAGAAGGGCGTGTGGTCCATCCGGCGTGTGGTGCGCGCGCCTCGCCGCTGGGACCGGATCGTTGACATCGCCCAACAGGCCGGCGCCGCGCTGCCGCCGCAGCCGGACGTGCTCGCTCTTAGCAAATTCCTGGAAGCGCAGCGCCTCCGTAACCCCACCACGTTTGCTGACCTGTCACTGTCGGTACTCAAGCTCATGGGCCCCGGCGAGTATGCCGTAGATCCTCCCGGCGATGTCGAGCCCGATCATTTCAGTCTCGCCGCGCTCGACTATACCCACTCCACCGCGCCCAATCGCCGCTTTGCCGACATCGTCACGCAGCGCATACTCAAGGCCGTGCTCAATGGCGCACCGCCGCCGTATTCAGAGACCGAACTTGATGCGATCGCCCGCAACTGCACCTTCAAAGAAGATCAGGCGCGCAAGGTGGAACGTCTCATGGACAAGCGGATCGCCGCCATGGCCCTCGCCGATCGAGTCGGCGCGCGTTTTGACGGCATCGTCACCGGAGTGACGCCGAAAGGCACCTTTGTGCGCGTTGCCAACCCACCAGCCGAGGGCCGTCTGTGCCAAGGTCAGGAGGGCGTTGACGTGGGTGACCATTTAGCGGTCAAGCTGTTGAGCGTGGACGTGCGCATGGGATTTATTGATTTTGGCCGGATTGGGTAGGCCCGATCGGCAGCAGCCGAAGCCGTGGCCTGCCTTGATCGTAGACCAGCAGGGCTCCCTGCTCAAGCGCACCCCCGATGATCCCGCAGCATTGAACAAACCGCCTCGCCAATCTGCTCGGGCATGTTGCGCGGCCCGCGCACGAGAACTACGCTGGGCGACGACTGGCGTGACAGAGCCAGCAGGGCGCCAAAATCCAAATCGTGAGTAAAAACGATATGCTCGTTTGCCGACGCCCAACCGAGAATAACCTTGTCCATGGCATCTGCCTTGCCAATGTCTGACCAGTGAGTAGCCAACAAACCTGCGTCCCGAAGCACCGGCACCCAGACAGGACTGAAGCTCATGTCGACAACAATTTTCACGAAGCCAACAGTGGTAATTCCGCCTCTTGGACCCGCCAAGCCGCGTAGGCAAGCGCAGCCTTTAGGTCTTCCGGTTCCAGGTAAGGATAGGCAGCGAGAATTCGTTCTTCAGAATAACCGCACGACATCATCCCGAGTATTGTGCCGGCTGTGATCCGCAGCCCGCGAATACATGGTTTGCCACCCATTACATTAGGGTCGAATGTAATTCGCGCGATGTCGCCCATGATCTTAGGCTAACATGCAAACACCACGGCAGTCCTCAGCGTTTGACCCCTTCCCGCCCCGCATGAGAGGATGCGAGAGCACATGACCCGCCGCCAGTTTGCTTTCTCCGCCGCCCTGAGCCCCCTCGCCGCTTCGGCTGCCTCCACTCGCCGCTGGGCGCTCGGCTTCAACACCTACTGCCTCCGCTTCCAGCGTTGGCCCGATCGCAAGTTATTCGACTTCGCCATCGAAAACAAACTCGACGCCATCTTTCTGCAGGACTCGCTAGACCCCGCCGCCATGGATCCCAAGCACTGGGCCGAAGTCCGGGCCTGGGCCAAGGACGCCGGCCTCCACATCGAAACCGGCGGCGGCGCCATCCTCCCGCGCACCGAAGATGGCTATGCCGCGGTGGTCACTGCGCTACGTAAGAATATCGAGCGTGCCAAGACCATGGGCTCACCCATCGTGCGCGCGCTGCTGGCAAGCGATCGTTACGTTCTGCCGCCGGGCTCGCTGGACCGCCAGATTGAGACCGCCATCCGCGTCCTGCGCGAAGTGCGCACCGAGGCCATGGACGCCGGGCTCAAGATCGGCCTCGAGAACCACAAGGAGTTGCAGGCGTGGGAGACCAAGCAGGTCATCCTCGGCGCGGGCAAGGAGTTCGTCGGCTCCTATCTCGACACCGGCAACCCGGTCTTCGTCGCCGAAGATCCGATGACCACGCTCGAAGAACTCGCGCCGCTCGCCGTGACGTTCCATCTGCGCGACTCGGTGGTCTACAATCACCCCGATGGCGTGGCTGTGCAGTGGGTGCCGCTCGGGGAAGGGACGATCGACTTCAAGGCGCTGGTCGATTATGCCGCGCGCATTATGCCGCCCACCACGCACATCTACTGCAAGCCGATTACGGCTCGCCCGGCGGTAGTGCTGCCGGTTTACTCCGACGAATTCTGGAGTAAGTGGTTTCCGCGGGCCCGCTCGCGCGACCTCGGCCGCTTCCTCGCCCTGGCGCGCCGCGGCAAGCCTTATGATAAGCCGCACGTGCTGGGCGATCTCAACGAAGTGCGAGACCGGTACATGGACGCACTCAAGATTCAACAGTTAGACCACATGCAGCGCAGCTTGCTCTACTGCAAGAAGACGCTGGACCTGGGCACGCGCTGGCGTAGTTAGAAGGAGCCGCGCCGTTCAGTTCCTTGCTGAATCTTGTTCCGACAACGAACCGGGGGGGAATTTGGAGTGCTGCCAGCAAGTCTGACCTCGAGAGCGCCGATTGCGCTCGTATACATTGACGGTCTGGGGAATCGCCGCAGCGCTCAAAATCGCCCCGCGATTCGCTTCACGTAGCCTGTCTCAACAAGCCGGATCTAGAGATTTAACTCGACGGCACTGGCCCCCAGTCGGAACTGAAAGGTAGGGCAAGAAGGCACTTGCAGCTTCCAGCACAACGACCGCGTGGGATCGGTGGACCTAGGGCTGAAGGCAAAGATCTCCGCATCGCGGCGAGTTCGAAGTTCCGAGAATCTTTGCAGAAAGGACTGTTTACGATGCCTAAACTAAAAGACTGGTCTTCCGCTTGGCGCTTTTCCGCTATCGTTTTTCGCTGTTCTGGCAGAATGACAACAGTAACCCCACTTACAATTCGGGGGGCGTCCGAGGAGCTTCGGCGCCGCCGCCCGGAACCAGGCTTTGAATTCGCCGTGGCGCAAAGGAAGCGCGGGGCCAGTCTCTTTCGGCTTCCGATCGTCTTAAGTCCGCGACAATCGCGTCAAGGTCGTAGTTGAACTGAGACGCGTGCTCATCGCGAATCCGCCGAATTTCTTCCACGATGTGATCTGTCATGATTTCAGTCTCCCGTCAATTGCTCGGGCGTGCAAAGGGTCGGCAGAAGAAGCCCGAGTTCCAGCCACTCTGTCTCCAGCCTTTCGATCACTTCGGCATTGGCGATCTGGCGGCAGTTCCAAGTCAGCAAGAAGTCCATGCCTTGAGTGGCTGCGACCGCTACGTGCGGCGCATCTTCGACGATCTTATCTTGTGCGGGATTGCGCGGCGGCGTTGATAGGCAGCAATGGTGATTTCCCACCATTCCGTTGTGAGTTCCTGGTGTGCCGCGACGACGAGGTCTCGACTCGGACGCGCCGTCAAGTAGCTCGCCACTGGCCCTGGGTTCAGGATATCGCGGGCAGATGTAGCTTGCTGAACAAAAAGCAAAAAGGCCGCCCCCGGGTAAGGGAGCGGCCTTCTTCGCACTTACAACTTCAGACTGACTACAGACTAGTAGTCCATCCCGCCGCCGCCGTGGCCGCCACCATGCTCGCCACCGCCGCCGCCAGCCGGCTTCTTCTCGGGGATCTCGCAGATCATCGCCTCGGTCGTCAGCATCAATGCCGCGATCGAGCTGGCGTTCTGCAGAGCCGAGCGAGTCACCTTGGCCGGGTCGATAACGCCCGCCGCCACCAGGTCTTCATACGCGCCCGAAGCCGCGTTGAAGCCGTAGTTGTCCTTGCCCGAACGCACCTTCTCGGTGACGATCGCGCCTTCAAAACCGGCGTTGCCGGCAATCTGGCGAGCCGGCTCTTCGCAGGCGCGGCGAACGATGTTCACGCCGATCTGCTCGTCCCCGGATAGCTTCATGTCCGTGAGCACTAGCGAAGCGCGCAGTAGTGCCACGCCGCCGCCGGCCACGATACCTTCTTCGACGGCCGCGCGAGTGGCGTGCAACGCATCCTCGACACGAGCCTTCTTTTCCTTCATCTCGGTCTCGGTCGCGGCGCCAACCTTGATCACCGCCACGCCGCCGGCCAGCTTGGCGAGCCGCTCCTGCAACTTCTCGCGATCGTAGTCCGACGTGGTTTCGTCGATCTGCGCGCGCAGCTGCTTGATGCGGCCCTCGATTTCCTTCTGCTTGCCGGAACCGTCGATGATCGTCGTGTTGTCCTTGTCGATCGTGACGCGCTTGGCGCGGCCCAGATCTTCGAGGCGCACGCCTTCCAGCTTAATTCCGGTCTCTTCCATGATCGACTTGCCGCCGGTCAGGATCGCGATGTCGTCCATCATGGCCTTGCGGCGGTCACCGAAGCCCGGAGCCTTGACGGCGCAGGCATTCAGCGTCCCACGGAGCTTGTTGACGACGAGAGTGGCGAGCGCTTCGCCTTCCACTTCCTCGGCGATGATGAGCAACGGGCGGCCGGCGCGAGCAATCTGCTCGAGCAGCGGCAGCAGGTCCTTCATGTTGCTGATCTTCTTTTCGTGGATCAGAATGTAGGGCTCTTCGAGCACTGCTTCCATGCGATCCGGATCGCTGACGAAGTAGGGCGAAAGATAGCCGCGGTCAAACTGCATGCCGTCCACGGTCTGCAGTTCGGTCACCATGGTCTTGGACTCTTCCACCGTGATGACGCCGTCCTTGCCGACCTTCTTCATCGCTTCGGCAATGATGTTGCCGATGGTGGCGTCGCCGTTGGCCGAGATCGTGCCAACCTGGGCGATCATGTCGCCGGTCACAGGCTTGGAGGCCTTCTTGACGCTTTCAACCACCGCCGCCACAGCCTGCTCGATGCCACGCTTGAGCGCCATCGGGTTGGCGCCGGCCGCCACGGACTTCACGCCCTCGCGGAACACGCACTGAGCCAGAATCGTAGCCGTGGTGGTGCCGTCACCGGCCACGTCAGACGTCTTCGAAGCCACTTCGCGCACCATCTGCGCGCCCATGTTCTCCAGCGGATCCTTGAGTTCGATTTCCTTGGCGACGGTGACGCCGTCCTTGGTGATCGTGGGGCCGCCGAATTTTTTCTCCAGGACGACATTGCGTCCCTTGGGGCCGAGCGTCACTTTGACCGCGTCGGCCAGCTGATTGACACCGCGCAGGATGGCCTGCCGCGACGCCTCGCTATATACAATTTGTTTTGCGGGCATTTCCTAATAACTCCTGTGAATGTCTACTTGTCGAGGATGGCGAGCACTTCGTCTTCACGAAGGATGAGATACTCGACGCCACCCTCCTTGAATTCGTTGCCCGAATACTTACCGAAGAGAATCATGTCTCCGGCTTTGACATCGAGCGGGATCAGCTTACCTTCTTCATTTTTCTTGCCGTTGCCGGCCGCGACCACTTCGCCTTTTTGGGGCTTTTCTTTGGCAGAATCAGGGATGATGATGCCGCCGGTGGTCTTGTCTTCTTCTTCAAGCCGCTTTACGACCAGACGGTCATAGAGCGGGCGCAGTTTAAGCGCCATAGGGAAATACCTCCTGAACAACAGAGAGAAAGTTGAATCATTCGAGCAAGCGCATTCGGGCCACGCCCGCGCGCTGCTCTACACCTTTTTAGCACAACCTGAGCCAGACTGCCAGAAAATTACTGTAACACATTGATTACAAGGTAAATATTTTTGTCAAAAACTGCCGCGCCCCCTTGCTATCGTGCCCGAAAAGCAGTAATCTCAAAGACCGAAGGAGAGCTCATATTCATGTTTGACAAACTCAAGGACATCGCCGAAAAGGTTGGTCACGTTGCCGGTGACGCACTAGAGAAGGCCAAAGACGTAGCGGGTGATGCGGCCCACATTGTGGCTGACAAAGCCGGCGGCGCCCTTCATGCCGCCAAAGACTTGGCCGGAGATGCCGGTGAAATGGCCGGCGATGCGTTCGACAAGGTCAAGGATGTAGCGGGCGACGCGGCCCACGTGGTTGCCGACAAAGCAGGTGACGCCTACGACAAGGCTAAGGATGTCGCAAGTGACGCCGCCGACGCGGTTAAGAGCAAAATTGGATAGTTTCACCGCCCGCCCGATGGCGCCTCACTCGCACCATGTAGAGGCGTAGGCGAGGTACCGTCTGATGAAAAACGTCTGGCTGCGGGCTTTGGCCGTTTGGCTGGCCATCATGGGTGCCGAAACGGTGCTCGGAGTCTTGCGCACGCTCTATGTGGAGCCCGGGATTGGGTCACTGCACGCGCGGCAGGTGGGGGTTTTCACCACCGGTTCGGCGATGATCTTCGCTGTTCTATGTGTCACCGGGCCTCGGCTCGGCGCCGGGGATGACGATGGCCGGCTGACTACGACGTTGCGGGCGGCGGACTGATGCCGTTGGGGCTCGTGTTCATGTTGTTTGCTCCCTGGCTCGCCGCGCATCTCCGGCGCCGCTGCGCCAGGCATCACCCTGATCCGTTCCGGCGTTGATGATGCGAGGCCAAAAGGTTCACTCGCTTCAACTAGCGGGTCAGTAGCGTACTCGGAGAGAGTGAAAGAAAAATGATTGCCTGACCGCTTACCGTAGGCGAATTTCGGCTGCCCAAATATTACCCGTGAGTTCGCCCATTGAGAAGATCACGTTCCGGCCACGCGCGGAGATTCCGACTTGGCTCATCTTCTACACCATGATTTCGGAAGCTACCCATTTTCAATGGCTTGCAAATTTCAAAAAGACCTAGTGACACGGATTTTCTCGGGCTCGCGCATAGGTGGCGAGTGTTCAGCATGAGCGGAGCGTGGGAGGCAGAGCCACACCGCAAGCCTGAAAAACCTTGCCTGCCACGCCCACGGTCTGGCCGCGAAAT
>JAYTKJ010000359.1:0-1887 GCA_043730365.1 Acidobacteriota bacterium | reverse complement strand
GGCTGCGCGGCGGGCGTCGCGTCAGCAACTGGAACAGGGACACTGGTGGCCCTCGCGGCTGGTGGCGGCGGAGCTGGAACACTCCGCGCCTTCCGCACGGGCGCCGGGGCTACAGCGCGGTAAGTTGGGGTGGTGGCCGGCTTGGCGGTTGGCGCCGGCTGTTGGGGGGCGGCTACCGGTTCGGCTTCGACCGCCGGCGCGGCTACGGCGAGGGGCAATTCGGATTTGGACGCCGTCACCTTGTTCCCGCCGCCTGTAAAGACCCACGCGCCCACTCCGGCCACGCCCAAACCGAGCAGAAAAGCGAGCGCCAGTTTGGACTGGCTGTTGTTGTCGTTGTTTCCCGATCCGGGCGTCATAGCGATTCTCCTACCCTCTATTATTGTTAACGCGTTGCCGGGGCACAGGGTTTCGGTAAAATGTTCTTTACAGTTCAAAACATGAGCGTTCCTCTTGAGTTTCGGATCGGACACCACCGCATTGCCCCGGCTACGGTGCTGGCCCCCATGGCTGGCGTGACGGACACGGTGTTTCGGCGGCTAATCCGCAATCAGTCCGGGTGCGGTCTCATTATGACTGAATTCACCAGCTCTCATGGGGTGGCCGCTTCGCCTGGGCGCAGTGCGTCGCGCGTGCTGAAGTATCTCTATTTCGATCCGGACGAGCATCCTATTTCGGCGCAGCTATTCGGGTCAGATCCCGAGGTGATGGCGCGTGCGGCGGCGGTGTGCGAGGATCTCGGGTTTGACTTTGTCGACATCAACTTCGGCTGCCCGGTGAAAAAAGTTGTGCGGTGCAACGGCGGATCGGGCTGCCTGCGCGATCTGCCGTTGGTGGATCGGCTGCTCAAGGCCGTGCGGGGGGCGATCAAAATTCCACTGACGATGAAGTTTCGCGCCGGCTGGAACGATGGCGAACTGGTTCACGTGCAGATGGCCCGGATGGCCGAAGACAATGGCTTGGCCGCGATTGCGCTGCACCCACGCACCCGGGAGCAAGGATATGCCGGTCGTGCCGACTGGACGCGCATTGCCGATATAAAGGCCTCCGTGAAAATCCCGGTGATCGGCAATGGTGACATCCTGACGCCGGACGACGCCGTGCGGATGGTGCGGGAAACGGGCTGCGACGCGGTGATGATCGGACGGGCGGCCTCGTCCAATCCCTGGATTTTCCGGCAGATTGCCGAACACGCAGCGACGGGCCGCTGGACGGAGCCCTCTGAGCGGGACCGCTACGAGATCATGCAAACCTACTACCGCGCGATGGCCGAGCGTTCGAACGGGGAGGACACAGTGGGCAAAATGAAGCAGTTCGCCACCTACTTCACGCACGGTGTCAGGAACGGAACGAAATTGCGGGTGGCGATTTATCAGGCCAGAGAAGTGGAGAAGATTCGTGATTTGGTGGATGAATTTTTCGATACGGAACTGGCGGCGGCCTAAGCGATGAAGAAAATTCGATTGATCACCGATGGCTCCTGCCTCGGTAATCCCGGTCCAGGGGGATGGGCCGCGATTCTCAAATACTCCGACGCCAACGGCGATCATGCCAAAGAGTTGTATGGACACGAGCCAGCCACTACCAACAACAGAATGGAACTGACGGCGGCGGTGGAAGGGCTGCGGGCGCTGAAAGAGCGCTGCCAGGTGGAGGTGAAGACCGACTCCGAGTACGTCAAGAACGGGATCACCAAATGGGTGGCCGGCTGGAAGCGCAACGGTTGGCGCACGGCGGCCAAGCAGCCGGTGGCGAACCGCGAATTGTGGGAGACCTTGGATTTTGAGGTGTCGCGTCACCAGACCAATTGGGTCTGGACCAAAGGCCACGCCGGTGACGCCGAAAACAACCGCTGCGACGACTTGGCGCAGATGGCCGCGCGGGAGC
>JAYTKJ010000358.1:0-9432 GCA_043730365.1 Acidobacteriota bacterium | reverse complement strand
GTGGTTGCACCCATCCTGGTGCGTACTGATGACAGTTGTACCAGTCACCGCCTTGGCGCTATGGCTACCAGCCGAGGATTATCGCGGCTACTGGCGAACATTTCGCTTTGTGGACTGGTCCGTGATTGCCTTGTCGATGGTATCGCTGGCCGGATTGCTCGGCGGATTGGCCGCCGCCATGCAGATCCAAAGACCGGCCACCGCCCCTGCATCGTTCTCGCCTGCCTTGCTGGTCAGCACTTTGGTGGAGCGCCATCTCCGTCCGTTGCTTTTCTGGTATCGGGCTACGTTCATTCTCACGCTTGCTGGCTACATCTCCTGGTTTGGCGCTGCGTGGTCAAGGGGCCTGTCGTTCGATGAATTGCAGAACGTTCTCTTGCGCCGCGATAACGCGATCTACGCCCTGAAGGACTACTACTTTCAGACGATCCCCGGCGTCACCACGCTTACTCAATTTGGGATGGCCTTCATGACTATCGCCGCTTTGCTGGGGCTTGGCGGGCGCTGGCGCCAAGTGCGTTGGGCGATGCTTACGGTAGTTGCCCTTGGCTACCTGCGGGCGTACTTCCTGAGTGAAAGACTCGCTATCATCGAACTCGTTGTGCCCCCGATTGCCCTAATCTGCAGTCAACGCACGGCCGCCTGGAAGGCTAGGTCTGTGTTGATTCGCCATGGGCTCAACGCCGCGCCCGCCATCGCTGCTTTTCTCCTCGTGGCTTTTTTTGCCAGTGCCGAATTTTTCCGCTCCTGGGTCGTGTTGGCGGGTAACACGGAGTCGTCGCTGTTTGAGTTTAGCCTGCTGCGGCTCACGGGTTACTATGTAACTGCACTCAATAATTCCATGTACCTCATGGGCGTCTGCGAGGCTTCCAATATCTTCCCGGGCCTGACTCTCGATTGGCTCTATCGGTTTCCTCTCCTGGGCCAGATACTTCAACTCGATAGTCAGCTAAGGTCTCTGGAGCGAGACGGCAACTTCAGCATCTTGCAGAATGGCGCCAATCCCGAGTTCACCAATACTGGAGGTCTGCTGGTTCCGCTCATAGACTACGGTTGGATTGGAGGGTTCCTCTTCTGGTTGGCGGCCGGATTTGTCATCGGCCGGGTTTGGCGAAGCCTGCTCGATCAGCGCCTGCCGGGGCTTTTGATGTATCCGATGGTGTTTATCGGCCTTCTCGAAATCGTTCGAATACCCTATCTATTCCTTGGGCGATCGATTCCCAGCTTGATTCTCCTGGCTTGGGTGTCGTTTACATACTCGAGCTCCTGGTGGAAGCGTCATCGCCGTCTGCAAGCCCTGTTAGGTCTCCGTGGCACGTCTCCGGCGGAGGGCCGCGCGTGAACATCGCGGTCAACGGCCGATTCCGCCGCCAGCAGATGTCGGGCGTCCAGCGATATGCCTCCGAGATAGTCTCTCGGCTTGGGATGGGTGCTCGCCTCGTCTCTCCCGAATCTCGTGCCTCAACAGGAATGCGCGGGCATCTTTGGGAGCAACTACTCCTCCCCGTCCGTACTCGCGGCGAGTTGCTCTGGAGCCCTGGCAATACCGGGCCCATCGCCAAACGCGATCAGGTCGTCACGGTCCACGACGTCGCCACCTTCGACCGCCCTGAATGCTTCACCCCCAGCTTTGCTCGCTTCTACCAGTGGCTTTTGCCGCGGCTGCTACCGCGAGTGCGAGCGATCATCTGTGTCTCAGCCTTTACGCGTTCACGCTTGCTTCAGCTATTTCCAATCAATCCCGCCAGCACGATGGTGATTCATCCCGGACTTGCTCCGGATTTCCGGAGGCCCACCGAAGCAAGTATGCTGGCACAACTTGCGGAGTTTTCCCTCACCCCCGGCTACCTTCTGTGCCTGGCCTCATACGAACCGCGCAAGAACCAGCAACGCTTGCTTGATGCTTGGGCCAGCTTGGCCTCACGGCTCGGCACGCGCTTGGTGCTGGCGGGCCATTCTGGACGCGCTCAGGTGTTTGCCCCCTCTCACCTTCAACCAGGCAATAACGTCAGGAGTCTCGGGCATGTATCGGAGTCGGTTTTGCCCTCACTCTATGCGGGCGCCAAAGCGTTTGCCTTCCCGTCTCTCTATGAAGGTTTCGGCATGCCACCACTCGAAGCCATGGCCTGCGGCACACCGGTGATTGCCTCTCAACATCCGGCCGTACGTGAGGCTCTCGGCGACGCGGCCTGCTACTGTGATCCGGAAAACATTGCTTCCATCGCTTCCGCGATCGCCAAGGTATTTGATTCTGCATCTCTACGCCAAGAGCTTGCCGAGCAAGGTCTTGAACGCGTACGCTTGTTTGATTGGGATCGCGCCGCCGCGCAGACCCGGGATATCCTTACACGGGCCGCCTAATGCCGAAGATCGCCATAGTTCACGAGTGGCTCACCGACTACGCCGGGTCCGAGCGCGTCCTCGAACAACTCCTGCTCCAATACCCAGCCGCCGACCTCTTCGCCGTCGCCGATTTCCTCGCCCCCTCCGACCGTCACTTCCTCCACGGCCGCCACCCGCGCACCACGTTCCTCCAGCGTTTCCCCTTCGCCCGGCGCCATCTGCGCCAGTATCTCGCCCTCATGCCGCTCGCCATCGAAGGCCTAGACCTGCGCGGCTACGACATCGTCATCTCCAGCTCCCACGCGGTCGCCAAAGGCGTGCTAACCGGCCCCGATCAATTTCACATCTGCTATTGCCACAGTCCAATTCGTTACGCCTGGGACATGCAGGCGCAGTACCTCGAAGTGAGCGGCCTCACTGGTGGACCGCGACGCGCCTTCGCCCGCCTGCTGCTCCACTACATGCGTCTCTGGGACACGCGCACGGCCAACGGCGTCGATCAATTCGTGGCCAATTCCAACTACATCGCCCGCCGCATTCGCAAAGTCTATGGCCGCGAAGCTGCTGTGCTTCACCCTCCCGTCGACATCGAAGCCTTTACGCCCCGCGCCGCTGCTCCAGACACCTACTATCTCGCCGTGTCGCGTTTGGTACCGTACAAACGCGTTGACCTCATCGTCGATGCGTTCGCGCGCACACCCGGCCGCCGGCTCATCGTCGTCGGCGACGGGCCGATGGCCGCGCTCTGCCGCAGCAAGGCCACGCCCAATATAGAGTTTCGCGGCGCGCTTCCCTCCGGGGAACTACGGACCCTCATGACCAACGCACGCGCGCTCGTCTACGCGGCCGAAGAGGATTTTGGCATTACCGTGGCCGAGTCGCTCGCCTGCGCGACGCCCGTCGTCTGCTACGGACGCGGCGGCGCAACCGAAATCGTGGAGGAGGGCGCGACAGGGATTTTCTTCGACGCGCAGACGCCCGAGAGTCTGCTAGCCGCGGTGGATCGCTTCGAGTGTACGGAGCATCTCCTCGATCGCGATCGCATGCGCCGCAGCGTCGAGCACCTCCACCCTCTCGAATTCCGCCGCCGGTTTGACGAACTGCTCCGCCACGCGCACGACCGGTGGGACGCAGGCCGCCACAAGGAGCACATGCATGCCCGTGCGTGAAGCCGCCGCCATTGGCGTCGCCACCACCACCGCCGCGCCACTGAGGCTGCCCAGTGCCAGCGCCCGCGTCCTCACCCCCCTCACCCTCGTCGCCGCGGACCTCGCCGCCGTCTCGCTCGCCGCCGCCCTTGCCGTCTGGACCTGGTTCGCCACCGGCCACCCGCTTGCCCCCGCTTTCTACCTCGCCCAGTGGCCGCTCCTGGCCGCCTTCCTCGCCGCCTACGCCGCCTACGGGCTCTACATCTCCATCGCCTTGCATCCGGCCGAAGAGCTCCGCCGGCTCACCGTTTCCACCACGCTGGTCTGGCTCTCCTTCGGCGCCATGACGTTCCTCGCCAAGGAAGGCATCGCCTACTCGCGCGCCGTCTTTCTCCTCGCCTGGCTGGGCAGCCTCCTGGCCGTCCCGATGATGCGCACGCTGATCCGCCACGTCTGTGGACCGCGCCGCTGGTGGGGCCACGCCGCCGTCATCGTGGGAGATTCCGCCGCCTCGGTTCACGTGCTTGAACAACTGCGCGCCAAGCCCTCGCTTGGCTTGAAGCCGGCCGGCATTGCCGACCTCGAAACCAGCCGCCTCTACCGCACGCGCCTCGGTATTCGCTGGGCCATCGTCACCGCGGCGTCTTATCGCGACGATGAGCCCGGCCGCCTCCCGGCGCTGCTTTTCGAACTCCAGCAGATCTTCTCGCGCGTGATCGTCGTGCCGGACGTCACCGGCCTCCCGTCGCTGCGCGTGGACTCCACCGATCTCAACGGCATCCTCGGCCTCGAGATGTCGCATCGCCTGCTCCGGCCCTCGTCCGTCCGTCTCAAGCAGATCTCAGACCTCGCGCTGGCGGCCCTCTTCACCATCGCCGCGCTGCCGTTGCTGATCGCCATCGCGGTCGCCGTGAAGCTCAGTTCGCACGGCCCAGTCTTCTACGGCCACACCCGCCGCGGTCGAGACCATCGCGCCTTCACGGCCTGGAAGTTTCGCACCATGTCGATTGACGCCGACGCCGTGCTGGCTCGCCACCTCAGCGAGAACGAAGCCGCGCGAGAGGAATGGGCTGCTACACACAAGCTGGTGCGCGACCCGCGCGTCACCCGCGTCGGCCGTTGGCTGCGCCGTTCTTCGCTCGATGAGTTGCCGCAGCTTTGGAATGTGCTGCGCCGCGAGATGAGTCTGGTGGGTCCGCGCCCGATTGTCGATTCTGAAATCGAGCTCTACGGCCAGGGCTATGCGCTCTATCGCCGCGTGCTGCCGGGCCTCACCGGCTTGTGGCAGGTCTCCGGCCGCAACCGGCTACCATATGAAGAGCGCGTGAAGCTGGATCTCTACTACGTCACCAACTGGTCACTCTGGCTGGACCTCTATATCCTGGCCCGCACGCTCCGCGCCGTCGCGCAGGGCGAGGGCGCCTGGTGATCCCGCGCTTGAGTCCCTTCGCCTCGATTCTCGCCTCGCTGGCTCTTTCGGGAGCCTTCCCACTCTGGGCCCAGCAGTGCGATGCTGGCGTTAGCTTTAGCGGCCCCATCGTCATCACCGAAGGTGGGACCTACTCGGGCAATTGGCAGTCGACTGATCCCAAGGTGCCCGCCGTGACTGTGCTGGCCACCGCGCTGGTAACCATCGTCAATTCGCGCCTGAGAGGGCCGGGAGACTTGCTGCGTTCGTACGTGGCCGAGTTGTCTTACCCCGCCGTCAATTTGGTGGTCCGGCAGTCCTGTTTCGTAGGCACCAATCCCAACATCTTGGGAGTCTCCAAGGGAACGCCGATCAGTCTCTTTGAGCCAGTCAGCGTACTCGTCGAATTCTGCGATTTTGAAAGCACGGGCTCCCATGGGGTTTACGTAAATGGGTACCGCGGCAACTATACGGCTAGCAATACGATCAAGTTCCTCCAGAACCGGTTTCGTAACATCGATGCACGTTACAGCGATGGGAGAGGCGGCTATCTCAAGGTGTCGCGGTCAGACCGTGCAGTCGACAATAGCGCCGATGCCATGCAGCTCGACCATGTACAGGGCGTTCCCGGTATCGAGATTGCCTGGAACCAGATCATCAATGAGCCCGATCAGAGTGCGGTGGCGGACACGATCAGTGTATACGCCAGCAGCGGTACCCCTGCCAGCCCAATTCGAATACACGATAATTTTGTGCGAGGTAACTACGCCGCGGACCCCGTCAATGCGGACGGCCTGCAGTATACCGGATCGGGCATTAACACCAACGGACGCTTTGAGACCAATCCCGATCGGGCGGCAGCGCACGTCAAGATACACGACAATCAGGTAGTTAGTTTCGGCTTCGAAGGGATCGGAGTTTCTTCCGGGCATGACATCGAAGTTTACTCAAACCGGGTGATCTCATCCGGGCTATCGAGTGACGGAGCTAACATCTCGCGCCCCCCTTCGCTCGGCATCAAACATCAGAATGTCTATCGGAGTCCTGCCGGTGTTTTCGGCGGAAACTCCATTCATGACAACCTCTCCGGCCTGCGGGCGCGAACGAGAGAGGGGACCTGGCTGCGAAATGACTACTCCTTCAGTGACCCTCCCGCTGTTAGCTACAACAATGCTCCATGGGCGCCTGCGACGTCCGACAGCCCCACGCTGACCGACGAAGCGAATGAGTTCTTGTTATGGAACGAAAAACTACTTGCCAACGGCATGAAGGTTGGCAGCAATCTGGTGGCGCCACCCCTGAGTGGCCGCCTGCTGGTTGTCAGCGGGAATAGCCAACTGGGCAACCCTGGCAGTTTGCTAGGGAGCCCGATTGCGGTGCGTGCGGTCAATACGACAGGCTTTCCCGTCGGCGGCGTGAACGTGGCCTTTACGGTTACCACGGCGAACGCCAGCGCCCGTCAGCACTTTGCGATCACCGACTTGAATGGGCTTGCCAGCACGGGGATCGTACTTGGTACGGGGACGGCTGGCGTTAGGGTCGAGGTGATTGCCGCAGGGTATACCGGCGCCACTTTCAATCTCTGGATCAGTCAACCGGCGGCCGTCGTCAGAAGCGGCGGCATCGCCGGCGTGGGAGGCAGCGTCCCCGCGGTCCAATCCCTCTCACCCAATGCGCTCTTCAGTATCTTTGGCCAGAACTTTTTGCCGGCTGGTGTCGCCGGTCGCCGGGTGTTGGCCAGCGAGTTCGTCGATGGCGGATTGCCTTTCACCCTCTTGGGAGTTTGCGTCGACGTGGGCGGGCAGCGCGCCGCCATTCTGGACGTCTTCCCAACACAGATCAACGCGCAAGCGCCAGCCATGATGGGTGGCAACGTCGATGTCCGCGTGCTGACCAACTGTGGCACGCCGGCCGAAATAGGCTCCAGCCCGCAAAGCGCTTCGGTGGCTGTCGCCTCACCGGAGTTTCTTTACTTCCAACTCAACGCGGACGGGCGAAATCCGGTCGCGCTGGCAAATGCGGTGACTGGCGCTTTGGTGGGGCCGGCCAACCTACTCGGGGGGAGGCTCTCGCCGGCGAGGCCAGGGGATATTCTTACCGCTTACGCGACGGGCTTCGGACCGCTGAGGCCCGCTCTGGCCACCGGCCAGATCCCAGCGGGAACGGCTGCAGCCCTTGGCCCCGTGTCGGTCACCATCGGCGGCGTGGCGCTCGCGCCAACCGACATACTCTACGCCGGCGCAGCCCCCGGCCAAGTCATCAACCAACTGAACTTTCGGATTCCCATGGGTGCGGCTGATGGCAACCAGGCGCTACGGATCTTCATCGGCGGAATCGGTTCGCCGCCCAACGCCTTCGTGACGATCCAGCGCTGACTATTCCTTGAGATTGATCGTCCCGCGACAGGTCGGCGCGCCGCACTTGCAGATGACCGTCTCGCAGGACTTATCGAACCGGTAGTCCACCGTCAGTTCTTCGCCCGGTTTGATCGGCCGCAGGCTCATGTAGAGAATGTGGCGCTGCAAAATCACCGTGCGCAGGTTCGGCTCACAGCAGTGATTGATGTACTCAGCGCCGCTGCCGCCAACTGATCCGTCTTTGGTCCAGTAGCTGTCCACCGTGAACAGGTAGATCATCTCCGCCGAGTCGGCCCGCCGCTTGGTCTCGCGGCGGCTGATCAACTCGCCGGTGTACTCGATCACCTTGCGATTGGGCGGAATCGCCTCGGTGGCGTACACACCCCAGCGATGGATTTTAGACTGGGCCAAGCGCATCCCGAAGTGCGCGTATTTTTCGTTGATGACGGGTTTATTGGCTTCTGTAGTTGTAGTGATTGGCATCAAGCCGTGCCGAGACCTCTAAAAATCGTCTTCCGTCTTGTTCGCCTTGCCGCCCTTGCGCCGCATCAGAATGATGCCCACGCAAGCCACAGCCAGCAGCGCCGCGACGATTTGTACCGTTGATTGATCCATGTTTGCGATCCCCCTTCTTTGGCGAAGGTGGCCGAGCGCGTCAGCTGGCCATCTTCTTTTCGAGCACTTCCACCAGTTCCTTCACGGCCGCGACGCTCTTGTCGAGCCCCGCTTTCTCGTCAGGCTGGAGGCTGAGCTCGTACACCTTTTCGATGCCCTGCGAGCCGAGCTTCACGGGCACGCCCACGAACAGGCCGTTGACGCCATACTCGCCTTGGAGCAGCGCCGCGCACGGCAAAACCTTCTTCTTGTCCTTGAGAATGGACTCCACCATTTCCACGGTGGCGGCCGACGGCGCATAGTAAGCGCTGCCGGTCTTTAGGAATTTGACGATTTCCGCCCCGCCATTGCGCGTGCGGTCCACCAGCGCATCGATCCGGTCCTTAGGCAGCAACTCGCTCAACGGAATGCCGGACACGCTGGTGAGCCTGACAATCGGCACCATCGTATCGCCGTGCCCGCCCAGCACCATCGCGGTGATATTCTCCACCGAGACGCCCAGTTCCATCCCGATGAACGCGCGGTATCGCGCCGTGTCCAGCACGCCCGCCATGCCGATCACACGGTTGCGCGGGAAGCCGGAAATCTTCCAGGCGGTCCAACACATTGCGTCCAGCGGATTGGTCACCAGAATCAGGATCGCGTTCGGTGAATGCTTGGCGGCCTGCTCGGTGGCCGCCTTGACGATCTCGTAGTTGGCGATCAATAAATCGTCGCGGCTCATGCCCGGCTTGCGCGGGAACCCGGCCGTGATCACCACAATGTCCGAGCCCGCGGTTTCTTCGTAGCCGTTCGAACCGACGATGTTCACATCGTAGCCCTCCACGGGGCCGGACTGGGCGATATCAAGCCCTTTTCCCTGGGGCACACCTTCCATGATGTCCACCAGCACGACGTCGGCCAGTTCCTTGCCGGCGATGCGCAACGCCACATTGGCGCCGACATTGCCCGCGCCGACTACGGTGACTTTCTTTCTCATTCGAGACCAATACCTCTTTCCACGAGAGTCTAGAATCTAACACGAGGATTATAGCTTAGTAGCGCTCACTTGAACTCAATCTGCTCGTAAACATCCCGCGCCTGCTCGAGCGTGGGAAACGAAACCCCCGGCAGCCGCGTAGCCGCCGTCCCCGCCGCCACCGCCCACCGCACCGCATCGGCGAAATCGCCGGACTGCTCGATCGCCCACACATACGCTGCATTGAGCGCATCGCCGGCCCCTATCGGGCATACCGCGTCGATCCGCGGCGGCACCGCCTCCACCACTTCAGTGCCGCGCACGCCGATCGCGCCGCGGCTGCCAAGCGACAACACCACCGATTCCGGGCCCATTTCGCGCATCCGTTGCGCCGCGCCCCGGAAATGCTGGCGCGTGATCAGCGCCTTGTTCAGCAGCATAGACGCTTCGTTCCGGTTCGGTGTCACCGCCGTGGGCCGCTCCAGCATCGCATCCTGCAACTGCTCGCCGTCGGTATCCACCAGCACCTTGACGCCGGCCTCGCGTGCCGCCGTAATGAGCCGCCGCACGTAACTTGCCGGCACGCCGGGCGGCAGACTCCCG
>JAYTKJ010000357.1:0-2387 GCA_043730365.1 Acidobacteriota bacterium | reverse complement strand
CGCGTGGTTCGGCCGCTTGGCCTCGGTCTGGATGAAAAGGCCATCGAAGCCGTTCAAAAATGGAAGTTCCGGCCGGGCCAACTCAATGGCAAGCCGGTGTCGGTGGCGGCCACCATCGAAGTGAATTTCCGTCTCCTCTAGCCTCGTCTCCAGTTAAAGTATTTTAGTCCTTCTGTCGAACGGATTAGACAGAAGGACTATGCCTCAGGACCGACGCAATCCACGCCTGCTGATCGTGTCTGACCAACCGGTTGAGTCCCTGCAACTTTGCCTGGAGCGCGAAGGATATCTGGTGAGCCTGGCCTACGATGCCACAGCGGCGATCGACAGGCATCGGACTGAGCCGTTAGATCTGATGGTCCTGCACGCCGCTCTGCTCCAGTCAGACTCCTCCTCAACACAATCCAATCTGCTTCAACCGGCCAATCCTGTGGACGTGGTCCGCCAGCTTCGAGCCGAGCCGCTCTGCGGCGAAATCCCCATCGTTGTCTCAGCCTCGCCCGGGTGCGACGTAGTGGCGATTCTGGCTGCCGGCGCCGACGATGTGGTGACGAATGCTGCTGGTTGCACGATGACCGTGGCGCGGGTCCGGGGTCAGTTGGTCAAGGAACGCCTGGCGATGGAAGCCGCCTCCGGAATAGCGCCGGGCGACGCCGGTCAAGAAGTGGTTTGGGACTGGAATCCGAACGACGGGCAACTTCATCTGTCCGAACGCTGGAGCGCACTGGTGGGAGCCAGAGGCGATTCCTCTTCTCAGTCCCTGCGGCTGGGCGATTGGTTGGACCGGGTTCATCCGGCCGATCTCCTGGCGCTGAGAGACGCCATTAGTGAGCAGTGCCAGAATCCAAGAACCTACTTCCTCAACGAGCACCGTCTGCTGCACTCGAGCGGCGCCTGGCGATGGGTACGAGTGAGAGGAACCACGGCCCGCGACGCCGACGGCAACATCATGTGTCTCGCCGGTTCGATGGTTGACATCACTGGCACCAAGGTGGCCGATTCGCTGACCGGGCTTCCTAACCGGCTCCACTTCCTGGAGCATCTATCCCTGGCCATCGAGAATTCCAAGGCTTCGGGACTGAATCCCTGCGTGTTGTTTGTGGACCTGGACCGGTTCAAGAACATCAACGACAGTCTCGGGCATATGGTTGGCGATCAGTTGCTGGCCGAGGTGGCGGACCGCTTGCGGACAGCGATGCGGGCCGGAGACCTGGTCGTTCGCGATCCAGGGCAGATCAGCATGGCGCGTTTCGGCGGCGACGAGTTTGTGGTGTTGGTGCACGGATTGCGTGACCCTAAGGACGCCGCCTCGATCGCGCAACGGATTCTGGGAGCACTGGCGGAACCGTTCGTCCTCGGCGGCCGCACTACTTACATGACGGCCAGCATCGGCATCGCCACGTGGGGCTCAGCCTATCGAACACCCTATGATCTGTTGCGGGACGCCGATACGGCCATGTACCGCGCCAAGCAGGCCGGCAAGAACCGGTACGAGGTTTTTGAGGAAGCCGATCGCACGCAAGCCGTCCACCGGCTGAACTTTGAAAACGAACTGCGGAGGGCCGTGGGTGGGCGCGAGTTCTCGCTGGCCTGGCAACCGATTATGGATCTGGCGACGGGCGAGGTGGACTCGGTGGAGGTCCTGCTGCGATGGCCGGGTTTCCACCTGGGCGAATGCCGGCTGGAAGAAGTGATTCAAGTGGCCGAGGAAACCGGGCTGATCCTGGAACTGGGCCGCTGGGTGCTCGAAACCGCTTGTCAGGAGATGGCCGCGCTTCGCAAATCGTCGCCACACTTGGAGAAGCTCACCCTGAACGTAAACGTATCGGCCAAGCAACTCCTGGCCCCTCACTTTTACGAGAGCGTGATGGACGTGCTGCGCCAGACCGGGCTGCCAGCCGACGCGCTGAAACTGGAAGTGACCGAGAGCGTCATGATGACGGACGCCTCGCACGCGCTGGACGTCCTGCAGCGGCTCAAGTGCGCGTCGGTGAAACTTGGCATTGACGATTTCGGTACAGGCTTCTCTTCGCTGAGCTACCTGCACCAGTTTCCGTTTGACACGCTGAAGCTGGACCGTTCGTTTTTGACCCGGTCCACACACAAGGGCAAGACGTTTGAGGTGGTTCGCGCGGTGATTCAACTGGCTCACGCGCTCGGTATGGATGTGGTGGCCGAAGGGATCGAGGCCGGCGAACAGGCTCAGGCGCTGCGCGGGCTGGGCTGCGAGTTCGGACAGGGCTTCCACTTTGCCCGCCCTATGAACACCGCGCAGATCCGCACGCTGTTGGGCGTGGCGGCGATGGCGACGGCGTCCACCCTGTAAAATAGCGTCAGATGACGCTGATGCGCCGCGATCTGATGGCTTCCTTGGCGGTGGCGACGGC
>JAYTKJ010000356.1:0-3718 GCA_043730365.1 Acidobacteriota bacterium | reverse complement strand
GGAGCGCTTTGATTCGAGCGGCCTGACGGCCCAGATTAGCTGTGCTGACGAAATACGAGGAAACGCCCGGAACCGGCCGAACCCAACCGCCGAACTCTTCCCCGGAGAGCAGACAGCGTATGAAGACCTTTTCCGAAATCATTCCGCTTGGAAGTTTGATCTCAAGATAGTGAGCAGGAGAGGCAGGCGGCTGCGATACTTGGCCTGAACAAAGACCAACTACCGTGAACAGCGTCCGCGTTATTCTGGCAACGCGGCACTTCACAAGGCCAGCGTAACATCAAAGGATGGTCAGAGTGGCCTTCGTTCTCCTGGTCCCCCTGGCGCTAGCTGTCTTCAACGGCGGCTGCTCACGCGCGCCGGCGCCAGCCAAATCCTCCTCCCCCGTCGCCAGCGCGTATTCCAATCCTGTCGCGTGCGCCGCGTGCCATCCGGCTCAAGCCAAGACTCACGCACAGACCGGCATGGGCCGTGCCTTCTCCCGCGCCACGCCAGCCACGCTCGAGCGTGAAGACTTCACCACTCGCAACACTTACTATCACCAGGCCTCAGACACCCACTACCGCATGACCCGCCGAGGCGATCGCTTTTTTCTTCGCGGCCATCAGCTTGGCTACCTCGGCGTCGAGACCAACGTCGTTGAGAAAGAGATTCACTACGTCATGGGCTCGGGCAATCACGCGCGAACCTATCTCCACCGCACGCCCGACAACCGCCTGCTCCAGTTGCCCCTCGGCTGGTATGCCGAAGGCGGCGGATCATGGGCGATGAATCCTGGCTACGCTCGTGCGGATCACGCCGGATTCCGCCGCGAGGTCGGCTTCGCTTGCATGTCCTGCCACAACGGCTATCCGGCTACGGCCTCCGCGGGTGCCGACGCGCAAGATGCGCCGCCTGTGTATCCCGCGGTGTTGCCCGAAGGCATCGACTGCCAGCGCTGCCACGGGTCGGGCGCGGCGCACATCGAGGCCGCCTCGCAACCATCGCGTGATTCCGCCAAGATTAAAGCTGCCATCCTGCAACCGCGCTCCCTTGATCGCAACCGGCAACTCGAGGTCTGCATGCAATGCCATTTGGAGACCACTAGTTTCTCGCTGCCTCACGCCGTGCTTCGTCTTGGCCGCGGCGTCTTCAGCTATTCGCCGGCTGAACCGTTGAGCGCCTACGCGATTCATTTTGACCACGCGCCCGGCACCGGTCATGAGGCCAAATTTGAGATCGTGAGTGCGGCGTACCGGCTCCGCCAGTCGGTTTGTTTTGCCAAGAGCGCGATGACGTGTACCACTTGCCATCCGGCCCATCACGCCCCGCGCGGTGCGGAGGCGGCGCGTCACTATTCGGCCGCTTGCCGGCAGTGCCACGGCGAATCCAAACTAACGGCCATTCCCGCTCATCGAGGCGCCACGGAGTGCGTCACCTGCCACATGCCCAAGCGCCGAACCGAGGATGTGGTCCACGCGGTGATGACGGATCACCTCATTCAGCGGCGCAAGTCTGCTGGCGATTTGACGGCTGCGCGTGCTGAACGCATCGAGATCGATGGCGTCAACAGTTATCGCGGCGAAGTAGCGCTCTACTATCCAGTGGCGCTCGACAGCGAAGCTGATCGCGATCTCTACGGCGCGCTGGCGCAGGTGGCGCAGAAGAGTAACTTGAAACCGGGGATCGCACGTCTTGAAGCGGCCATGGCCAAGCATCCCGCCGAGGGCCAGCAGTTTACCCCGCATCTAGCCTCTGCGCTGCTGGCCGATGGACAGACGGACAAAGCTCGCGCCCTGTTTGCCAAAGTTCTCGAGAAGACTTCCGGTGACGCGGGAGCGCTGCGTGGACTCGCCGACACCGAAGCAGCCTCTCCCGAACGCTCGCTGGAATTGCTGCGCCGCCTGCTGGGACTCCACCCCGGCGACCCGCACGCTCTCTATCAGGTGGCCCGCTTCACACGCCAGATAGCTGATGCCGCCAAGGCGGTGGAGGCTGCGCCGGAGTCACCCGACGCTCTGAACCTGCTCGCGTCCCTGCGCAAAGAGGCCGGGCAATCAGCCGAAGCCGCACGGCTGTTCCGCGAAGCGATCCGCCATCAACCGGACCTCGCTCCACTCCACGAAAATCTTGCCGGGGTGCTCGGAGCCGAAGGCCAGTTTGCTGAAGCCCTTTTCCATTTCAACCGCGCCGCGCAGCTTGACCCGCGCTCCGCCGCCGCTCGGTTCGGCAAAGCCGCCGCCCAGGCGGCGCTGGGCCGTTTCGCTGAAGCGCAGGCCGACGGCAAAGCCGCTGTGGACCTCAATCCAAATCACGGCGGCGCCTGGGAGTTGTTGGGCAATCTCGCTGCCCGTCGGGCGAGCTGGCCGGAAGCCGCCGCTCACTTTCAAAAAGCGCTGGCCGCGCAACCTGGATTTGTTCGCGCCGAACTGGGCCTTGGAACGACTCTGGCCGCGCAACGCGACTTGATCGGCGCCAAATTTCATCTCGAGCGAGCCGCCGCCGGAACAGATCCCTCCGTGCGCCAGGAAGCGCTCGAACTCCTCCGCGAAATCGCCGCGAGAGGCGGCAAATAGCCGTCCACACCAGAGGCTCTTGCAAAACTCGGCCCGCCCACCTGACACGGGCGTAGGCGGGGCGAAGAGATTATGGCGGAATCGCTTGGAAAATAGGGTCCGACAAGGTACTAATGTTGTCGCCAGACAAACCAGAGCACCAAGCGAACCCTTCATGCAGATTGCAGCGCGCCAGTTACTTTTGCAATATGCCCACGTTTTCCAACAGGAGTTGTTTCCTCAACTTGAGGAAAGCGATGGGCAGTCTCAGCCCACAGATAGAGTTGTTAGCCAGCATTGCTTCCCTGGCGCCCGTGCACCGATTGGTGGCCGACCGGCGCGCGGCGACCGGCCGGCCCGCCAAAGACCGGACCGCGTTGGTCTACGCTTTTGTCGCCAAGGCGATTCTCAACCTGCCCACTACCCGTGATCTGATGGATCGGTTGCGGGTGGATGAAGCGCTCCGGCGGTTCTGCGGCTGGGAGCAAGTTCGCGCCATCCCGCATGAATCGAAGTTCTCTCGCGCTTTCGCCGAGTTTGCCGCCAGTCAACTGCCCCAACAACTGCATGGATTGATCGTGGAGAAGACGCAAGGGGCCAGACTCATTGGTCACATTGCCCGCGATTCAACGGCGATCCCGGCGCGAGAACACTTCCCTCCCACCGCTGCTCAACTCAAGAGCGAGGAGAAGAAGAAGCGGCGCAAGGTCAAGGGCCGCAAGCATCCCAAGGGTTCCCTGGCACGGGCCAAGCCCAGCGAACGCGGCTCGCGCATTCAACGGCAGCGTCACCAAGAACTCGCCAAGGTGCTCGCCGACCTGCCCCGGCAATGCGATATCGGCGCGAAGAAGAATGCGCGCGGCGACCACGAATATTGGCGCGGCTACAAGTTGCACTTGGATGTCGCCGACGGCCAAATCCCGATCAGCGCCATCCTGACCAGCGCTAGCGTCCACGACTCCCAAGTGGCCATCCCGTTGATGACCCAAACCTCGCAACGTGTCACCTACCTATACAATTTGATGGACTCGGCCTACGATACCAACCTGCTCCATGAACACAGCCGTCAACTCAACCATGTACCCATCGTAATTGATTAGCGGGTGGTCGATTCAAACTACTGAATCGGCGACGGCCCAGGCGGCGAAAAGAGGAGCCGGAACGCGGCGGTAACGGAACGGGCG
>JAYTKJ010000355.1:0-7488 GCA_043730365.1 Acidobacteriota bacterium | reverse complement strand
CTCACGCGTCAGGCGCGCGGATTCGTCGTTGGTTACCAGCGCCGCTCGCACGCCATTTACCTTGTTGGCGGTGATCGACATGCCGATGCCTGTTGAGCAGACCAGCACGCCGCGATCGGCGCGGCCGTCGGCCACGTCGTGCGCCACCAGCGAGGCGTAGTCTGGAAAGTCGGTTGACTCAGTGCTTTGCGTACCGAAGTCATTCACTTCGTGGCCTTCGGCCGCGAGCCGGTCGCGAAGCGTTTGTTTCAAGGCGAAACCGGCGTGATCGGAGGCAATGGCGATTCGCATGGTGGGAAACTGCTAGGGAATTCTCAGGTTACCACGCGCGATTGGCTGGAACCGGCTTCAGGCTGGATAGCGGGGCGAGTATTGGATCATCGACTCACGGCGGGCCAGCCCACCTCCCCCGTTGACCCATTTTTCGCCCCGGGGCGCGAGATGCTGGATCATGCGGCCTCTCCAACGCTGTAGCTCGGCGGTATGGGCCGGGTCAGCGGCAAGATCCTGCAACTCGCCTCGGTCTTTCGCCAGATGGAATAACTGCTCGGCGCCAGTGAAGGCGTGGTGGATGTATTTCCATACTCCGTCAGTGAGTGCCGTCCATTGGTTTGACTTGTCGTAACAGACGCCGTGTTCCAGATCGATGAACTCGCGCCAGCCTTCGGTTCGTCCGCCTGCCAGCCGAAGCAGCGAACGGCCATCGAGCGGTTGCTCTGGCGATGCGCCGGCGGCGTCGAGGAACGTGGGAAAGAGATCTCGCAGTTCCGCCGTTTGCGTGAGTATCTGCCCGCGCGGCGCAGACACCATGCCTTTGGGCCATCGCATGAGCATCGGGACGCGCGCCGACGCTTCGTAGGCAAAGGATTTGCGCCAGAGGTTGTGGTCACCAGTCATATCGCCGTGGTCGGAGGCATAGACGATAAGCGTGTTCTCCAGCATGCCACGCCGGTCCAGCGCGTCGAGGATTCGACCGATCTGCTCGTCGATAAGCGAGATCGATCCGTAGTAGCCCGCTCGCGAATTGCGAATCTCGGCGGCGGGCAGGCGGCCGCGCCAGATATCCTGGCGGTCTGAATCTCGCGCTTCGTATTGCCCCGCCCACTTGCCTACGGCGGCCTCCGGCAGGCTCGCTTGTAGATAATGATTCATCCAACGCTGCGGAGGATCGTAGGGACTGTGAGGGCGGGCGAACGATACTTTGAGGAAGAAGGGTTCGGCCCGGCTGTAGGAGGTGATGAACTCGGTGGCGGCGCGGCCGGTCCAGGCCGTTGGATGCAAGCGCTCGGGAAGCACAAAGGCGCGGGCGTTGTAGTCGTTGAAGCCAACTCCGGTGGCGTCGGGATTGAGATTGGGGGCTTCGGAAGCAAACCAGGCGCGGTAGTCGCTCCGGAAGTCGCCCGATTCCACCCGCCCGCTTTCGTCCAGCAGTGCGCCCTGGAAGCCATGCAGGTTGCGTTGCGGTGAGTAATGGAGTTTGCCGATCGCAAAGGTGAAGTAGCCTGCCGCCGACAGCGCCCTCGGCATCTCGTAGGGATACTTGGCGGCCACCTTGCCGTAAGCCAGCATCCCGTGATTCCAGGGCGAAAGGCCCGTCAGCAGGCCGGCGCGGGCGGGTGTACACGTGGGCGTGGACGAGTAGGCATTGGTGAAGCGCGCGCCTTGTCTTGCCAAGCGATCCAAATTCGGTGTCCGGATGCGGACGTTGCCGTCAGCGCCGAGACAATCGCCCCGATGCTGGTCAGACATCAGGAAAAGGATATTCGGCTTGGAGGCGGTGGTGGCGCCCGCCGATCGCATGAGAAGACCAGGCGCGGCGGCAAGCAATTGGCGGCGGGCCAACGTGGACATTTGCTCTCTACGATATCGTAGTCCAGGGATTCACTAGCGTCACTCCGCACTGCTCAAAGTCCTTGGTGTTGCGCGTGGCCACCGTGGCGCCGTGCGCGCGAGCGATTGCGGCAATCTGCGCGTCAAACGCCTGGATGGGCCGGCCAGCCCGCTCGCGTTCGACCACCAGCTGCGCATAGCAGAACGAGGCCGCTTCGTCGAACGGAAGAATCCGTCCCGCGAATTCATTCTCGAAAAGGGCCTCGACGGCGGCCTGAAGCAGCGCCTGTCGCTTGCCGGGCGGCATGTGACTGAGTCCATGCCGCACATCGGCCGACGTCAGCGCCGTGAGGTAAACGTGTTGATAGTTCTGCGCCCCCAACCACTCGATCACCGTAGGATCCGGGCGCGGCTTGACTACCTCGGAGAAAACGTTGGTGTCGAGAATAGTCATCCGCCTATAGCTCGGGTGGCTTCCTGATTTCTCCGCGCTCGGGGAGTGTCAACTCCACACCGCCGACAGGCTCCATCCTCGCCCTGATAGCGGCGGCCAGATTAGGTGGAGGAGGCGGAGTGGGTTCGGCCAATGTAGTCTTCAAGATCACCCTGACCTCCTCTTCCATACTCCGCCCGTGATGGGCCGCGCGAATGCGTAGACGCAGCTTCAGGGTGTCTTCGAGCCTTCTGATTACGATTGCTCCCACAGCCCAATGATATCATAAATATCAACGAAGTCAATAACATCTTTTATATCATGGATATTTAAGATATCTTTGATATCAAACATAATTACGGCATTCGAACCCATCCATGCCCGAGGTTGACTCCGTATACCCATCATGGCTAGTATTACCAACTGGGTATTCGTGCTACGGAGGAGCCCGCATGTGTGATGCTGAACGTATCGCGACTGGAGCTCTGCTGGTCTTCGCACCCTGGGGTTTGCTGGGGGAAGAGCCGGCACCCCTGCCCGTCGTCCGAACCAGTGTCGTCATCACAGCCAAGCCCATCGAGCCGTCAATCGATCACCGCAACACCGAAGTCTTTGAACAGACGCTCTTTTCCCGCGACGACCAGGTTTTCCACCAACTCAACGCCGGCATCAACGCCGGTCAGCACGAGGGTGGCGGCAAATCGATCGAAGTCCGCCGCTTCGGCTTCAACCTGGACCACGGGGGCGTCAACGGCGGTTTGAAGGTGTTGGTCGACAACATCCAGCAGAACCAGACCACGCAGGGGCACGGGCAGGGCTATCTCGGTTCGCTCAAGAGCCTCAGCCCCGAGTTGATCCAGGAGGCGAGCATTATCAACGGCCCGTTCAGCGCCGAGTATGGCGACTTCAGTGGGCTGGGCGTGGTGCACATCCGCCTGCGCGAGTCATTCCCGGACAAGCTCACGGCCCGGTTGCAGGGAGGATCTTTCAACACGCAGCGCGGCTTTCTGGCGTTGAGCCCGGACTGGAAGCAGGTGGATTCGTTCCTCGCCTACGAGGGCTCCCACACTGACGGGCCGTTTGTGAAGCCCCTCGGCTATCGGCGCGACAACGTGAGCGGCAGCTTCCTGCGCCGGCCTTCGGAGCGCCGCTCGGTGGCACTCAAGCTCAACGGTGGGTTGAACCGCTATGACTCTTCGGGCCAGATCCCGCTTGACGCCGTCAACGCGGGGCTGCTGGACCGCTTCGGTTTTCTCGATCCGGGTGAAGGCGGCAAGATCCGCTCCGGCACCGTGGCAGGCTACTTCCGGCAGGAGCAGACCAACGGAGCGGTGTGGAAGGCCGACGTGTTCCTGGCGCGTTCGCTCTTCGATCTCTATTCGAATTTCACCTACTTCCTGAACGATCCGGTGAATGGCGACGCGATTCAACAGCATGACTCGCGCCTCCAGCAGGGCGCCAATCTGCAGTACACGCGCGCCCACAAGATCTCCTCCACGCTGAGCTATCTCACGGCCGGAGGGAATTTTCACGACAATCAGATCAATGTGGGGCTGTTCCCGCGCATCGGCCGCGTGCCCACCGGCGTAACCACGCAGGCGCACGCCCGCGTCATCGATAGCTCCGGCTACGCGCAGGAAACCGCCAGTCTGTTTGCCGGCCGATTGATCCTGGGCGCTGGTCTTCGCTTCGACGCTTTTCGGTTCGACGTGCGAGACCGCGTGGACCCGCTCAACAGCAACGTGGAATCGAGCGGCCGCTGGCAGCCAAAGTTCAGCGCGGCCTACTCGCCCTCGCTGCACATGCCTCTGACCCTGCACGCCAATTATGGACGCGGAATCTCCTCGATCGACGCCCGCAGCATTCTAACCAATCGCAACGGCGTCAAGCTGGCCACGACGGACTTCTCCGAGGTGGGTGTGTCCACACGATGGGACCGCTTCGCGTTTGCCGCCGATGGCTTCTTCATCAACCGCTCGAACGAGCTTGTCTATGTCGCCGACGATGACTCGCTGGAATTCTTCGGCCCCAGCCGCACGTATGGGTGGGAGGCAAAAACCTCGGTCGAGTTGACCCGGCGTTTGAGCTTCAGCGGTGGCCTCACCAAGGTCAGCAACGCGTTCTATCGCGGCACGTCACCCCGCGTCTACGTAGACCGTGCCCCGCATTTCGTGGCCAACGCCGGTTTGACGCTGTCAGGCTGGAAGGGTTGGAGCGGCTCGCTGCGGATGCGCGCCATCAACAGCTATCGTCTTGATGGCGAAGATGTGTCCAATCGCGCGGCGGGCCACACCGTGCTGGACTTCAGCGCCGTGCGACGCCTGCGCCGCAATGTCGATTTCAACTTCGGCATCGACAACCTGCTGAACCGGTCCTACTACGAGACGCAGAACTACATTGAATCGCGCCCGTATGCCGGCGGACCGGCGGGCTTCGGCATCCACGCCACGCCGGGCTATCCGCTGACATTGACGGTGGGAATCACGGCGCGCTTCGGCGGCAAATAGCAAACTTAAAGGGTCCATACAGGTTGAAGGTCCAGCACGAATCCCTCGAGGGGACCTTCTCCGGCGAGGCTGGTCACTCCTGAACGGATTTCCGGTTCCCGGCCACCAGAGCGGTAGATGGTGACGGCTTGTCTCTTGGGATCGATCAGCCAGGCGAGTTCCACGCCATTGGCAATCCACTCGAGCATCTTAGCGTGGACCTTGCCGAGGCGGTCCGTCGGCGATAGCAGTTCAATGATGAATTCTGGACACTGCTTGGCGCGAAGACGTGAGCGAGAGATCCACGCCGCATCCGGGGCGAGGCGCGCGCCATTGGGGAGTACGAATCCGCCGCTGGACTCGGTAGCAATGCCGCGACCATCCAGCCGGGACCAGGTGGATAGCTGGGCGGCGAGCGTCGCGTTGCGCGCACTCGTCTCAGGATCGGTTGGCGGCATGATGACCAATTCCCCCTCGGCCGTGTACTCCAGGCGATAATCCGCGTACTGCTCGCAGAATTCCTGGAACTGCGCATCGGTCAACCCCGGCGCCGACAAGGTGAGCGGGAGATAGGCTTCCTCGACCGTTACCATACACTCATGATATCGCTCCTGAGTTATACTGGGCGCGCTGAGGAGACGTGAGTCCAGAGCGTTGGCGACAGGTAGAGAAACTGTTTGAGGAGGCCGCCACGCTTGCGACCGGCCAACAGGCCGAATGGCTGCGCGCCGCCTGTGCCGGAGACACGGCATTGCTTGAAGAAGTCCGACAGATGTTGGACGCCGATGCCAGCCCGGGCGTGGTCCAGGAACAAGTGTGGGCCGCGGCGTCTGAATTTCTTGGCCGTTCTTCGTCCAAGACGACGCCGAGGTGGCGGTCAAGCTGATTCGCCCTGGCCTCGTTACCAAGGTTTTCCTGGCGCGATTCAAGCGGGAGCGTCAGGCGCTGGCCCGCTTGCAGCATCCCAACATCGCGCGAATTTTCGATAGCGGAACTTGCGACGATGGGGCGCCTTACATCGTGATGGAACTGGTGCACGGCGTCCCCATCACAACCTACACCCGGGACAGGAAGCTAAGCCTGGACCAAATCCTCAGCCTGTACCTGGAAGTATGCCTTGGCGTTTCTCACGCGCACCGGAAGTACGTAATCCATCGGGACTTGAAGCCGGGGAACATCCTGGTGCAGGACGATGGCACACCCAAGCTGCTGGACTTCGGCATCTGCAAGCTGCTCGAAGATACCTCGCCCGGACCGGACACGCTGGCGGGAGGCTCTTTGATGACTCCCGAGGGCGCCAGTCCGGAACAGATTCGGGGGCAGCCGGTTACCATCGCCAGCGACGTCTATTCACTCGGCGCAGTACTTTATAAGCTGTTGACCGGCAGGCCGCCGCACATCGTTTCCAGCGCTACGCCGGCCGCACTGGTGGCCACAGGAACGATCGGCCTTTAAAACCTCGCAGCACACTTGGAAACATCTGCCGACGTTGGCAGGCAATCCGGAACTGGCACACCTCGCCTTCCGAATTAAGACCGGTTCGGAAGATCTGAGCGGAGACCTGTTTGCCGATTACACAATCAAGGGTGTAAATTACTCTCAACGTCCATCATGAGCAGTGGCGCCCCTGGCTGGTGACCACACCCCACTTTGCTCTTCCGGCAGGAACACGCTCGAGCGACTTGACCGAGATCACGCTGCGCGTTGACAAGACCGACCAGTATTCTGTAGCGGAGTTCGAACTCCGGGCAGTCCCCAAGACGAAAGACCCGGTTGGCACCTGGCTCGACGCCTTCAAAGACGGCCTCGCGATCATGGACGGCAAAGGCATGGCGATTGGCACCGACATCAACGGGTTTGCCGGGCAACTCATGCTGGCCGCCGACGAAGTTGTCTACCCGGTCCAAGCGGCACGCAAATTCGGCCGCCCGAACGTGCCGCTGTTCGGTCAGGACCACCTCGGTGAACGCGTCTTCAGCTTCAAGAAGGACGGGATCGCCCACTATGGCATGCTGCCGGACTTCATCGAGGCACTTAGCCAGAAGCCGGAATCAGCCGACGCCATGAACGCACTGTTTCACTCCGCCAACGACGTGGTGTTGATGTGGGAGAAGTGTAACAAGGTAGGCGGGACACTCTACTAACTCCCAAAACGTCTGGCTTCGCCCCGGCCCGGATTCGTCCGGGCCGGTTCTCGATTGAAAAGGCCCGCCCCGGGCTATAATCACGCTAATGGCCGACCCTCAAGAGGAAGATCCGCGGTCGCAAGTCACTCGCCTGCTGGTCGATTGGGGCTCGGGGGACGAACACGCGCTCGAGCAACTCACCCCCCTCGTCTATGGCGAATTGCGGAGGATCGCCCGGTCCCACCTGAGCCGTGAGCGGAACGCGCAAACCCTGCGGCCCACCGAGCTCGTCCACGAAGCGTACATGCGCCTGGTAGCGCAAGAGAATGTCAACTTCGCCAACCGGCACCATTTCTACGGCGTGGCCGCGCACCTGATGCGCCGGAAGAAAAACAGCCAAAAACGCGGGGGCGGAGTGGCTGCGCTCTCGCTCGACGAAGCGCTCGTGATTGGCGAAGGCAGGGACGCCGGCATTGTCGCCCTTGATGATGCGATGAATGCCGGTTCTTCGCTGTTTCAAGTGGGTTGACAAGTTAGATCGAGTTTGCCTGCGATGAGGTAGATGATGCTGGCGAAATTGCGGTGGGAGCGATAGCCTCTCGCCTTTGCCTTG
>JAYTKJ010000354.1:0-2450 GCA_043730365.1 Acidobacteriota bacterium | reverse complement strand
TCGGCGGCCATCGATCTAGCCTATGTCGCGGCCGGACGGGCCGACGGCTTCTGGGAGTTCGGCTTGAAGCCGTGGGACATGGCGGCTGGCATCCTGCTGGTTGAGGAAGCCGGCGGACAATGTTCGGATATGGTGGGCGCGCCGCGATCGGTATCGGGGCCGCACCTGGTGGCAACGAATCGTTCGATTCACGATGAGACGATCGGGCTTTTCGGCGAAGTATTCGCGGGCGCCTATCGCGTGCCGCTGCAGCAGATCAATCCTGCCTAGAGTGGAGTGCTGAACGTGCTGGGCCTTGCGCTCGTGCTTGCGTCCGTTGCCGATTGGACACCGGCGAGGTGGAACTCGGCTGACCCCAAATCGCTGGAGCTCGTGCGCCAGACGCCGATCAATTGCCTGCTCATTGAGGAGGCCCATTGGTCTGCGGACTTCAATCGCGCGGCGGCGGACGTGGGAATCGCAACGTTGGCGGTGGCGCACACCACCCCACTGAACGCGGCGAAGCTGAAGACTCTCGCGTTCACCGGCGCCGCACTTGAAGGCGACTTCTCCGCAGCCGATCGCCAGAGTCTTACCGATGCCGGACTGGTGGCGATCTCGCTCGGCCTCCGAACCTCCATGCGCTTTGGAACAGGCGAGGCAGTGTTGGGAACAGTGCAGGGCGTCTGGCCCGGCATCAACCAAACCGAAGAGGAAATCAAGGCGGCTCCGAGCGGCGCGCCGTGGATCGACACCAACAGCGGCTTCCTGCGT
Organism: Acidobacteriota bacterium; assembly: GCA_043730365.1. Lineage (GTDB taxonomy): Bacteria > Acidobacteriota > Terriglobia > Bryobacterales > Bryobacteraceae > VFZP01. The sequence continues at coordinate 1,697 of JAYTKJ010000354.1, read as the reverse complement.
TTCGTCCGCGCGGCGGCGGGCAGCCAGGCCGAAGTGTGGATCGCGCATCGGCCGCCGGAAAAAGGCGTTATCGCCGGGGCGCGCTATCTGCAAGCCATTGCCGACGCCGCCATCGTCGGCGCGCGATGGGTGGTGGCGCTCGATCTCGATTTCGGCCGGCGTCTCCTGGCCCGGGAGGCCAAAGCCGTGGCAGATTGGCGGCGCATCGGTGACGCACTGCGCTTTTTCGAAGATCACCGGGACTGGCAGCGATTACCGGCTTTCGGCCAGCTGGCGATCGTGCAAGACGTTGACTCAGGCGGGCTCATCTCGGGTGGCATTCTCGATATGATCGCGGTCAAACATACGCCGGTGCGTGCGGTGGTGACCAGTGAGCTCTCGACCAAAAGCATGCAGGGCGCCAAGATGGCCGTGAATGTCGACCCCGGCCAAACCGACGAGGCCAAGAAGCAGCTCCTCCGCGACTTCACGCGCGGCGGCGGGACCCTACTCACCGCTCCGCCCGGCTGGAAATTTCCGCCGCAGCGTCCGGGCCAGATCAAGTTGGACGAGAAGGAAGTGGAAAAGATCGACGCCATCTGGAAAGAAGTTAACGCCATGACGGGCCGCCACAACCTTGGGGCGCGGCTGTTCAACGTCGCCAGCGTGCTCTCCAGCCTGTCGGGTCCGGTGAGCGGCAAACCGCTGGTGCTCTGGCTGGTGAACTACTCAGACTATGACGTGGAAAACGTCACCGCGCACTTGCTGGGCAAGTACACTCGCGCAACGCTGCACGAGCCGGGCTCGGCGCCGCGCAAGATTGACGTATACGAGAGCGAAGATGGCTCAGGCGTGGATGTGGATAAGTTTCACTCGATCGCCGCGCTCGTACTGGAATAGCACGGCTACGAGAACGAACTCGACGTGCCGCCCGCCGCCGGGACATAGCACTTCTTCGTGTAGTCCATCACCATCCGGTCGGCGTTAAAGCGCCACCCCAGCGTGCGGATCGTGCGCTTCATGCGATGGATCCAACCTCGCGGCAAACCGTCGCGGTCACGCTGGTAGTAGAGCGGAATCACTTCATCGTGCAGCACACGGTAGAGGTCCGCCCCGTCGCGCGCGTCGTGAATGTGCGGGTCTGAATGAGTGCGGCCATTGCCGAAGGCAAAGCCGTTCAAGCCGTCGTAAGCCTCGGCCCACCAGCCATCCAGAATCGACAGGTTCAACCCGCCGTTCAACACCACCTTCTGGCCGCTGGTGCCAGACGCCTCCAGCGGACGCCGAGGGTTGTTCAACCACACATCCACGCCCTGCACCAGGTTGCGTCCCACGCGAATATCGTAGTCTTCGACAAACACGAAGCGGCCGGCAAACTTGCGGTCCCTCATCATTTCGAAGATCCGCTGCATGACGCGCTTGCCGGGCTCATCGCGCGGATGGGCCTTACCGGCGAACACAAACTGGACGGGGCGCTTGGGGTCATTCACCATCGACGCGAGCATCTCAATGTCGGCCAGCACCAGGTCAGCCCGCTTGTAAGTAGCAAAGCGGCGCGCAAAGCCGATGGTCAGCACGTCGAGACTCATCGCGCGGCCAAGGCGCTGCAATCCTTCGGCGGGTTCATTCCGCCGCTCCGCCTGCGCCACCGAGCGCCGCCGCACAAAAGAGAGCATGCGGGATTTCAAGGCCAGATGGGTTTCCCACAATTCCCCGTC
>JAYTKJ010000353.1:0-2101 GCA_043730365.1 Acidobacteriota bacterium | reverse complement strand
GACCGGGCGTGTCTGGGCTGCCATCACTTCGGTGAGCGGGAAATGAAAGACCGCGTCGAGACGATTCAGACGCGGTTTTTTGAGATGCGGAACACGGCGATGGACGCGCTGATGGAGTTGATTGACGACACGGCGGCGGCGCGGAAGGCTGGGGTGACGGACGCTGCATTGAAGACGGTATGGGCGCATCAACGGCGCGCGCAGTTCTTCCTGGATTTTGCGGAGGCGGAGAATTCCACCGGGTTCCACGCGCCGCAGGAATCGATGCGGATTTTGGGGCAATCGGTGGACAGTTCGCGGAAGGGGCAAATGGCGCTACGGAGCCGGAAGTAGGTAGAAACGCTTGACGACGTCCATGGCGGGTTTGCGCCAGGGTATCGACGGGCTCCGACGCAAGCCTCAGTTACGAGTATTGGTTTGTTGAATTTTTGCCTGGCGGTTCGATTCTGGCGACGAGAGCGGAGTCCTTGTGGAGACGCCCGTCGGCGCCACCATCCGCCGTGCTACGGGAGATCCAGTGCCGCAGTGCCCTTAACGCTGCCAGAGAAGGGCCATCGAACTGAAACGGGAGGTGGCGGCCGGACGGGAATGCACGGAGGGGAATCCAGCGCTCAGGATCCCACGTAAAGGGTTTGGCGCCAGCGGCGCAAAGGTCGACCGTAGCGGGCCTGCCCTCGAAAGGCAAGACTTCTTTGCCGTAGCCGGCTGCGGCCGTTGCTTGTTGGCACGGTATCAGACGGGCGGGAACGGTTATTCAAAGGAGAAAAACCCTTCGTAAATATATTCATCAATTTCTTTGGTCTGTGGTCGAAATGTCAGTATGACTTACGAGATTGGAAATTCCAAAGATTCGGCCATGGTCACCCAATCGAAGGCGTGGATGGAGTTCGCGTGTGCTGTAATAGGGTCGCTTTCCACGCACGCATTCCGTTGGAACGAGTCAGACTACGAACATTTCCGCCGAGCAATGGTCGAATGCCTGGAAGCCCTAAAGAGTAATCCAAGCCCATCTTCGCTTCTGATCTCAGCCGGCGCTCTTTCGCAACGGATCGAACACTACCATCAAAACATGCGGCAGATGGTCGACAAGTCGAGATCCGAACTCCACGACATCATACGGGTTCTGATGTCCGCAATTGATCAGGCGAAGCTCAATAGTAATGACTCCTTAGGTGTCCTGCATCAGATTGAGGAGACGATAGAGAAGACGTCCACGGTGGAGGATCTGCGGAATGCAAAGGTTCGCCTGAAGGATGCCTTAGCGAAGCTTGTGGAGAAAGCGAATGAGCGGAAGCAAAGCGCCGAGGAACTGACGATCAGTCTCCAGGAACGGATTCTCATAATGGAGGGGTCCTTTGCCGGGGGCGCCGATCACTTAACCGGGAAATCGCCGGCGTCATCCCTGGAGCAAAGGGTGCCCGGACGAGCAAGCGAGGGGTCGCTCGCCGAGTTGGAGGAGTCGAAGAATTCTCTCGCGTTCCGCGGAAATCCCGAGGCTCAGCTCGACCTCTTGACGGGTCTGCCGAACAAAGTAGCGGCCGAGAACGCCATTCTCGGCTTGAGGGGGAGGCCGAACTTTTACCTTGCGTGCTACTACGTCCGGGGTTTGGAATTCCTCACCGTCCGGTACGGGGACAAGATCGCCAATGAAGTGTTGTTCCTGTCCGCCCAAAGCATCGCAAACACATCGCATGGCGCTACCGACCAACTGTTCCGATGGAGGGGACCCGCGTTCGTGGCGATTATCCAGCGGGAAGACAACTTGATCGATGTAGAGAGAAACGTTCAGCGCATGATCGGACCGAAGCTTCAATTTTACCTTCGGGGCGGAACCATGCTCGTGTCGGTCACTCTTGGCGTCGGCGTTTTCTCCGCGGCAGAAAGTAATTGCGCGGAAGTGATTCGGGACGTCGAAAATTTCTTCTTGCTACCTGCCATTCGCGGTTGTTAGCGCCTAAGAGGATCTGCGGTAACAGAATTGGGCCGGGCCAATGCCCATTATTGTCCGGTGATCGTAAATCGCAAAAACGCCGATGCGGCGGCGTGAATTCAACTTGGCTGAAATCTTCGCGGACCGCCGGGGCGACCGCGGAGCGCGCGG
>JAYTKJ010000352.1:0-4548 GCA_043730365.1 Acidobacteriota bacterium | reverse complement strand
GTCCAAGTGCCTGGCGATGGGGATGCCGCTCGTCGAAGTGATTCGCGCGTCGACGTGGCGGCCCGCGCAGGTGATTCATCGCGAGGAGTTGGGGCATCTGACGGTGGGCGCGGTCGCGGATGTTACCGCGCTCAAGGTGCAGGATGGTGAGTTCATGTATGCCGATGCGTTCGGCGGGCGGTTTGCGGGCAAGCAGCGTTTGAGCGCGGAGGTGACGCTGCGCGGCGGGCGCGTGGTGTGGAACGCGAACTCCCGGGGTGGGCAGGATTGGAGGAAGCTGAGTCCGACTTACGGGATGCGGGACGGAGTTGATTTTATCGTGACGCCGCCGCCGATGCAGCAGCAGCGCTGATCTGCCAGGCAACAACTGAAGGCCTAGTCATGAATCCAGAGGGCACCCTACAAATCGGTCTGGTGGCCTTTCCAGGCCTCACGCAACTGGACCTGACGGGGCCTTATGAGGTGCTCAGCCGGCTCTCGAATTCCAGGATTCATCTCCTCTGGAAGACGCTCGACCCAATCCTGAGCGATCGTGGCCTCACGCTCCTGCCCACCGCGACTTTTGAGCAGGCCATCCAAATGGACGTGATCCTGGTACCAGGCGGTTTTGGGGTCCTGGCCTTGATGGAAGACTACGAAGCGATCACCTTTTTGCGTCACCAGGAGAAGGGCGCCCGCTTCGTAACGAGTGTTTGCACGGGAGCGCTTGTATTGGGCGCGGCGGGGCTGCTGCAGGGCTATCGTGCCACGACACATTGGGCATCACTTGAGTTTCTGCCCGCGTTCGGAGCCACGCCATGCGCGGACCGAATCGTCACCGACCGGAATCGCCTGACTGGTGGAGGCGTGACCGCTGGGATCGACTTCGCGCTGCAGCTTTCCGCCGAACTGCGAGGCGAGGAGGAGGCACGCCTCATTCAACTCCAAATGGAATACAATCCGTCGCCACCCTTCCAGTCCGGCCATCCGGATGTCGCGAATGCCTGTACTATGCAGGCCGCTCAGGATGCAAACGCAAGCGTCAAAGCGGCTCGCCGTGCAGTAGTCGAACGTATTCGGGACCGGCTGAGCGGAGCAGCGCCGTTGCCGAGATCATGACGTCCATATCCGCCTTGATTCTGCGGCAAGGCGAATCACCTGTCAACGCGTTGAGTTTATCGTGACGCCGCCGCCGCAGTTGCGCTGAGACGCCCAGCAACCACCGAGGATCCCAACTCGGGCCCGGCTCAGTCCCAGAAAAGCCTGCAACTGCTCCAGGCTCGGATTCTCGATCTCTTGCATTCGAATGAGCAATCCCCAGCTTGGCCCATCCGGCTCCCTTCAGGCTCATCTTGTATTGGAATCAACCTCTTCTCCAGGCTCATCTTGAATTGGATAAGACTTTCCGACTAGCTTATGAGGCCCCGCAACCTTTCGGTGGCATCGATTCCCTCGACGAATCTTGCATAAGCCGCCTTCGTCTCTTCATAGCCTCGCCATCAGCGTGGACTTGTCCGGTTCCGAAGCTTCCGGCAGGCTCACTGTTGCAACGTGTATTCTAGGAACAGGGGCCGCTATCTATGCCGATTCTCGACTGGTCGCAATGCGCTGCTGTGGAAAGCGTCCCGGGCAAGGTGAGCGGCGCGTGGGTGTTCCGGGATACACGACTCCCGGTCGCGACCGTGATTGAAAACCTCGAGGATTTGAGTATCGAGGAAGTAATGGAGCAATTTGACGTGACTCGAGAGCAGATCGCGGCCGTGCTCGAGTTTGTTGCGCAGAGCCTTCAAACGCCAACGCCGCCAGTTGGTTCCGTGCCCATCCATGCTCATCCTCTTTGATCACGGAGCGCCCCAAGGCGTTGCCCGTGCACTCCGCGCCCACACCGTGATAACCGCCCAGGCGAGAGGTTGGGACAAACTAACCAACGGCGCGTTATTGGCCGCGGCCGAAGAAGCGGCGGTTGAACTCCTGTTCACGACAGACCGGAACATTCGCTACCAGCAAAACCTGACAGGCAGGAGGATCGCGCTCGTTGTCTTGACGGGAACAACGAAATGGTCACGCGTACGACTGCATCTGGAACGTATCTCCGCAATCGTGGACGCTGCTACACCTGGAAGCTACACCGAAGTGCCCATCCCCTTTGAGTAGCAGTCACGAGCGCTTCTCTCGCATCCAAACGCGAATCACAAGCGGTACGCTTGTATGGTTCACCAATGTTTCAGACTCCTCCTCTATCGCAGGACGGCGAGTTCATGTATGCCGGGACGTTCGGCGGGCGCTTGTCGGGCAAGCAACAGTCTGAGCGCGGAAGTGACTTTGCGAGCCGGGCGCGTGGTGTGGAACGCGAACTCGCGGGGCGGGCAGGATTGGCGGAAGCTGAGTCCGGCTTATGGGATGCGGGATGGCGTTGACTTTATCGTGACGCCGCCGCGGCGCTAAGTGCGCTCAGCAACAACCGAGCGACGCCCGTCAGTCCCGAGCAAGTTGGCATCGGACGGCCAGCTATTGGGTGGGCGGCTCCTTGCCTCACGGCTTGAGCCCCACTTTTTCCAGCAGCTTCTGAAACTCCGGCCGCCCGCGAATGGGATCGAAAATTGGATCCACGCCGATATAGATCACGTCGAAAACGCGCGCCTCAACGGCGGTTTCCAGCGAACGGATAGCTTCATCCGGTTGCCGCAACAACATGTAGAGACGAGCGCGGCTCTCCGCATGGATCCCCATGTTTTTTCCAGAGATTGATTCAATCAGAGCCCTGAGTACCCCGTTCAGACCCTCACTTTGATAGCGGACGGCAAAGGTATCCGCCCGCTGCGCCACCGTTTCCTGGGAACGAGAAGACGCTGCCCCCCAGTCGTATATCAGCGCCCGGACGGCGTCGTCATAATCCGCCAACAGGAATTTTGTTTTGGACCGCCAGTGCCACCCAACCATCAAACCGGCCGCAATAGCTTTGTCGGCCGCCTCAACGGCGCCTGGGTAGTCACGCCCGAAATAGAGAGCCGCCGCTTTCAGATTGTAAAGGTTGAGGGCCTGTGGATTCTGCCGGAGTCCCTTGTCGATCACCTCCAGGGCACGCGCGCTGTTCCCAACTATGATCTCCCGCTGGGCGTACCAGTGTTGAATCTGTGGATCCTCCGGCTTCAACGCCAGTCCCCGCTGGAGACTGGCGCCAGCCTCGCGCCACTTCCATTGCATGACAAACTGGGCAAACCCGAGCGTGGCCTGACATTCGCCGCACCCCGGGTCAAGCTTGACCGCGCGCTCGGCAAACTCCATGGCTGCGCCCGGATTTCTGTTGCCACCCACCACCGCCGCTTCGGCCAACCCAGCCCAAGCCCTCGCAAAACCGGGACGCAACTCCACCGCTTTGCGAAGCTCCCCGGTGCCCCGCCTCATTTCCAGATAAGTCCGCTGCCGCAGCAGCGCCAAGCCGGAACGATATGCCTCCTCGGCCTCGTCAAACCGCGCATGATCGTTCACTCGCCGGAAGCCGGCTACCACCAGTAACCCAACCAGCCCAAGGATGACGAGCGCCGGAATCGCGAAGCGGCGCGCGGAATGCGTGGGGACAGCGGCCGGGGCGGGCGTTATCGGCACGCTCGGTTCCGCAACGGCCCGCACCGCCACCACTAACCTGTAACCGATCCGCGGAACCGTTTCGACATACTCACGCCCGGAGTCGCCGTCGCTCAAAGCCTTCTTCAGGATCGAAACATATTTGTGAAGGTTAGACTCCTCGACAACCGCCCCGGACCAAAGCAGATCAATCAGACGATCTCTGCTAACGACGTTTCCGTTTGCCTCGACCAGCGCCCGCAGTACCTCAAGACTCCGCCAGTGCACACGAATCTCTTGGTTCCGCAGTAGGATCCGGCGGGCATCCAATTCGACGGTGTAAGGCCCGAGCGACACCGTGGCGGCGCCTGTATCCATGGGCAACCTGCGTCCTCCTTGCGCGATATTGTATCACCGCAAGGTTTTCCGCGCTTTTCCGAGTTTTTCCGGACTCTTCGTGGCATGCGTAGGCGGTCTTCGGCCACAATCTCTCAGGCCAACTGATAGGCAACCAAGGAGATAAAATTTCATGCCCGCTTTAGACGCTGTAAACAATTCGAACGTTCGCCGACGCCCACGAGCGTTCCCCCAACTTATGGCATTAGCTGCCGCGCTGGCGATGCCCGCCACGGCTGACGAAGTCACCAAATGGAGCGAGCTTTCGACCCAGGCCGCGCTGGACTCCGGCTTGGCCAATAACCCGATCTTCCAAACCCGGGTGGACGCCATGTCGCACGTGGCCATGCACGATGCGCTCAACGGAATCCAGCGCCGCTATGCGGCCTACACGTGGAGCGTACCAGTTCAGGCCGGGGCGTCACCGGAGGCGGCCGTCGCAGCAGCGGCTCACGATGTGCTCGTAGACCAGTACACCCAATTGACCGGCTTTGGGATAACGTCGCAGAAGGGGGCCCTGGATGTCGCCTACGCTAACTCGCTGGCGGCGATCCCGAACGGTTCGGCGAAGTCCGCCGGAATCGCCATCGGCCAGGCCGCCGCGCTCGC
>JAYTKJ010000351.1:0-9218 GCA_043730365.1 Acidobacteriota bacterium | reverse complement strand
CGCGTCTACCGCTTCCTGCAGCATACGCTTTTCGTTGCGCACGATCACGTCTGGCGCGTGCAGTTCCATCAGCTTCTTCAACCGGTTGTTGCGGTTGATCACGCGGCGGTAGAGATCGTTGAGATCGGAGGTGGCAAAGCGGCCGCCATCGAGCGGCACCAGCGGACGCAGTTCCGGCGGAATCACCGGCAGCACATCCAGAATCATCCAGTTCGGCTTGTTGCCGGATTTGCGGAACGATTCGGTGACGCGCAGGCGCTTGGCGAATTTGAGCTTCTTCTGCTGGCTCAACTCGGTCTTCATGCGCTCGCGAATTTCCAGCGAGAGCGCTTCGACATCGATCTTGCGCAGCAGTTCCTTGATGCCTTCGGCGCCCATCATGGCGGTGTACTTACCGCGATACTCTTCATCCAGTTGACGCTTGCGCTCGTCGCTCATCACCTCGCCGAGGGTAAGGTCCGGCACTTCGCCCGGATCCACCACCACGTAGGCTTCGAAATAGAGCACGCGCTCGAGGTCACGCAGAGTGATGTCGAGCAGGTAGCCGATGCGCGACGGCAGGCCCTTGAAGAACCAGACGTGCGAGCAGGGGCTGGCCAGTTCGATGTGGCCGAGGCGTTCACGGCGGACGCGCGACAGCGTGACTTCCACGCCACACTTGTCGCAGATCACACCGCGGTGCTTCATGCGCTTATATTTGCCGCACAAGCATTCCCAGTCGGCCACGGGTCCGAAAATACGCGCGCAAAACAGGCCGTCGCGCTCGGGCTTAAAGGTCCGGTAGTTGATGGTCTCCGGCTTGGTGACTTCGCCATGAGACCAGCTACGGATCTTCTCCGGAGAAGCCAGCGAAATCCGAATTGAATCGAAATCCGCGATCAGGTTCGAACGATCGTAAGGTGAGGACCGGTACATTTCGTCTCCTTATCTTCCTGACTTCAACCGCTAGTCCGCCGCCATCGCCGTGTCGACGATTTCGCGGGGACGCTTCATTAATTCAACGTCGAGGCACAACGACTGCAACTCACGAATGAGCACGTTGAAGGACTCGGGAACGCCGGGTTCGGCGGCCGCTTCGCCCTTAACGATAGCCTCGTAAATCTTGGCTCGGCCATAGACGTCGTCAGACTTGGCCGTGAGCAATTCCTGCAGCACGTAAGCGGCGCCGTAGGCTTCAAGCGCCCACACTTCCATTTCGCCGAAGCGCTGGCCGCCAAACTGCGCCTTGCCGCCGAGCGGCTGCTGGGTAATCAGCGAATACGGTCCGATGGACCGGGCGTGGATCTTGTCGTCCACCAAGTGCGACAGTTTCAACATATAGATGTAGCCAACCGTGACCGGCTGTTCAAACATGTTGCCTGTCATGCCGTCATGCAGCATCAGTTTGCCTGAGGTAGGCAAACCGGCCTTGGTCAACTGCGCCTTGATGTCGTCTTCGGTGGCGCCGTCAAATACGGGCGTAGCGAAGTGCAACCCGAGCGCGCGAGCCGCCCAACCAAGGTGGGTTTCCAGAATCTGACCCACGTTCATACGCGAAGGCACGCCCAGCGGATTCAGTACGATTTCGACCGGCGTTCCGTCCGGCAGATACGGCATGTCTTCTTCCGGAACGATGCGGGCAATGACGCCCTTGTTACCGTGACGGCCAGCCATCTTGTCGCCCACCGAAAGCTTGCGCTTCATGGCGATATAGATCTTGACCATCTTGATCACGCCCGGGGGAAGTTCGTCGCCCTTCTTGAGCTTGGAAATCCGTTCTTCGGTGATCTTTTCAAGCACCGCCACCTGGCGCGACGTCATCTCCTCGATTTCGTCGATCTGCTCGTTGAGGCGCACGTCCTTTTCCTTGACGCGCATGCGCTTCAAGTCACGGGCCTTCAGCTTTTCCACCACCTCGCGCGTGACGAGTGTGTCCTTGGACAGCAGCTTCTTATTGGTCTTTTCGTCGTGCAGATCGGCCAGCAGCAACTGCTCGCCGAACAACACCATCAGGCGCTTGGCGCGCTCGTCGTTGAGGATGCGCTTTTCATCCTCCATGTTGCGATGCAGGCGTTGGATCTGGAGTTCGAGAATCCACTTGGAGCGTTCGTCGAGCTCGGCGCCCTTGCGTGAGAACACCTTGCAATCCACCACCGTGCCCTCGATACCGGGCGGGCAATAGAGCGAGGCGTCCTTAACGTCACCGGCTTTTTCACCGAAGATCGCGCGGAGCAGTTTCTCTTCCGGCGTCAACTGGGTTTCGCCCTTGGGCGTGACCTTGCCCACCAGAATGTCGCCCGGTTTGACCGTGGCGCCGATGCGAATGATGCCGCTCTCGTCCAGGTTCTTGAGGAAGCTTTCGGAGATGTTCGGAATATCGCGCGTGATTTCTTCGCCGCCCAGCTTGGTGTCGCGGGCCTCGAGTTCAAACTCTTCGATGTGGATCGAGGTGTAGTAGTCTTCCTTGACCAGCTTCTCGCTGACCACGATCGCATCTTCGAAGTTGTAGCCGCGCCAGGGCATGAAAGCCACCAGCACATTGCGCCCGAGCGCCAACTCACCCAGCTCGGTGCAAGGCCCGTCGGCCAGCACGTCGCCCTTGCGGACCCGTTGGCCCACGGCGACGATCGGCTTCTGGTTGATGCACGTATTCTGATTGGAGCGCTTGAACTTGGTCATCTGGTAGATGTCGGCGCCCACTTCGCGCGACATCTGGCCTTCGTGAACGTTGCCTTCCACGCGAACAATAATGCGCTCGGAATCGACCGAGTCCACGATGCCCGAGCGTTTGCACATGACCACAGCGCCCGAATCCCGGGCCGTGACCTTTTCCATACCCGTGCCGACAAACGGCGCTTCGGCGCGCAGCAGCGGCACGGCTTGGCGTTGCATGTTCGAACCCATGAGGGCGCGATTGGCGTCGTCGTTTTCGAGGAACGGAATCAGCGAAGCGGCTACCGAAACGAGTTGCTTCGGGCTGACGTCCATGAACTCCACTTCGTCGCGCGTCTTGAGCACGAAGTTACCGGCTTGCCGCGCGTTGACCAACTCGGCCACGATCCGGCCTTTCGGATCGATCTCTACGTTAGCCTGCGCAACGATGTACTTGTCTTCTTCCCACGCCGACAGATATTCGCAGTGGGCTTCAAACTCCACCACGTGCTTCTTCTTGCCGGACAGGTCGGAATTAAGCTTGTTCATTTCCGGCCGCGACATCACGTCGCCCACTTTGCAGCTGGCCTCGCCCGGGTTGAGCACGCGCACTTCGTCGGTCAGCTTGCCGTCCACCACTTTGCGATAGGGGCTCTCAATAAAGCCGTACTCATTGATGCGGGCAAAGCACGAGAGCGACGAGATCAGGCCGATGTTCGGGCCTTCCGGCGTTTCAATCGGGCAGATGCGGCCATAGTGAGTAGGATGCACGTCGCGGACTTCAAAGCCGGCGCGCTCACGGGAAAGACCCCCAGGTCCAAGGGCCGACAATCGGCGCTTGTGGGTGATCTCCGAAAGCGGGTTGGTCTGATCCATGAACTGCGACAACTGGCTGGACCCGAAGAACTCGCGGATAGCGGCCATCACGGGCTTGGCGTTCACCAAGTCGTGCGGCATTGCCGTCGACATCTCCTGGTACACCGACATCTTTTCCTTGATGGCGCGTTCCATGCGCACCAGGCCAATGCGGAACTGATTCTCGAGCAGTTCGCCCACCGCCCTGACGCGGCGGTTACCCAAATGGTCGATATCGTCCACGCGATGTGACGAATCCGGCTGGCCGGCATAGCGCCGGAGCTTGAGCAGGTAGCCGATCGTATCGAGGAAATCGCGCTGATCGAGCGTGCGCTTGTCGAGCGAACTGGCGTCCGCCTTGTCGTGCAGCTTGATGTTGAACTTCATGCGGCCAACGCGCGAGAAATCATACTTGCGCGGGTCGAAGAACATGCCCTGAAACAGCTGGGTGGCGGTGTCGATCGTCGGCGGGTCGCCCGGACGAAGCTTGCGGTAGATTTCCAGCAGCGCGTCGCCCTGGCTCTTGACGGCGTCCTTGCGCAGCGTGACCGAAATCACGTTGCCCACTTCGTCGCGCTCGGGGAAGAACACTTCGAAACTGCCGATGCCGGACTCCATGATGCGCGCCACCACGGCCGGCGTCAGCTCATGATTGGCTTCGCAGATGACTTCGCCGGTCTCCATATCCACCACGTCGGTGGCGATATGGGCCCCTTCCATGTCGTTGGCGGCAACTTCAACCTGTTCAATTTTTTGCTTGGCCAGTTCCTTGAAGACCGAGTTGGTGATCTTCTTGCCCTGGGCCACCACCGTTTCGCCGCCCTTGGAGATGGCATAGGAGAGCTTGAGGCCAATCATGCTCTCGGAAACCTTCCACATGAGCTTGGAGCCCTTCACCACTTTCACTTCGGTGCAGCGGTAGAAGCCATGCAGGATGTCGGTATCGCTCTTCAGGCCCAGAGCGCGCAAAAAGACCGTGCCGTAGAACTTGCGCTTGCGGTCAATGCGGACGTAGAGGAGGCTCTTGAGGTCATACTCAAACTCCACCCATGAACCGCGGTACGGGATGATCTTGCCGAGGAAATAGCCCTGCGCGGCGACGCGTTCGAAGAACACGCCGGGCGAGCGGTGCAGTTGGCTGACAATCACGCGCTCGGTGCCGTTGATGATGAACGTACCATTGGTGGTCATCAACGGAATTTCGCCGAAGAAGACCTCCTGCTCTTTGATGTCCCTGACGGTTTTAGTTCCCGTCTCCGGATCCTTGTCGTAGACCGTTAGTCGAATTGTGACCTTGAGTGGCGCCGCATAGGTCATGCCGCGCTCCTCGCACTCCGGCACGTCATATTTCAACTGCAAGCCGACAGGATCGCCGCAACGGTTGCAGAACGTCACGATGTTGCGGTTGAAGGTGCCGCACTTGTGGCACAACACTTCACCGGCGAAAAACGGATCCGTCTGAATCGAAGCTCCGCAACCACGGCAAGTGGACCGCAAGTGGTGGAGGCCCTTAAGCGAACCGCATTTGCACTCCCAGTTGCCGATCGAATAGTCCACGAAATCGAGCTGCGACAACCCGCGGAAGTCGGTGATCGGAAAAACAGAGTTGAACACGCTCTGGAGCCCCAGATCTTCGCGCTCATTCGGCAGCAAGGCCATCTGCAAGAAACGCTCGTAGGACTTTTTCTGTACCTCGATCAAATTCGGGATCGGGATAGAGGTACTGATCTTGGAAAAATCCACGCGCTCGCGGTTGGAACCGTTGGCTGAACTCATTATTTCGCTCCTCGTTCCGTCGGGCAATTTCACTGACCATTCGTTTAGGCTGCAGTCAGGCCAGGACTCGACAGCCAAAATACCCGGTTATGCGGGCTTTTCTAGCGGGGCGCCATAAAGTAGGGACAGGGCGCTGACCGATCTTTGGGACAGGACACTTGGCGGCAGTCTGTCGATTCGGCCACGGAAGGAAGGTGTCGGGGCGCATTCCACCCTCTGAGGGTGTCCAGAGACGCAAAGGGTCCAGGAAGCAGACACACTGCCCCTGGACTTTGGAAACAATAGGTTCACGTGCGCAAGGTCCGACTAGTGACTCCGGCCGAAATCAATTCAAGTGTAACAAAAGTCAAGCTTCGCGTCAAACGGACCATCCCCGCGGCACCGGAATGGCCCGCGGGGACGCCAGTTTAACTGCGCTTCGAGCTGGCTACACTATTTAACTTCAACAGTGGCGCCGGCTTCGGTGAACTTCTTCTTGATGGTCTCGGCTTCGTCCTTGTTGATGCCTTCCTTGATCGGCTTGGGCGCGGCGTCCACCAGGTCCTTGGCCTCTTTGAGGCCCAGGCTGGTCACTTCGCGAACCGCCTTAATCACGTTGATCTTGTTGGCGCCCACGGCGGTGAGAATCACCGTAAACTCGGTCTTCTCCTCGGCCGCCGCCGCCGGAGCAGCGCCCGCCGCACCCGGAGCAGCCACAGCCACAGCAGCCGCCGCAGCCGAAACGCCCAACTTCTCTTCAAGCAGCTTCACCAATTGGGAAGCTTCCAGCAGCGTCAAACCCTGAATCTGATCTGCAATTGCGTTGATGTCCGCCATGATTCTCTAACTCCTGATTTCCTGAAAAAACTCTCGCCCGCCGCTAAGCGGAAAACTTGTTTTCTTTGACGCCCTGGTCGATCACTACGGCCAGATTGCGTCCTACCCCGCCGATCGCCGTCACCAGGCGCTGAGCCGGGGCATTGATCACATAGAGCAGCTTGGAGTAGATTTCCTCCTTGGAGGGCATCGACGCCAGCGACTCAATATCTTTCACGTTGAAAACGCGGCCTTCGACGATACCAGCCTTAAAAGTAAAGGCCGGATTGTCCTTGGCGTACTTGGTGAGCGCCTTGGCCAAAGCCACCGGATCGGTGGCGGTGTAGGCAATCGAGGTCATACCCACCAGACTCTGCGTAACCGGCTCGGCCGGAGTACCGGCGCCCGCCCGGGCCGCCAGCGTGTTCTTCACTACCTGATAGAGGCCGCCAGCCTCTCGCACCGTCTTGCGCAATTTGAAGTCTTGCGCGACCGTGAGCTTGCTGAAGCCAGCCACAAATACGTTTGGCATATTCGCCAGCAACTTATTGAGACTCTCTACGTCCGCCTGCTTTTCCGATTTCTTCTTCATGGCTGATCGCTATACTCCGTCGTCGTATCTAATAGAAGAGGCCGGTTAGGCGGTCTTCGCATTATAGGGCGTGGTGTCGAGCGAAATTCCCGGGCCCATGGTGGAGCAAAGGGTCACACTCTTCACGTACTTACCCTTGGCCGCAGCCGGCTTGGCGCGGACCACAGCATTGATAAGCGTGCTCGCATTTTCAAACAACTTCGCCGTCGTGAAGCTTACTTTGCCCACCGGCGCGTGGATGACGCCCGTCTTGTCGACGCGGAACTCCACTTTACCGGCCTTGGCTTCTCTGACCGCTTTGGCAATATCGGTGGTAACGGTGCCAGTCTTGGGGTTTGGCATGAGGCCGCGGGGGCCGAGGATCTTGCCGAGCTTAGCCATCGACCGCATCATATCGGGAGTAGCAATCACGGTTTCATAGTCCGTCCAGTTTTCCGCCTGGATCTTGGCTACCATCTCTTCGCCACCCACAAAATCGGCCCCAGCCTCTTTGGCTTCGGCGAACTTGTCGGCGCCAACGACGGCCAGCACACGCACGCTTCGCCCAAGTCCGTTAGGCAGAACCACTGTGCCGCGAACCATCTGGTCCGCGTGCTTGGGGTCCACACCCAGGCGCATATGCACCTCAAGGGTTTCGTCAAACTTGGCGAATTTGACTTTCTGCGCCAGCGGCACAGCTTCTTCGAGGGAATAGGGCCGAACCTCGACCATTTTCGAGGCGGCGGTAAACTTCTTTCCGGCTTTGCGAGACATGAATATTGACTGGTCCAAACGGCGGCCACTCACGGAAGCCTTTTGCAAGACCCCGGCAACCGCCTCCCAAATTTGATTTTTCGTCTTGAGACCAGCAGGATGGCACCCGTTGGAATGCACATAGAGCGGCCAACGAAACTATGAGTGTACCACATTGGGTCCGAAGTGCAACCGCTCTTGCTGGGGCGCTATTTTCCCTTCGCGCCCATTGATCCTCCCAAAATCGATTGGCGCTTGGTGTGAGAGGGCCGTGATACAGTGAACACTCGATGCGCCTAATAGTACTCTCGACACTGCTTGCTTGTGCGGCTTTTGCCCAGTCTTCAGACTCCGTGATTTTCCGGGCGGTGATGCTTCCGGAGAACGAGGTTCCTGCCGCCCGGATCGATGCCCGGGCCACGGCACAATTGAGAGCCCGAATTGTCAGGGACGCGTCCGGCCAAATCGTCTCGGGATCTCTCGATTTCACGATTCTCCATACGTTTGCTGCTGCTCAAACGCTGGTTGGGTTGCACATCCATCGCGGCGTGGCTGGAGTCAACGGCCCGGTGGTCATTGATTCTGGTATCAGCGGCACGGCGAGCGTGATAGCCGAGCCGGGCAGGAACGGTTTCGCTCGGCAAGCCCAGATCCGGCCCACCGACACGGCTGCGCTTCTCGCGTTGCGCGAACTCGTCGAAGATCCGGCCTCCTTTTACGTCAACCTGCACACCCCCGAGTTTCCGGGTGGGGTAATCCGCGGGCAGGTGGACGCGACGCTGGTAAGCCAATTCGTGACAGCGTTGAGTCCAGCCAACGAGATTCCAGCGATTAGCGGATCTGCGGCGTCCGGCCTTTGCGCGATCCAGGTGATTCGCGGGTTCGACGGGCAAGGCAAGTTCAGTTACGGCGAAGTGCTATTCGAAGCGGCTTACGACTTCAAGGAGCAGGTGACGGTCAACGGATTTCACATCCATCAGGGTGGGCCCGACATGAACGCGCCCGTCGTAATCAATACCGGAATCAGTGGCGCGGCCCCCTTGTTGACGCCCGAGGGCGGCAGCGGAGCCGGTAGCTATACAGTTGAGTTTGGGCCGGCACTGGCCAATGAAATCCTGCTTGGCGATCTTTCCAGATTCCCAGACCTGTTTTACGTCAACATGCACACCACCGCGTTCCCGGGCGGCTTGATCCGCGGGCAGCTGCGCGAAGCGGAGACTCGGCGTTTTGACTTGACCATGCTGCCATCGAGCGAGGTTCCGCCGATCACCGGCCTCGCGGCTACCGCGGTGAGCAACGTGCAAGCCTTTGCGGCCCGGGGTGCCACCGGCAGCTTCAACGCTGCACTAGTGGTGTTCGACGTTGCACATCCATGACGGAGAGGCCGGCTTCAACGGACCAGTGACTATCGATTCCGGAGTGAGCGCGAGGGCTTCGGTGACCAGCACAACCGGACAGGGAAACATTACCCGGCGTGTTCGCGTAAGCGGAGGACCAGCGCTCGAGACTGTGACCTCGATGTTTGTCAGGCCTGAGAAACACTACCTCAACCTGCACACCACCGTCAATCCCGGCGGAGCCGTGCGGGCTCAGTTGAAGTAGCGCTCGTGCGCGTCGCGTGATAGATGAGGGCTGTCACTTTGCAAATTGTTTGGCGCACAACTTTGCACGCTATTTGGCGTGCGAGGACGGGGCGCGTGGTACGACGGAGCAGCGGGTACTGCTAGTCTCCTCTACGCTGCGCGACTTATCCGGCCAATCTCTGCCCGCACCTAGCCGGTGGCGAGTTTGCGGAGTTCGGCGGCGATCTTGGTGAGGCGGTTCACCAATCGATCCA
>JAYTKJ010000350.1:0-12083 GCA_043730365.1 Acidobacteriota bacterium | reverse complement strand
CGTTCACTCTGAGCGATGGGCTGGAGGAGGGCAGTGGTGGGTGCTGACATGGAATGGTGCCGGCTATTTTCTAAGGTGGAGGTACCGAGCCAAACTAGTGACTTTCCCCGATTGTAGCCCCATGGGATAGACCGTACCATGTGGCTAGGTTGTAGTGGAGAGAGTTTAAGCCCCGCACTACCACACGAGGGACATCATGAGTTTTCAGCTTGGCCAGATCATCGGCGATTACGAATTTGTTGACGTCTTACGTAGTTCCAAGACCAACGTTGCCTACAAGGTGAAGAACGTCTTGGCGCAGCGCTTTGAGACTCTGAAGATCGTCCCGGGCGATCTGCATCACGATCCGGAGCGGCTGGAGAGATTCCAGCGCGAGATCAAGATCCACGCGCGGCTGGACCACCCCAATATCCTGGCCTTCTACAACGCCAGCGTGCTGAATGGCCACCTGGTGATGACCACGGCCTTCGTGGAAGGTACGACGCTGGAAGAGCGCCTGGAGTTGGGACCACTACCTTGGCGTCACGCCGTTGACTATGCCGCGCAGGTGGTGGGCGCCTTGGCGGCGGCTCATTCCCAGGGCATCGTGCATCGCGAGTTGACGCCGGCCAATATTCTGGTCACCAGCGACGGGCGGGCGATCATCAGTGGATTTGGGCAGGCCAAGGCCGCTCACGATCCGCGGTTGACACAAAAGGGCGCGGTGGTCGGCTCGCTGTTTTACATGTCACCCGAGCAGGTCAGAGGTGGTGAGCAGGTGGATGCCCGCAGCGATCTCTACTCGCTGGGCGCGGTGCTGTTTGAGATGGTCACCGGCCAACGCATGTTCAGCGGCAAGAGCCACTTTGACATCATGGTGGCGCACGTCAACCAGACCCCGCCGGACCCATCCTCACTGGCCCCGGATTTGCCCCAAGCCCTGTCGGAGACGATTCTGCGGTGCGTGGCCAAGCTGCCGGCCCAGCGCCATAGCAATGCCGAAGAACTACGCGCCGCTCTGCGCGGTCTGATTGAGAAGCATGGCGGCACCAACGCGCCGGCCGGTACCGGATCTGCCGCCACGGCGCGGCCACGCCCGGTGGTGGATTCGCCGGGCGGTTCGGCCGGCCGTTTGCATGAACTGGCCAATCAACTTGAGGCAAACCCGGCTCGTCCCGCCCCGGTGGCGCCTAAGCCGATGCCGATCGTGGAGGTTCCGATGGCGCCCGCAGCTGTGGGGCTGTCGCGTCGTGAGTCGGCTCCGGTGGCTCCTCCGCAACCCGAGGCCAACGTCGCCAAAACCGATTTTCCTAGGGACATGGGTGCAGAATTAGCGAGTAACGACCGAAGAGCACTAGTAGTCCTGGTTTGTACGCTTTTCTTCCTGCTGATCTCGACTTTGGTGATGAGCAAACTGGGATAACGAGTCTGCGCGGGCGTTAGATTTTTCTTCCAGGGAGGGCAAGTAGCATGAGTTTGCGAATCGGCGAAGCCCTGGGAGACTATCGCATCGTTGAGTTGATCGGCGCTGGCGGCATGGGGCAAGTCTACCGGGCCGAGCATCTGATCACAGGCCGCTATGAAGCCCTCAAGGCGGTTTTGAAAGAAAGCGCCGACGATCCGGACATTGGAGCGCGTTTCCTGCGCGAGATCCGCGTCCACGCCAATCTGAATCACACCAATATCGTGGCGGTGTACAACGCCTTCTGGTGCAGTGAAGATCTGGTGCTGGCCATGGAATTCGTGGATGGCGAGCCTCTGGATCGCTTGCTGAAATTGGGGCCTATGCCCTTGTCGCGCGCCGTCGATGTCGCCTCACAGACGCTGCAGGGGCTCGCCTTTGCGCACGGCCGGGGCGTCACTCATCGCGACGTTTCACCGAACAATATCATGATCAGCAACCGGGGCACGGTGAAGTTGATGGATTTCGGATTGGCCATCCAACCCACCGATCTGCGGCTGACACAAAGCGGGGTGCCGGTCGGTTCGCTGGCCTATATGGCGCCGGAGCAGGTGCGTAACGGGTCGGATGCCGATTTCCGGAGCGACATATACTCGATGGGCATCGTGCTGTATCAGATGCTGAGCGGCAAGCGCCCGTTTGTCTCTGAAAATGGCTTTGAGATCATGAAGGCGCACATTGAAAAGCCGCCGCCGCCGCTGCGCCAGTGGGCTGCCCATATTCCAGAGGCCGTCGAGGCCGTCGTCATGAAGGCGCTCGAGAAAAACCCTGATGCCCGGTTTGCCAGTGCCGACGCTTTTCGCAAGGCTCTGCAGGAGGCGGCGACACCCACTTCGCCGTCGCTCCAATTGGACCGGCCGTCGCAGGGTCGTGGCAACACCAACTTCGGATTAAGCCCGGCGGTGCTGGCCGCCTGGGCAGTGATGCTGGTGGGGCTGACCTTTGTGGCGACTCGAGCACTGACGGGCGGGTCGGCGCCTTCCCAGACTGCGATTGAGCAGACTGCCGGGCAGGACGAGGTGGCAACGCCGGGTAGTCAGGCCGCCGCGACAGATCCCAACGGGCTCAGGGCCGGGCCGCGAGCCGACCAGATGCAGCGCTCGGCCGCGCCGCCATCTTCAGGCGCCCGCGTGGCGCGTCCCTCCTCGGTTCGGTCAACCCAAGTGCCGGATCCACCCCGCATCAATACCGTCTCCCCCTCGGCTGAGCAGCGCAACCGTGTTCAGAACAACGAAGATTAACACCCTGCGCAGCCGGGGCAATGGCAGCAACCGGCCTCGCGATTTCTCCGTCCAACCGATTGAAGGCCGACGACAATCGGGTCGATAAGAAGAGGGAGGGAAACGCGAGATGGACATCGTTGGCAGCCGCAAATTCATCGAGGTTCCTGGCGGTACGACGCTGGAGTTGCCTCCGTTACTCGTAGTAGATCACGCACCCAACCGAAGACTGGGCCGGGTGGTGGACATGGCCACCAAAGTCATCGAGAACGAGGACTTGGTCCCGTCGATCCTGCTCGATCAGATATCAACCGAGTGTGACGTCGAGCGTCGCAAGATGGACATGGCGATCAACATGGTGGATCTCTATCTTCACCTGGGGCGCCAATGGAACTGGGGTAACGGCATCCTGGAGTGGATCCGTCAATGCGAAATTACGTTTGAAGCCCGGCAGGACCTGCGGCTGCTGCTGCGTCATGACGTGTGGCCCCACGCCGGACGCTCCAGCTTTGTCCGGCTGCTTGAAGACAAATCCGTTCACCCGGAGGGTGTCAATCTGGAGCAAGCCGTAGGGCTACGGCTAACCTATCGGCATTTGCCGCCGCTGGCCGATTTTAGTGACCAGTTTCTCTTCTACCTCAACGGAAAGCTGGCCGACACGGCCTATCGGACGTGGGCGGGCATGAGCCCGGATCCGGTCTCATCGCTGCCGCCGGAGCGGTTCAATTTGCAAGTCGTCTCGATGTAGCGGGCTGCGCCAAACCAAGCTATAACCGGTCGGAAATCTTGTCGATGCCGGCCTGTGCGCAAGCAGCGTCGGCGTCGCCGCTGGGAGCGCCCCCTACTCCGATGGCCGCGATCACTTCGTTCCCCGAACGAATGGGCAGGCCGCCGCCAAGCGCGATGGTGCCCTCAATGGCGCGGAGTCCGGGATTGGCCTCGCTACGCAGAATGAAGTCGTTGGACGGAATGCGGAAGGCGAGTGAGGTAAAGGCCTTCTTCCTGGCGGTGTCGACGGTGTGCGGGCTCGTCGTGTCGTCGCGTAACGTCGCCTTGATGTTTCCGCCGCGATCAATCACGACGACGGTGACGCGAAAGCCATCCGCCCGGCATTTTTCCACGGCAGCCAAGGCTGCATCAACGGCGAGGGTAAGCGAGATCTGGCGTTCGGGCAAGACGGACTGACCCAGACTGGCAGAGGAGAAGCCGACCAACAATGCTGAGAGTGCGAGGCAAAACCTGATTTTCATCCAGCCTATTTTGGCATGGTGGTATCCTCAGTTCAACCAGGGCCATTGATAATTAACAAGTATCAATGTTGATTCGCGATTGATTCGCGACACCTGATACATTGAAGAGAGATGCGGCCTCCTCCATGCTGAGCGCACAGTCGTTGCCTCACCGGATCGTGATCGTGGGTGGCGGCTTTGCCGGATTAAACGCGGCCATCTCTTTGGCCCGGCTACCGGTGACAATCACGCTGCTGGACCGGCGCAACTTCCATCTGTTTCAACCCCTCCTTTATCAGGTGGCCTCTGGCGGCCTGTCGCCGGGAGATATCACCGCTCCGCTCCGGAGTGTGCTGAGCCGATTCTCCAACGTCCGCGTCCTGATGGCTGAGGTGACGGGATTTGATATACCGCTTCGGCGCGTCCTGCTCGGCGACCCCGACTCGGCCGTGGAATACGACACTCTCATCGTCGCGGCGGGTGCTGAAAACCATTATTTTGGCCAACATACGTGGGCAACCTTCGCGCCTGGCTTGAAGTCAATTGAAGATGCCACCGAGATGCGCCGCCGCATTCTGGGAGCCTTCGAGAAGGCCGAGCGCGAGCCGGACCCGCAGCGCCGGCGGGATTGGCTGCGGTTTGTAGTGGTTGGGGCCGGACCTACCGGCGTCGAACTGGCGGGCGCCATCGCCGAAATTGCCCGTGATACGTTGCGCCATGACTTTCGCACGATTCGTCCCGAAGAGTCCGAGATCCTGCTCCTCGAAGGCGGCCCGCGCGTCCTACCTCCGTTCCACCCGGATCTCTCGGCCAAGGCTGAACGAGCGTTGATCGCAATCGGTGTCCGCTCGCGTGCGGGCGTCAGGGTGACTGCGATCGATGCCGAAGGGGTGACGATGGAATTGCCGGGGGGTGGCTCGGAAACAATCCGCGCCCGCACGGTACTTTGGGCAGCCGGGGTGCGGGCATCGGGATTGGGGCAGTTGCTGGCGACGGCCACCGGTGCGGAGATCGATCGCTCCGGCCGCATTCGTATAGGTCCCGATCTAAGCCTCGCCGGGCATCCCGAGATCCTGGTGCTCGGCGACATGGCGCTGTGTGAACAAGATGGCAAACCGCTGCCCGGCGTCTCTCCGGTGGCCATGCAGCATGGATGGCATTCGGCAAAGGTGGTGGCAGCACGTCTGGCCAACCGCACTCCCCGGCCATTCCAATATCACGACAAAGGCACGATGGCAACGATCGGACGCGCAGCCGCCGTTGTCGACCTGGGCTTTGTCCGCTTTGCCGGCCTATTGGCGTGGCTAACCTGGCTCTTTGTCCACCTGCTCTACCTGGTGGGCTATCGCAACCGGTTGCTAGTGGCGATCCAATGGGCGCTGCAGTACTCCACCTTTAACCGCGGCGCACGGCTGATCACCGGCTTTGGCGCCGAAAAGCCTACTCGCTCCGATCGATAAACCGCTCAATGGCAAAACTGCGCCGATGCGCGCTCTCCACCACGTAGCCGTTGCAGCGGTGCATGCCATTCATGGTCAGGCGTAACGGCTTGTCCGCATTGAAATCAAGCTTGAGAACGTCACCGGGCTCAAGCCCCATTAAGTCTTGCGTGCTCATCGTCGGGCCAACCAGTCTCGCATCCAAATTAATTGTTGAGTTACGAATCAGGTGCAAGTTGCGCTCAATTTCCTTGGGCGTTATCTCGGCCTTCCGAACCGACCACTGCTGATCGAATTTCTGGCGGAGCATCTTGATAATGATCGAGGGGATGCCAATGTTCATCAGCCCCACGGCGTCGCCCAGGCGGACCTCCATACTGATCGCCACCACCGCTTCATTGGGCGCCAGAATCTGCAGCATCTGTGGGTCAGTCTCGGTGTTCAGAATCTCGAAATCAAAAACGGTGACTGTTCGCCAAGCCTCACGCATATCGTTGAGGATGATTCGGTAAAGACCTTCCAGGATGCTCTGTTCGATCTCGGTGATTTCACGGTCATACTTGATCGCGCTGGGGCGCCCCGTTCCACCGAGCAAAATTTCAATGACAGGAAATACCAGCCCCGGATTCATCTCCAGCACCGCACTACCGTCAAACGGACGCATCCCCAAGGCGGTAATGACAGTGGGCGAAGGTAGGCACTGCGAGAACTCCATAAAGGAGAGTTGCTCGACCGAGACTAGATTGACCACTGCATAAGCCCGGAGGTAGGCCGAAAGACTCGAAGCCAGGTTACGCGCAAATGTTTCGTGCAGCATGTGGATCGCCCGCAGTTGGTCTTTAGCGATGCGGTCCGGACGACGGAAGTCATACGGTAGTGCCTTTTTGGAAAGGTCATCGTCAGAGGAGCCGGAGGCCGGTTTCCTGAATACCTTGTCTATTTCGTCTTGCGAGAGTACTCGATCGATCGCCACAGTTGGGCTATCGTCTTGGATGCGGTGGTGAATTAGGAGAAAGTTATTAAAATGAAAGGGTGCGCCGCTTCTACGTCCAGAACTTCGGCTGCCGGGCCACGCAGGCCGATGGCGCGGCACTTGGGTCTTGTTTGGTGGACGACGGTCATACGGAAGTAGACAAACGGGAGTCGGCAGACTTGGTGATTCTCAACACGTGCACCGTGACAAGCAGCGCCGACGAAGATGTGCGGCAGGTAGTGCGCCGGGTGCGGCGCGAGAATCCCGCAGCGGAAATCCTGGTGACCGGATGCTACGCCCAGCGCGCCCCGGACGAGCTGAGCGCGTTGCCGGGCGTACGCTGGGTGGTGGGCAACTCACATAAGATCGACATTCCGGACATCGTCCGCAACACCGCTACATCTCGTGTGGATTTCCACGGTGAACTTTTTGTCGGCGACATATCGTCTCACCGGCGGTTCCTTTCGGCACCCGTGGTAGACCCATCCGGCGATCGAACGCGGCCCAATCTGAAGGTGCAGGATGGGTGCGACAACCGTTGCACCTTCTGCATCATTCCTTCCGTGCGCGGGCCGAGCCGAAGCGCCCCGGGCGAGGAGGTGGTCAGGCAGGTGAAGGACTTGTCCCAACGGTATTGCGAAGTGGTGCTGAGCGGCATCAACTTGGGCCGCTGGGGCAGAGATGCAGGGCAGGCCCGCGAATACCGGCTCGTGGATTTGGTGCGCCGGCTGCTGGATGAAACCCCGGTCCAGCGGTTGCGCCTGAGCTCGGTTGAACCCATGGATTTCTCAGGTGAGCTACTCGGCCTCATGGCTTCCGCCGGTGGCCGAGTCGCCGCACACGTCCACGCTCCGCTGCAATCGGGCTGCGACAGCACGCTGAAGCGGATGAAGCGCAAGTATCGCGCGCGCCACTATGCGCAGCGCCTGGAAACAGCCCGCGCGCTGATGCCGGATGCGGCTTTCGGAGCTGACGTGATGGTGGGATTTCCTGGCGAGACGGCGGTGGAGTTTGAGCACAGCCGCCGCTTCATCGAGACCATGCCGTTCACCTATTTGCATGTCTTCACCTACTCGGAGCGCCCTGGCACGCCTGCCGCGGGATATGAAGGCCACGTGCCGATTCCTGTTCGCAAGGAGCGGAACCGGGTCTTGCGTGAACTGGCGGCGGCCAAGAATATGGAGTTCCGGCGCCGCTTTCTGGGACGCACGCTGAGCGCCGTCACGCTGGAGCACGGCCGCGCGATGTCGAGCAACTACCTGCAGATTGACCTGGAGCCGGGCGCGTCACCGAACCGGATGATCGAGGTGCCGGTCGGCAATCTAACCGCGACAGGGCTGCGTGAGCGCACGCTGCTGCCGGTGCTCGCCGGGTAACGGCAAAACCCCAGTGCTATATTGGCGTGTACATGACTGAATACTCAATTGGCGTCGACATCGGCGGCACCAATTTACGCGCGGCCGCTGTGACGCGCGACGGCAAAATGATCGACAAGATTTCTGGCGCCACCAATCTGCAGGGGGGCCGCGATCGGGTCATCCTGGACCTTGTCAGCAACATCCGTGAACTGCGAGACCGCGTCGGCGCCACGGGCCTGACCGGTGTCGGCATCGGTATCCCTGGCTTCATCATGCTCGACAAAGGCATGATCGTCGGCTCGCACAACATGCCTGGTTTTGACAATTACCCGGTTCGCGATGATATCTCGCAACGGTTGGGTAGCCAGGTGATTCTCGAGAACGACGCCAATGCGGCGGCGCTCGGCGAGTGCTGGATCGGGGCGGGCAAGGATGTGGACGACTTGGTGTTACTCACGCTGGGCACGGGCATCGGCGGCGGCATCGTATCCGGCGGGAAAGTGCTGCACGGCTTCGTCGGCATGGCGGGCGAACTGGGCCACATCACGATCATGCCTTATGGCAATCCCTGCGGCTGCGGCAACCGCGGGTGCCTGGAAAAACACGCCTCGGCTACGGCGATCGAGAGCATGGCCAATCTGATGGCGCTGGGCGAGAATGTCACCGCCCGGCAGGTCTATGAACTGGCGGTAGCGGGCGAGGTGCGCGCCAAGCGCATCTATGAAAGCATGGGCCGGGGGTTGGGACTGGGGCTGGCCACGCTCATCAATATTTTTAATTTCCCGTTGTTCCTGCTGAGCGGCGGCGTCCTGCCGGCTTGGGATTTTTTCGCGCCATTTATGTTCGAAGAGGTCCGCGAGCGTTCTTTTACTTTCAACAACACCAAGACGCGGATTGAAAAAGCCATTCTGGGAAATGAAGCGGGCCTGTACGGCGCCGCCTATCTTCCGTTTCAAGCAAAGTGAGCGGGGAGCAGGCGCATGTTCTGGTTAGGCATCGATATCGGCACCGGTGGCAGCCGGGCTTTGCTGGTGGACGAACAAGGCGGCGTGCGAGCCGGATTCACCGCTCCGCATGAGGAGATGACGATGGAACGGCCGATGTGGGCCGAGCAGCGTCCGGAGGATTGGTGGGCTGCGGCGCAGAGGGCGATCCGGGGCGTATTGGCCCAAGCAGCCGTGACAGGCGATCAGGTGAGGGGCATCGGGCTTTCCGGCCAGATGCATGGGCTGACGCTGCTTGATGAGGCCAATGCCGTGATCCGGCCGGCCTTGATCTGGTGTGACCAACGGAGTCAGGAGCAGGTGGATTGGATCAACCGGACGGCCGGCGCGACCAATATTCTGGCCTGGACGGCCAATCCGGTCCTCACCGGTTTTACGCTGCCCAAACTGCTGTGGGTGCGGGATCATGAGCCCGCCAATTTCGCTCGCGTTCGCCACCTGCTGTTGCCGAAAGACTACGTGAGATTTCAGTTGACCGGCGAATATGCCACCGAAGTCAGCGACGCGTCCGGCACGGCGATGTTTGACGTCGTAGGGCGGAAATGGTCTTGGCCGTTGATGGAGAAGTTGAGTCTCGATAGGCAGATACTGCCGAAAGTTCATGAATCACAGGAAGTGACGGGCGTGGTGTCGGCAGCTGCGGCCGCTCTGACCGGACTCAAGGCTGGTACGCCGATAGTCGGTGGGGGCGGCGATCAGGCCGCCAGCGCCGTCGGGAACGGGATCGTTGAAACAGGCATCGCCTCTTGTACGCTCGGCACTTCCGGCGTGGTCTTCGCGCATCAGGATTCGCCAGCCTATGACCCCGCTGGCCGTGTCCATACTTTCTGCCATGCGGTGCCGGGCAAGTGGCACGTCATGGGCGTCACACAAGGCGCGGGGCTGAGTCTGCAGTGGTTCCGCAACCAACTCGCTTCTGGTGTCGATTACGACGCGCTCACGGCGGAAGCGGCTCGGTCGCCACTAGGCGCGCAAGGGCTGTTCTGGCTACCTTATCTGATGGGAGAGCGTACGCCGCACCTGGATGCCACGGCTCGCGCGGCCTGGGTGGGATTGACGGCCAAGCATACGCGGGCCGACATGATTCGAGCGGTAATTGAAGGTGTCTCGTTTTCGCAAATGGATTGTTTGGGTATTATCGATTCGCTCGGCACCTCCATTGCTTCGGTGCGGCTGTCTGGCGGCGGCGCGCACAGTCCGTTCTGGCGGCAGATGCTGGCAGATGTTTTTGGCCGGCGCGTGTCGACGTTAGCCACCCAGGAAGGCTCGGCTTTCGGTGCGGCGCTGCTGGCGATGACGGGGACAAGGGCGTTTGCCTCCGTGCCGGAAGCCTGCCGGGCGACGATTGCCGAGACCGAGAGCCTGATGCCGACGGCCGATGCCAGCATCGCCTACCAGGAGCGGTACCGGTTGTTCACCGAAATTTATCCGGCGCTGAAGCCTATCTATTCGCGTCTGTAGGGGAATTGCGCCTAATGACCCGGTTCCGACTTCGGCCGGAACTTGTGCGGCGCAGTCACGACGCCTTCCTCTCGGCGGGCGCCGATGTGCTGCAAACATTCTCATGGGGATTGTATTGGGGCCTCGAGACAAAGGCTGATCGTGAGAGCATCATGGTCAACGCGGCGCGGCGTGCGGCGGAGGCCGTTGCAGCCACGATGAATTGGCAAGTGCGGCGAGTCTGATCACCGGCGAACTGATAGAAGGTGGCGTGGACCTCCTCGTGGCAGCGCTGGCCGCCGGGATGGACGACAGGCGCGCCCTGCTCGCTGGCATCGCCGCAGCGAACTCAACGGCTCTACCCGTGCTCGCGGCTTATGAATATGAGGTGCTCGGGTTGATGAGTGGGGAAGATCTGGGCAACGCGCTCAAGTCTGGCCGAGAAATTGGGTGCATACTCCACCGGGGTCTGCGACGAAGAGAACCGATGTACGGTCGGATCGCTCACGCCAGTGGAGTATGGCGAAGCCGTCGCCGCGCAGGCACTGCGGTTGGGCCTTCGCTACGTGGGCGGAGGATGGGCGGTTACCCCGGAACACATCCGCGCCCTCCGCCTCCGCCTCACCTAGCTCCCATCCTCTGATATCCTCGGAAACGCGATGATAAAACTGTCTACACCCACCCTCTTGTTGGCCGCCTTCTCCGCGTTGGCTCAGACCGCACCCCCAGTTCCAGACTCCCCGGTGGTCCGCCCGGACCGGCGTGTTACGTTCCGCTTCCGCGCGCCTGGCGCCAGGGAAGTGGTTCTCACCCGCGAGGGCACACGGACGCCCATGCAGCGGGACGAACAGGGATTGTGGAGTTTGACTACCGAGCCGCTTGAACCTGATTTCTACGGCTACTCCTTCGTCGCTGACGGCGTGGCGCTGATCGATCCGGCCAATCCGCTCATGAAGCCGAATCTGCTCAGCACCCAGAGCATGGTGCACGTGCCCGGCGCGGGCATGATGTGGGACGTGGCGAACACTCCACGCGGCGCTGTTCACCGGCACTCCTATCACTCCACCGTCGTTGGGGACGACCGCGACTTCTACGTCTACACGCCGCCGGGCTATGACCCGAAGGGCAAGACTCTCTACCCGGTGCTCTATCTCCTGCACGGCTTCAGCGACGATGCCCGCGGCTGGACCGACGTGGGCCGCGCTCATGTCATCCTGGACAATCTCATCGCGCAACACAAGGCCAAGCCCATGCTCATGGTGATGCCCCTCGGCTACGGCGCTCCGGAAGTAGTGACGCGCGGGCCTCGCGATCCGGCCTTGCGGCAGAAGAACATGGATAAGTTTCGTGAAACGCTGCTCGCCGAGGTGATCCCCGCCGTGGAGCGCGACTACCGCGCTTCGAAGGACCGGAGCCAGCGAGCCATTGCCGGATTGTCCATGGGCGGCGCCGAAACGCTTTATACGGGCCTGAACAACCCAGAACGATTCGCCTGGATCGGATCGTTCAGCGCCGGTGGCGTGGGTGAGGATTTCAATGCGTCATTTCCCAAGCTAGACTCGAAGGTTAACGACCAACTGCGCCTTTTGTGGATTGCCTGTGGCACCGAAGACAGACTAATTGAAAGCAACCGCAAATTTAAGGAGTGGATCAAATCCAAGGGAGTACAGTTTACGCCGGTGGAAACTCCGGGCGCGCACACGTGGCTGGTATGGCGGAGGAATCTGGCTGAGTTTGCTTCCTTGCTGTTCGTGAAGAAGGCCTCGTAGGTTAGCAATTCTTCGCTTCTATCAAAGCGGCTGCTCGTAGGGAGGTGCTGCAGTTGCTCCGAAATAGCAAATTGAGCGACGAAGCACTCCTGGCTCATCTTCTACACTTTTCACTACAAAGTCGTCAGAACCTGTTGATTCTACAAGCAGCGATTGGCTCAGACGACAAATCCTAGTGACACGCCAAAGAATAGAATCTGGTAGTTTATA
>JAYTKJ010000349.1:0-4149 GCA_043730365.1 Acidobacteriota bacterium | reverse complement strand
TTCCATGACGGCAAAGTGGCCACGCTGGGCGAAGCCGTACACCTCATGGGTGAATACCAACTGGGCGAAGATCTGACCGCGTCCCAGGTTAAGGCGATCGTGGCCTGGTTGCGGACTCTGACCGGCGAAATCCCGCGTGACTATGTGCGGCGGCCGACTTTGCCCGAGTAGGCGAACGCACCTGGGGCGTTGGTGGCTGGCACGCCAGAACCGTCCTGCTTGGCATCGCGGGACAGAAATGCCTCGATGGCCAACGCCTGAGACAGACAGATTAAGCCGAGCGCGAATTCATTTACCAGAGTCATGCCCTCCAATATTTGCAAGTAGCCAGCCAAAGGGATCGCCCTCTGGGATCAATAGCTTGCGGTTGCCGGATGACAAATTGTCCGGCAGCAGCCCGTCAAATTGTCCGGCAGTCGGACAGGGTGCACCTTGATACACTGGGTCCTTATGGCCACACGCATCCCCGGCTCGGCGCCGGACCCTAACACCAGGCGTACTTTCATCGGCGGCGCGGCGGTGCTGGCCGGCAGCATCGCGGCTCCTTCGGTACTCGGCGCCAATGAGAGGCTGCGGCTCGGCATCATTGGAGCCGGAGACCGCGGCATGCAGATCGTTCGCGAGGCCATGGCGTGCCCAAACACCGAGATGGTGGCGTTTGCCGATATCTATACTAAGCGGCTCGAAGACGCCAAGGTCGTCGCGCCGAACGCGCAGACTTATCTCGACCATCGCTACCTGCTCGAGAACAAAGACGTCGACGCGGTGTTAATCGCCACGCCGCAGCATTTACATCGTGAGCACTTCATTGCGGCGCTGGGCGCGGGCAAACACGTTTATCAGGAAAAGACCATGGCCTTCACGGTAGACCACGCCAAGCAGATGCGGGCGGCATACCACAAGGTGAAGGATAAACAGGTGGTGCAGATCGGCCATCAATCGTGTTCATTCGGAGCCGTGAAGGACGCCGCCGCGTTTTTGGCTTCGGGCAAGATGGGCAAGATCACGGCGATCGAGGCGCACATGTACCGGAACACGCCGCACGGCAAGCCACAGTGGTCGCGCCCGGTCCCGCCGACGGTAACGCCCGAGAACGTCTTGTGGAAGTCGTTCCTCGGTGACGCGCCGCCGCGCGAGTTCGATGCCAACCGATATGTAAACTGGCGGTTCTTCTGGGACTACTCGGGCGGCAACGTCTACGAGAACATGTGCCATCAAATCTCCTTCTGGTACAAGACGATGGGCCTGCAGATTCCCAAGGCTGTCACCATGACCGGCGGCGTCTACCTGTGGAAGGACGGCCGCGAAGTACCAGACACGATGAGCGTCTCGATGGAACATCCGGAAGAGGTTCTGTTCACGTGGAATTCCGGCTTCGGCAATTCGCACCTCGGCGCATCTGAAGACGTGCTCGGCACCGACGGCACCATCAGCAAAGGTCAGACAATTCGGTGGTCCCCACAGAAAGCGAATTTGCCCAACGAAGCTGAGGTGGTGGGGCAGACGCCGAACGCGCGCAACGGCCACATGCAGAATTTTCTTGACTCGGTCCGCGGCGTCGGGACGCCGAACTGTCCCTTCGAGGTAGGATTCCGCGTGTCGGTGGCTTGCCGGATGGCCGTCGAAAGCTACCGTCAGGGACGCACGATGCGCTGGGACGCGGCCAAGGAAGAAATCGTCTAGCCTGGAGGCGACATGGATTTCCGGGTTTCTGCCGAGCACGAACAATTGCGGCGCGCCGTGCGCGACTACGCGCGTGGCGAAATCGCCCCGCATGTGCTGGCCTGGGACGAGGCCAACGAGTTCCCGCTAGCGGTGGTGAAGCAACTTGGCGAACTAGGTTACCTGGGCTCGGTGTTTCCGGAAGAGT
The DNA here is from genome assembly GCA_043730365.1 of Acidobacteriota bacterium. Lineage (GTDB taxonomy): Bacteria > Acidobacteriota > Terriglobia > Bryobacterales > Bryobacteraceae > VFZP01. Next base: position 2,279 of record JAYTKJ010000349.1, on the reverse strand, counting down.
ATGGCGGCGCGGGCCTGGACTACATCAGTTACTGCATCATCATCGAAGAACTGGCGCGGATCGATCCTTCTGTGGGGCTTATCGTGGCAGCGCATACCTCTCTCTGCAGTAACCATATCTACTTGGCCGGGAACGACGAGCAGAAGCGGCGTTATCTTCCCAAGCTGACGACGGGCGAGTGGATCGGCTGCTGGTCTCTCACCGAGCCCGAGGCCGGCTCCGACGCCGGCGGCACGCGGAGCCAGGCAGTGGCGGACGGCGCAGGCTGGATCCTCAACGGCTCCAAGACATTCTGCACGAACGCGCACTATGCGCAGGTTTGCGTGGCGATGCTGGTGACAGACCGGGCCGCCTCGCAGCATGGAATTTCGGCCTTCGTGCTGGATGCGAACACGCCGGGCTTCCGGTTGGGTCGCAAGGAAAACAAGCTTGGGATGCGGGCGTCGGCCACCGGCGAAGTGATCTTTGAAGACCTGCGTGTGTCCGCCTCGGGCATGCTGGGCAAGCCAGGCGAAGGGTTCGTGGACAGTCTGCGGATTCTCGATGGCGGGCGGATCTCGATTTCGTCGTTGTCGGTGGGAATCGCGCAAGGCGCCTACGATCTGGCGTTGAAGTATTCCAAACAGCGGCGGCAGTTCGGGCGCTTCATCTCCGAATTCCAAGCCATCCAGCACAAACTGGTGAATATGGCTACGGATATCGACGCCGCGCGGCTGCTAACGTATCGCGCCGCCGACATGCACTCCCGCAAGGTCAACGTCAACAAGGAATCTGCGATGGCCAAGCTGTTTGCGTCCGAAATGGCGGTGCGCGCCTGCGACGAAGCCGTGCAGATTCACGGCGGCTACGGCTTCATCAAGGACTACGGGGTTGAGAAATTCTATCGCGACGTCAAGCTGTGCACGATCGGTGAAGGGACCAGCGAAATCCAACGGCTGGTGATCGCGCGGCAACTGTTGAAGGCCTGATGATCGAGCGCATTCTTGCCGGCGACGTTCGCGCCGTGGCCCGCGCCGCTACCGCCATTGAAAATCAAACGGCGCAAGCGCGCGAGTGGATGCCTGCTTTGCGCGCGCGAGCAGGGCGGGCGTTGGTGATCGGCGTCACGGGACCGCCGGGCGCAGGCAAGAGCACTTTGGTAGACCGGCTGACGGCGCACTATCGCGCCCAGGGCAAAACCGTTGGCATTGTCGCGGTGGATCCAACCAGCCCGTTCACCGGCGGCGCGATCCTGGGCGATCGCGTGCGAATGCAAGTGCATCATGCTGACCCGGGTGTGTTCATCCGCTCCATGGCGACACGCGGCTCCCTGGGCGGATTGGCACACACCACAGCCGATCTGGTGACGTTGTTCGACGCATCCGGGCGCGACGTTGTGATTGTGGAAACCGTCGGCGTGGGGCAGTCCGAGTTAGCCATCGCTCGGACGGCGCAGCTGGTTTTGGTAGTGCTAGTGCCGGGAATGGGTGACGAGGTACAGGCGATCAAGGCGGGGATTCTGGAGATCGCCGATCTCTTCGTGATCAACAAAGCGGACCACCCCGGCGCCGCACAACTGGAGCGCGATCTTCATTCCTATGCCGAAGACCGGCCGATTGTGCGGACGGTAGCCACCGAAGATAAGGGCATCGGCGAATTGGCGGCCGCCATCGAAGCCGCACCGCGCCGCGTACGCTCCCTGCCAGCGCGCGTCACTATCGATCATCTTGGCATCGCGGTGAACTCGATCGACGCGGCGCTCGGATTCTATCGCGAGCAACTCGGCCTCGCCGTAGCGCATCGCGAAACGGTGGAGCATGAGCACGTGCATGTCGCCATGTTGCCCGCCGGCGAGTCCCGCCTTGAGCTGCTCGAAGCTACGGAGCCGGACTCGACCATCGCCAAGTTCATCGCCAAACGCGGCGAGGGGCTCCATCATGTCGCATTGCGCGTGCCTGACTTTGACGCCGCCGTGGAACGGCTGCGCACGGCCGGCGCACGGCTACTGGGTGACCCTCGTCAAGGCGCTGGTGGCCACACCTACGTTTTTATCCATCCCGCCTCCACCGGCGGCGTGTTACTGGAACTTATCAAGGACGATCAGACGAAATGAACAAAGCGAAAATCGGAATCATCGGCGGCTCAGGGCTCTACTCCATGCCTGGCTTTACCAACCAGGAGGAAGTAAATCTGGAAACCCCGTTTGGCAAGCCTTCGGACGCCTTCATGGTGGGCACGCTCGCCGGGCGCGAGGTGGCCTTCCTGGCGCGTCACGCGCGCGGCCATCGCATCACGCCATC
>JAYTKJ010000348.1:0-9413 GCA_043730365.1 Acidobacteriota bacterium | reverse complement strand
TTCTGCAAGGCTGGGGCGCGCGCATGAAAACGTGGATGGCCGGCGCGCTGGCTGGGTTGATCTTCATGGCCGGACTGCTGGCTGTCCAATGGCCCTTCGCAAATTTCCTGCTCTCGCCGATGTCGCGAAACTGGTTCTTCTATACCGACATGCATGACTACCGGACCGGAGCGAAGAACTACAGCAAGCTGCACCAGTTCTATCCGTGGGAAAAAACGATGCCGGAGTTCTGGGCGAATCTGGCGTGGGCTTTCGCGGCTTCGATGGTGACCGCGATGCTCGGCCTCATGCTGTCGCGCTGGCTGGCGCGGGTCAAGCGATGAAGCGCCTGCTGCTCACGTTGACCCTCGCGCCGTTGCTCGCAATGGCGCATGTCGGCAGCCCCGACGTCTATCAGGAAGGCACGGCTGACCCCTATCGCTTGCTCGTTACGATCCGGCCTCCGCAAGTGATTCCGGGTGTGGCAGAGATCGAGATTCGTTCATCCGACAAAGACTTGCGCGTCATTCGCATCACGCCGCTTGCGCTCACTGGCGAAGCCGCCAAATTCGCTCCTGCCGGAGATGTCGCGGCTCCTGTTTCCAGTGAGCCGGGCGCGTACGCCGGGCAGTTATGGATGATGGTGTCCGGGTCCTGGCAGGTACGGGTGCGAGTGGAAGGCGAGCGGGGAGCCGGAGAAATGTCGGTCCCGGTTCCGGCGGTGGCGCGTTCCACCCGGCCAATGGATGGCCCGTTGGCGGCCTTGCTCGTTGTGCTGGCAGTGGTGTTGTCGGTAGGCATGATCTCGATCGCCGGAGCGGCGGTTCGCGAGGCGCAGCTCGATCCCGGCGTTGAACCCTCACCGGCGCGGCTCGGCCGCGCGCGCTTTGTCACCGGCATGGCCACCGCTTTCGTCGTCGCGGCGTTGTTCCTCGGCAATCTCTGGTGGAAGGCCGAAGCCCGCGATTTTGATCGATTCATCTTCAAGCCGCTCGAGATGAAAGCGGAGTTGGCGCAAGGCAATCGACTGGAGCTTCGCCTGAGCGACCCCGGTTGGCTGCGCTCTCGTGCACTGGACGATTTCATTCCCGATCACACGCACCTCATGCACCTCTTCGTGATCCGTCTCCCCGCGCTTGATGCCGTGTGGCACCTGCATCCGGAGCGTCGCGACACGGGGCTCTTCGCCCACGAGTTGCCAGATATGCCGGCTGGACGCTATCAGCTCTATGCGGACGTGGTGCATGCCAACGGGCTGCCGGAGACCATGTCGACCGAGCTGGAAATCAGCGCCGCCATCACGGGGCGCGCCTTGACCGGTGACGACACCCATGGCCAGCCCGAAGTCAACGGGCAGCAGCAGATTCGCTTCGCGCGGGAAGATCGCTACCGCACGAAACGTCCGGCGATGTTTGCGTTCTCCCTGGCCGATCCCGCCGGAGCCGAACTCTACATGGGCATGCCTGGCCATGCGATGTTTCTGCGCAAGGACCGCGGCGTGTTCGCCCACGTGCATCCGGGCGGCTCGGTGCCAATGGCCTCGCTCGCCTTGACGCGCGAGGCGCAGGCGGACCCCCACGCGATGCACCGGATGATGGCCGCCGCCGTGCCTTCCGCCGTGACGTTTCCCTATGGCTTTCCCTCACCCGGCGAATATCGGATCTTCGTCCAGATGAAGCGGGCAGGGAAGGTAGAGACTGCTGCCTTCGATGTCACGGTCCCCGGCGAACCGGATCCGAAATAAAACCGCCGCAGGTTTGGATACCAACTATACTTACTGACTATGGACTCCCTGATGAGTTTGGTGGTCGGCGTGGGCCTTTGGTTCCTGCTGCGATTTGTCCTGATGGGCATTTACACAGTCGACCAAAACGAGCGAGCGGTCAAGACCAGCTTCGGGCGAGCCGATCGCCTGGGAGCGCGCACTCTGGACGATCCCATCGCCGCGTCCCTGCGGCCGGAAGAGCGCGAACGTTACAACTATCCGCAGGTGCGCGTGATCCCTCCCGGCGGCCCGTATTTCAAGATGCCCTGGGAGAAGATCTACAAAATCTCCGTCGCCACGATGACGGTGAACATGGCTGTGGACTTTGAGGATTCCACCGCCAACGCCGGCGGCTTGCGGCTCGAAGCTGTGACCAAGGACCAATTGAACACGGGCCTAACCGGGCAGATTCGTTACCGCGTCAGCGAGCGCAATCTCTACGCATTCCTCTTTGCCACCAAGCAGCCGTTCGTCCATGTGATGGCATACTTTGTCTCCGTCCTCCGCCAGCGCATCGCTAACTTTCAGGCGAAAACAGCCACCGGTGACGAGCCGGAGCTCGCCATTCCGGGGACCGAGATGATCGGCGTTTCGATCAACGACCTGCGGAAGAATTTGCGCGATCTGAACGACTACATGGAACTGGAGTGTAAGACTTCCGAGCCGCGCTACGGCGTTGTCTTCGATGCCAGCCTCATCACCGGCATCGATCCTCCCAGTGAGGTGGAATCGGCGCTGGCCGCGATTAATACGGCGCACAACCACGTATCGAGCGATATCAGTCTGGCGCAGGCCGCGGCCGATCAGAAGATCGTCCAGTCCCGGCGCGCCGTAGAAATTGAAACCTTACGCGCCCAGGCCGAGGTGGAGCCGTTGCGGGCGCAAGCCGCCGAGTTGCTGGAGATGCACCACGCCGGATCAGCGGTGCTGGCTTCCTATCTCCGCAACGTGCGCCTCGCGCTGTACGGAAAAGCGCAGCAGCTGTTTTTGGAGATAGCGCGATGATGGCGTCGATCCTCTACATCGTGGCTGTCTTGCTTATCGGTGAGTTTATCCTGAAACGGCTTGCCCGCCTTTTCGGACTCTACACCACCGTAGGAGAGCGCGAGTGCAAAGTCTACGTGCTCTTCGGCCAGGTCTTGGGAATCGTCGATGAGCCGGGTCTGCATCTGCTACCGCTGAAGATTGGCCCGGCGGCGTTCATCGTCAACCTGCTCGGAAAATGCTACACACTCGATCTGCGCTTGGACCAGGAATATCTGCGCAGCCAACCCGTCAACTCCGAAGAAGGCGCGCCGATGGGCATCGGTATCTGGTATGAAATGTGGATCAACGATCCGGTGGCGTTCCTGTTCAAGAATACTGATCCGCGCGGGTCGCTGCGCGCCAACGTCAGCAACTCAACCGTGCGCTGCCTGAGTAACATGCCGCTGGCGGAGATGCTTGAGACTCGCCACCACATGAGTCAGGCCGTGCGCGAGGAAGTGTCGGCTAAGTCCAAGGAGTGGGGATATCAGACGGGATCCGTGTATATCCGCAAGGTGCACTTCCGCGATCTCGAGATGATTCGTCAGATTGAGGAGAAGGTGGTCAACCGTCTGCGTCAGGTGACCTCGGCTATCCGGCAGGCAGGTGCGAATCAAGTGAGTGTGATCACCAGTTCGGCTGAGCGCGAAGCCGCCGTCGAATTCGCTCGCGCCGCTGCCATTCGCCCCGCCACGCTGCGCCTGGTCTTGTCCGAAGTGGCGAAGGTGCCCGACGTAAACCGCGCGCTGTTTGAGATTCTCGAGACGCAACGGATTCTGGCGAGCGAAGCGCGTTTGAGCCTGCTGCCAGCGGGCGCCGGCGCCAGCGCCTTGACGGCCTTGCTCGCTTCGCAGTCCCCGCCCAATTCGCCCGCTTAACTCTTCGTCACCAGCGCCCAGTCGGCCACTCCAACGCGCGCGGCCCACGCCTCCCATTTGCCCTGTAGCTCGGAGACTTTGCCCGCATTCGCCGGCGCCAGATTGTTCATCTCACTGCGATCCGCCTCCAGATCGTACAGTTCCCAGCGGCTCTGATTGTCGTAGCGCGAGACCAGTTTCCAGCGCCCGTAGCGCACCGCGCGATTGCCTTCATGCTCCCAACACAGCGCGCCGTTGCGCCGCGGCGCAAGCCCTCGCCGGTCCGCGCGCAGCAAAGGCGCCAGACTCGTACCCTCCATCGGCTTGATCTCGCCGCCGCCGCCCTCTGGATACTTCGCTCCGCTCACATCCACGCACGTTGCCATGATGTCGATGAGATGCCCCGGCTCGCGCACCAACCGGTCCGGCTTCCGAACGCCCTTCGGCCAATGCGCGATCAACGGCGTCGAAATCCCGCCCTCATGGACCCAATGTTTGTACATTCGGAAGGGCGTGTTGCTCGCGTTGGCCCAGGCCGGCCCGTAGCTTTGATAAGTCTCCATTGGCCCCGGCATCAATTCCGGCCGATTACCTTGCACCACCGGTTTACCAGTCCGCGTTGTCAACGGAATTGAAACCGACCGGGCGTTGCGCCCCTGCAACTCCGCGCAACCGCCGTTGTCGGCCAGGAACAGCACCAGCGTATTGTCCAGCGCGTCACGCCGCCGCAGCGTCTCCACAATCTGCCCGATGCCTTGATCCATCCGGTCGATTTGCGCCGCGTACACTTCCATGCGGCGTTGCTCCCACTCTTTGTCGGGTGCGTCCTTCCATTCGGGCACCGCCGGGTCGCGTGGCGTGAGCGGCCAGCGCGAATCCACGATGCCCATCTCGGTCATCCGCCGATGTCGCGACCGGCGCAGCGCATCCCACCCTTCGCTGTACCGGCCTTTGTACTTGGCGATATCCGGCTCCAGCGCATGCAGCGGCCAGTGTGGCGACGTGAATGGCACATAGACGAAGAACGGCTTGTCCCCCGCCGCGGCGAACTCGTCGACGAAATTCGCGGCATAACTGGCAATGGCATCGGTGTAATAGAAGTCCGCCGAGTCCGGCTGTACGAACTCGTTGCCGCGCGCCAGCGACGTCGGGTTGAAGTAATCGCCCGCGCCGTGAATCGTGCCGAAAAATTTGTCAAAGCCCCGCTGCATCGGCCAGTTATGCCGTGACTGATTCACTGGCGTCACATGCCATTTGCCAGACATCGCCGTGCGATAGCCGGAGCCGCGCAGCACTTCGGCGATTGTCACGCACTGCCGGTTCAAGTCCCCGCGATAGGCCTGCAATTTGCGCTCCTCCACCATGTGACCCACGCCGGCCTGATGCGGGTAGAGGCCCGTCATTAGCGAGGCCCGCGTCGGGCAGCAGCGCGCGCAGTTGTAGAACTGCGTGAAGCGTACGCCGCCCCGCGCCAGCTTGTCCAGATTGGGCGTCGCGATCTCGCTGCCATAGCAACCGATGTCCGCAATGCCCATATCGTCGGCCATGATCAGCACGATGTTGGGACGCGGGTCACGGGTGGCGGCGGTGGTTGCAGAGGCGGCCATTGCGGACGAAACAAAACTACGGCGATTCATCATCAAGGGTCTATTCTCCCCACATCCGCCGCGCAAAGGCAATATACTGCTGCCAGTCATAGGCGTTGATGTCATGCTTGCCGGTTCGCACGTGGTAGCCTTGCCGCCCGCGAATCAACGGCTGATTCACCCCCGGCCATTTCGCGCCCTTCAGGCTCGGCACTCCGAAAAGCTCATAGGCGGGCGAAGCCGCCTCCAGCGCCATAAACTCTCCGTGCGGATCGGCCCACTTGTCGTCTTCGGCGCTGGCCACGTAGACCGGCCGGGGCGCCATTGCCGCCAGCAACTCATGTTGATCCACCGGCATCTCGCCCGGATCGCTGGAATACTTGTTGTAGTTGGCGGCAAACCAGTGCGGGAAAGATTTATTCAGATCCGCTACATGCTCGCCGTAGTTGCGCCGCGCCAGCGACGCCCCGCCTTCACCGGAGTCGTTTGAGATGACGATGGCAAAGCGTTCATCGGAGGCGCCGGCCCACAGCGCCGCCTTCCCCAGCCGCGAATGGCCCACCAATACCGTATGCCGCGCGTCCACCGTCGGCTCCTTCTCCAGGAAGTCCACCATGCGGCTCAGGCCCCAAGCCCACGCGCCCAACGCATTCCACGATGCCGCGGCGCGCGGCGCCGCCCCGCCACCAAGTTCCTTCTCCAGTCCAGGAATGATGGAGTTGGCCAGCCCTTCGTTCCGATCCTCGAACAGATCGCCGTAGTAGGCCACCGCGACGCCGAAACCGTTGCCGAGAATCAGGGGCCATGGCCAGCGGCTCTCCGCCGTGCCCCGGTCGGCGTCCGTCGAGGGCTTGCCTCCGCGCACCCAGCGCGTGGATAGTGGGATGGTTTTGTCAGGAAGCAGCGTGTGGGTGGGAGTGAAACTCAGGGTTACAAAGACGGGCACGCGCGCCGAGGAGGGCTTGCCCTTGGGCAGGAGCAATAGAACGTGCAGCGGCGGAATTGTTCCGGACGCCGCGCCAAAGTCGAGCCGCACCTGCCGCCACGAACCCATGCCGTCCGGCGTCTCGCCCGACGCGGTGACTGAGGATCGCATCTCGACGCGCCCGGCCGGGATTCTGCCGTAGACGTGTTCGGCGAATTGCGCCACGATGGCCGGACGCCGTTGCGACGTCCAGTCCGCCGCACTCCGCGCGCCGCCCAATAGATCGGGCAAGGTGTACGGCTTGATGGCCGCTTCATCGTAGTTGGTATTGGGCCGCTGGGCCAGTGCCAGCAGCGGAGTCAGAGTGAGAAGGAGGAGCGGCGAACGCATCCGTCCAAGCTATCGCAGAATCATGCTTGCTGTCTGGCGTGCAGTTTTCCAATCACCAGTTGCAATTGCTCGATCACTTTGCCGGGGTACTCGTCGACGTCGACTTTACCTTCTTCGCGACCCTTCCGCGTGTGGGCTTCCACGGCGGCGACAATCCAGTTCACCCCCATCTTCAGGCTGTTGGCCTGCTGCGAGTAGGTGCAGTTCTCAAATACGGGGTCTTTCATAGGTCCTCATTTCTGCCGGCTGGCGAATGCTAAACTCGGGAGGTTCAACTATATGCGCCGCTGGATTCTACTCGCTCTTCTGCTCCTGGTGGTCCTACCCGTCACGGCCTTCATCGCCTGGACCTGGGTCACCCTCAAGTTCTCCTACTCGTCCGGCGAGCGTGCCGGATATGTGCAGAAAATCTCCAATAAGGGCTGGATCTGCAAGAGCTGGGAAGGAGAGTTGGCGATGACCGCGCAACCGGGCGCGGCCCCGCAGATTTTCCCGTTCTCGGTTCGCGAAGACGCCGTTGCCAAGCAACTCGCCAAGGCCGCCGGCCTCAAGGTCACGCTCACTTACGAGCAGCACCGTTACGTGCCCACCAACTGTTTCGGCGAAACCGAATACTACGTCACCGCGGTGCAGGTGCACCCGCAGCAGCAGTAATACTTACCCGGCGCCCGAGGTAGCCGCCAGCGCTCTGGACGCCACGCCCGTTTCGGTGGCCGAGTGTGGGGGCTTCCTTACTCCAGCTTGCCGCACTGCCTCGTAGAGGCGCTCGCGAAGCTGGCTAAACCCGTTTTCGCTGATGCCCGCCACTGCGCCGGCCTGCGCCATCGTCAGTGCTCCGTCATAATAGGCGCGCAAAGCCCGCTGCTCGATTTCTGTAAAGGCCACCAGCGCTTCCTGGATGAAACCGGCGTCTCGTTGCAGCCGGCTATGATCGGTCGCCATCGCTAGCGCCACCAGACCTCGCGACGGGTTGAGATGCCGGATCAGCAACTCGCGCTCCAGGATATTGCGCAGGAAATGAACGAGATCCGCCGGCTGGGCCATGCGGCCAGTCTGGATCCCAAGCACCGCGCCTTCCAACGCCTCCTCCACCAGTTGAGGCAACCCAACCGCCCCCAATTGCCTACGCAGAAACACGTGGACGCCTTGCCGGTACGACTCTTTAAAATCCAGCGCCGCTTCGTGACGAAGCCCCCGAATTCCTTCCACCATGGCGGGCCAATCTGATGTTTCGGCGCCTTCGTGGGCTGTCAATTTCCGCGGCGGTCTCTCAGCCGCCACGGGCTTCCTGATCGGATGCATAACTACACTTCCTCCCGCTCCCGGTTCGCGGCATCCGGCCGCCTAACGCTGGCCGGTTGACTCCCCCTCCTGCGACCCCGGGCTACGACGGTCGCTGGGCCGCCCAAAGCCGGACCAGCGATCCTAAAATACTCAACTCGAGCGTCTCAACTGGAACAGCAGCTGTCAGTGGGACGCCCGGCCTGGACGCTACATGTATATAGTGTCGCCAGCCCGGCAAAATTCTCACCGAAATGTAAGGTCACCAAGCACTTTTCCGCTGCGGACCGCTTCCACTTCCTTGAAGGCCTCTACAAAGCTCATCGCTTGGGAGGCCCAGCGGGCGCAAGCTGGGCAAGTCAGGTAGTGATCCTCGAATGCCTCGGCTGTTTCCAGGTCCAGCTTGTCAAGGCAATAGTCATCGGCGATGTCTTCGGCGTCCGGCGGGCAATTGCAAAAAACCATGCGTGCTAGGCTGCTAATTAACTAGTGTTGCCAGCGCCTGGATGTTCTCACCCGAATTCTACCGGGAGCGCAAGTTTAGGTGCAAAGCCTGTTGAAAACCTGTTGAAACCTACTTGGTTCGATGCCGCGCGTCTTCCAGGATGCGGACGGCCCGGGCCGGATTGAAAACTCCGCACGAACAAAACCGCTGCATGTACGTCGCGGCCTGTTCCGGCGTTCGCCGGCCTTCCTTCACCCAATCGATCATCTTCTTGGCCAGCGATTGCGCCACCATCCCGTGGCCGCACATGGTCATCAATGTCATCACTTGGGTGTTGGGCAGCTTCTCTGTCTTGCCTTCAAACCCTAGCGAATAGCCCACCGAGTGGCGCGGAATGCCAGCCGCCTGGCAGCACTGTTCGGCCCCGTCGATCGAGGTGGAGATGTTGATGGAAAGCCCCAAATCCGCTTTCTTGATCGCTTTCAAAAACTCCTCGGCCTTCTGCCGGCTGTCAAATACCGCCGCCACGGTCGTGATGTGCTCCAGACCATTGGCCACCACTTCAAAATCCGGCGTCAGATCGCGATCCCAGTGATTGGTGGGGTTCATCGCCCTGGATGGCCGCAATGAACCGCCCTTGCGGGCGTCCCCCAGATTCACGGGTTTGAACGGGATCGCCATGCGCAGGAACTGGCGCTGCTTCTCCAGCGCACCTTCGTCGTTCTTGCCCCGGCTGGCAATGGCGAACACCACAAAATCGTCACGAAAGCTCTCGGCGTCTCCAAAACGATGCAAAGTATTGGTCATATTGGATGCTCGTTCTTCTTTCTAGCGCGTGGAGGCCGACACCGCTTCAGGCTGCCGCTGTGCCTGGGCGTCCTTGTTCGTGATGCGTCCCAGGCCGGTATTCGTCTTGGCCCGTTGAGGGTGATAGCCCAACCTCTCCAGCATGGGCAGCACGACATCGTCGTCGCCGTTTTCGTCGCACCGCACGCCTACTCCCAGCACCACCACCGTATCCACTTGCTTCTCCACTTCGTGAACCATCCGAATGACTTCCTCGGCCCGATCGACCGGCACCTTGATTTCCACGATAGCCGACATGATCTTCTCGCCCAGAATGTCTTCGCGGATTTCGCCGGTCTCGGCATTCTTCAGT
>JAYTKJ010000347.1:0-5308 GCA_043730365.1 Acidobacteriota bacterium | reverse complement strand
GTACTTGAAGATGCCGCCGCCGAACGCGTCGCCCCGGACGAAGTTCAGCGGCAACTGCTGCATCTGGCGGCCGGTCCGGACATCGCTGATGGTGCCTGTCTCGCTCTCAATCACGGGAGCCTGCGAGGTCACCGTGATCGTATCGGTGACCAGCCCTACCTGCATCGTGAGATCGATCCGGAGAACCTGGTTGGTTTCGAGCAAGACGTGTTCGTTGACAAACCGCTGGAACCCCGCCGACTCCGCCGTGACCCGGTAATAGCCAGGATTCAGGTGGGTGACCTCATGGTTGCCGGCGGCATCGGAGGACACTTCCTTCGACACCCCGCTGCCTTCGTTTGTCACTACGATCCTTACCCCCGGCATGACGCTGCCACCAGGGTCGCGAACGACTCCGAGGATCGAACCGAATGTAGATTGAGCCCACATCGGGAAACCGTAGGCAAGAACGAATTGCAGCAAGATCAAAGACCGTGTCACTGCTACCTCTCAGGAGCGATCGTATGCGCGGAGTTTAACCCACGCTCAGGCATTGTGTCAAGCAAATGAACTGCAAATAAACTACAACACTTTGTTAAACATGCCTGAGACATGCCTGAGACCATGCTTGCCATCATTCGTCGATTGCAATACACTGTTCGCGGTGCGGCTTCAAAGCCGTCAAGAAATGGGGGGGCTACGATGAGATGTTTCAACCTGTTGGTGTTATCGATGCTGGCGATTCCCGCCTTCGCTCAGGAGGTGACCGCGGGCATCTACGGTACCGTCCAGGATGCCTCATCGGCCGTGGTGCCGGGAGCCACTATCCGCGTGCAGAACCTGGGAACCGGACGGTCTTACCAGACCAAATCGGATGAGTCCGGGACCTATTCGCTGACGTTTCTGCCGATCGGCGCATACGAGATTTCCGCCGAGGCGGCCGGCTTCAAGAAGGCCGTATTCTCCGACGTTGTGCTGCGAGTGAACGACAACCGGCGCATTGTGTTCCCGATGGAAGTGGGCCAGTTGGCCGAACGGGTGACGGTGGAGGCGGTTGCCGTAGCGGTGAACACGGCTACCGGCACCACCAGCCAGTTGCTGGACGGCCGCGACATGGTGAAGCTCCCCTCCCGCGGGCGCAATGTGCTTCCGTTCGCGCTGCTGATGCCGGGCGTAGTATCGGACACGCCTTACGACCGCCGCAACAACCGGGCGATGGTGAACGGCGTAAGGCCGACGCACAACGCCTGGCTGCTCGATGGCGGCTACAACATCGATACCGGCGGCAACTGGGGCACGCCGCTCTCGCCGAATATCGAGACGGTGGCGGAATTCAGGGCCATTCGGGGCAACTACTCGGCCGAGTTCGGCATCGGCGGCGGCAGCCAGTTTAACGTCATCACCAAGAGCGGCACCAACGATCTCCACGGCTCGCTGTATTGGTTCCACCGCAACGACAAGCTGAACGCGCGGAACTTTTTCTCCCCCCGGCGGGAGCCCTTCAAGGGCAACGATTTCGGTTTTGCGGTGGGCGGACCCGTGTACATCCCAAAGGTGTATGACGGGCGCAACAAGACGTTCTTCTTTGGGTTCCTGGGATGGATCAAAGAGCGGCGCGAACAGAATTTTCTCAACATCGTCCCCACCGCCGCCTATAAGAACGGCAACTTCTCCAATTCGCCCAACATTCTCTACGATCCGGATAACAACCAGCCGTTTCCCGGCAATATCATTCCCACCGGGCGGCTGGACGCCAACGCCCGCGGATATGCGAAAATGTACCCCGACCCGAACTATCTCGACGCGGCGGGGCGGAATTGGACAACCCTCGCCGGGCGCACCGACGATACGACCGAAAAGAACTTCCGGATCGATCACAACTTCTCCGGCATGCACCGCCTGATGTGGCGGTACACGCCGGAATTCCGGCTGAACGACTTCGCCTCCTCCTCCGGCTTCAGTTTTCTCCGCCAGCAGAACCGCACGCCTGCCCGGAACATGGCGCTGAACTACAACGCCGCCTTTCGCCCGAACCTGATCATGGACATGACCTATGTCCGGTCGCATAACCGCATCATGCAGTTTCCGCCGGATTTGAGCGGCGCCACCTGGGGGATCAACATCCCGCAGCTCTTCAAAGACACGGCCGAAACCTACCCGCTCGCCAGTCTGAATCTGACCAAAGTTCCAGACCGCGTTCCCACCATCTCCCTGACCAACTATGCTTCGGTCGCCCCCGGATCGCCATGGTCGAATTATCAGACGATCCACGAGATCCGCAACAATTTCACCTGGATCAAGAACAAGCACACGATCAAGACCGGATTCGCCTATTCTTACGAAATCAAGTTCGAACCCACCAACACCGACGTGTTCGGAAGGTTCAACCTGGACGGGCGTTTCACGCGGCAAGCGGGAGCCCCTTCCGGCGGCGATGCCTTCGCCGACCTCCTTTTGGGACGCCCGTTTAACTATGACGAGACGGACACTGTGGCCTTCAACGACAACCGCCGTAATTCCCAGGAACTTTACGTCGACGACTCGTGGAAAGTTTCGCGCCGGCTGACTCTGAACTTAGGCGTGCGGTGGTCGTACTTCCCGCCCGCCACCGAGCCCACTGACCGCTTCCGCGTGTTCGTGCCGTCGCAATACGATCCGGCGAAGGCCGTGACGGTGAACGCGGCAGGCCAGGTGGTGAGAGGCAGCGGGGACCGTTTCAACGGACTCGTCAAACCCCAGCCGTTCTGGCGGACATCCAAGAAGATGTTTGCCCCGCGCTTCAGCTTCGCCTATGACCTGTTCGGCAACGGCAAGACCGCGCTCCGCGGCGGCTACGGCCTCTTCAGTAGCCGTGAGATCCTGGGAGCGTTTATCCTGATGTCGGGAAACCCGCCATTCTCCGAACTGGTGAGTATCCAGAACACGCGATTGTCCAACCCCGGCGGAGGGACATCCCGCAACTTCGATCTGCCCATCACCCTCGGTTCCATCGACACCAACCAGTTGACGCCGTACACGCAGCAATGGAACTTCAATATTCAGCATGGCCTATCCAGCAGCACCGTGCTTGAAGTCGGCTATACCGGATCGCGCACCATCCATATGATGCGGACGCAGGACATCAACCAACCGCTGCCGGATGCCCGCATCGCCCAGGGAACGCAGAACGCCAACGCGGCCCGGCCCTACAAAGGCTGGGGATCGATTGCGCATCGCGAACAAAGCTATTCCGCGAACTATCACGGCTTGCAGATGGGGCTGAACAGGAACTACTCGCATGGCCTGTTATTCCAGGCCGCATACACCTGGTCGAAGACAATCGACAATGCCGACTTTTCGGGCGGCATCTACGGCGCTGTCCCCAATACCCGGGATTCCTCCGGCGAGCGGGCGCGGGCGAGCCTCGACGCCACCCACAACTTCATCGGAAGCGCCATTTGGGACATTCCGTTCCTCAAGGACGGAAAGAGCATGCCCAGCAAGATCATTGGCGGCTGGCAGGCATCCACCATTTACACGCTGCGGACAGGCATGCCGATCAGCCCGGTTGCGGGGCGCGACAACGCCGGAGTGGGCGGCGCCACCGGACAGCGCCCTCTGGCTTCCGGGAGTCCTTCCCTCAGCCATGGCCAGAGAACCATCGACCGTTGGTTTGACCCGGCGGTCTACTCGGCGCCGGCCCTCGGCACGTTTTCCTCAGTGGGCCGCAATATCTTGAGCGGACCGGGGTGGAACCAGTGGGACATGTCTTTTGTGAAGCGAATTCGGCTGAACGAGGGAAGCCAGTTGGAACTCCGGGCCGACGGGTTCAACATCTTCAATCACACGCAGTGGAACGGAGTGGGCACCTCTTTGAATCAGCCGGCAACATTTGGCCGAATCACTTCTACACGCAATGAACGTTCGTTTATGGTGGGTACTCGTATTCAGTTTTAGCGCGGCGGCGGCGGAAGGGGGGGCAACGCGTTGCCTTCCCTGCCACGCGGGGATCGTTGCGTCTTGGCAGCGGACCGGAATGGGGAGGTCGATCCTCTCGCCGGCGGCTCTGCCGCGGGGCTCCTTTTACCACCGGGCCTCGAACCGCCACTACGCGGTGGAGCGAGGCGTGGTAAGGCGCTATCAACTGGACGCGGACCGAGCCGAGATCAACCCGATGGCTATGCGCGTCGATTTTCTGATTGGATCGGGAAATCACGCCATAACCCCGGCGCACCGGAGTGCGAAGGGCAAGCTGGTGGAGTTGCCGGTGAGCTGGTACGCGGAAGAGAAGGGATGGGCCATGTCGCCCGGTTACGACCGCCCCGATCATCAGGATTTTCGAAGGACGATCACGGCGGAATGCTTGTTCTGTCATACGGCCTACCCTGCAAGCGGCCAGTCTATTCCCGGCGCCATCGATTGCGGCCGCTGCCACGGAAAATCCGAGGAGCACCTGCGAAAACCCGGGCGCGGAACCATCCTCAACCCGGCTCGGCTCCCGGAGGCCCGGCAGTTGGATATCTGTTTGCAATGCCATCTGGAAACAGCGTCCAGCGGATTTCCGGATTCACTCCGCAAACCGGGCCGGGAAGTGTACTCCTTCCAGCCCGGTGAGAAGCTCACGGAATATAAGGCGTATTTTGACCGGTCCGGGGATACGGATCGGCTCGATATCAATCACGCCGGGTACAGGCTGCTCCAGTCGGCGTGTTTCCGGGGCAGCGGGGGAAAGATGACATGCACCACCTGCCACGACCCTCATTCGGCGCAAGCGAAGAACACGTGCCGGAGTTGCCATGCGTCCCTTGCGTCGGATCATGCCGGCGGCACGACAGGCTGCGCTGGTTGCCACATGCCTGCCAGGCGGACCGAAGACGCGATTCACGTGCGCATGACGGATCACAAGATTGCGCGCCGTCCGGCGACGCGAGAGCCGGAGCGGGAGAACCACACTCCGTATGCGGGAGACATCGTGATGTTTCAGGAGTGGGCCGACGCACCGGCGCTCGCCCAGGCGGAGGCGCTGCACCAGGCAAGGCTGAAGGGGACGCCGGAGGCCTGGGGAAAGACGCCGCCAAGCGCAGCCAGTCTCGCCTCGCAGGGTGATGCGCTGATGCGCGCGGGCCGTTATGGTGAGGCCATCCCGGTATTGCGGAGAGTACTCAAACTGGACCCCGGCCAAGTGACTGCGTTGAATGCGCTCGCGATATACGAGGGGCTGCAAGGCCGGCCTCAGGCCGCGCTACGGCTGCTGGAGAGAGCGCGCGATGCGGATCCGGGCCACCCGCTGACCTGGATCAACCTGGGCGTCTCGTATGAGGCACTGGGAAATCCGCGCCAGGCATTGGCG
>JAYTKJ010000346.1:0-7967 GCA_043730365.1 Acidobacteriota bacterium | reverse complement strand
CGCCTCGCCTGAGTTTCGGCTGCCGTTCCGCGAGGGCATCGTCCGGGTGGTTCCGTTGAAGCGGCCGTCAACCAGTGCGCAGTTCCAGGAGCTTGCCGTGATAGTGCGCTCGATGAGTATGCTGAGGTGGGTGTTCACTCTCTCGGCGGCGCCGAACGCTCGTACTCCGCGGTCTGCCCGAGCAGCTAGCCTTGGCCGAGTGGCTGGTGGCCAAGCTGGATCTACAGGCGGACCGCCAGACAACTGAGCGTCACGAGTATCTGGCGGCCAACTGGCCGGGTAACCCCGAGGTGGCCGTACGTGTGGTCCTGCTGCCCGCGAAAGCGAATGACCTGGATGAGGTGGCCAAGGCGATCCGCACGCGGACCGAGGTTCGGAACCTATACACATACACTCCGCTCCGGGCCCTGGCGTTTCGCTCGATTCCCAGCGCGGCGAAGGCAGCCGAGCAACTGATCTCCGAGCGCTATCAGTAGCTGAAGCGGCCGCGCTACGCTACTGTCCGGCCGAAAGCCGGCGAGCCAGCAACTCGGGAAGCTTGGCATCGCGAATCTTGGTCTGCGCGCCCTTGACGTCATAGGCCACGCGGCGATAAACAACGCGGCGTTCCCTGGGGTGGTAAACGCACCAGGCCGCCCGCGGGTCATTGTCGCGCGGCTGGCCCACCGAGCCCGGGTTGACCAGGTAGTAGCAGTCCGGATCCAGCATCAACTCCTCACGCTCCACCTTGCGCGTAACGCCCTGGAGTCGCTTGACGATCCCGCCATTCTGAAACAGGAAACCGCCCTGCACGTGAGTGTGGCCGAAGAAGGAAAGCCGGGTGTCCAGATAGCCGGCCAGTTGCGCCACTTCGCCGGCTTGCATGAGGTACTCATCTTCGTCCAGCGGAGAACCGTGCAGGATCTGGAAATTGGCTACCGGCACCGGGCCTTTGGGCAGCTTGCGGAGGTAGTCAACGTTTTCTGAGCGCAGCATGCTCGCCGTCCACAGGGCCGACGTCCGGGCCATCGGGTTGAACCAGGCGAGATCCTCCAGGCCCACGCAGGCTTTGTCGTGATTGCCGCGCACTACATAGGAAGCCGCCGAGCGCACCCAATCGGTTACCGCGTTGGGATCGGCCCCGTAGCCAACCAAGTCTCCGCAGCACACCACATGCTCATAACCGTCCTCGCGCGCCTCCGCCAACACTGCGTCCAGCGCTTCCCAATTGCCGTGGATGTCACTCAGTATCAGGTAGCGCACAGCGTCAGCAGTGAGACCTCGGGAGGCGCGCCGAACCGGGACGGGATGCCCACGGTACCCAGCCCGCGGCTCACGTAGATCTGGCGGCCATCTTTCTTATAGTGTCCGTACACGTAAGGGGTATAAAAGCGCGCCACGTTGGCGTTCATGCCCAGAATTTCAACGGTAATCTGTCCACCATGGGTGTGGCCGGCCACGGTTAGATCCCAGCCCTGAGCGGCGGCCACCGGAAAGACATCCGGGTTGTGGGAGAGCAAGACATTGAAGCGGTCTGGCTTGATCAACGGCGCCGCTTGCCGCAGATAGGGCCGTCTCTTGGGCTGGTAGTCCACTCCACCAATGTTGAGTTCCACCGCGCCAAAGCGGAGTGACGTGGCGGCGTCGCGCAGAAAATTGATGCCGGCTTCGGCGCCACGCAAGGCAGCGTAATCCTCGCACTGGGCCGCGATTTCATGATTGCCCAGGCACCCAACCACTCCGGCCTCGCTCTTGAGGCCGCGGAGCAGCGCCAGGCACTCATCGAGCGGGTCACTATAAACCGAAATCAGATCGCCAGTCACCAGCGCCACGTGGGCCCGGGTGGAGTTGGCCATATCGATCGAATACCGCAGGTCTCGCGCGCTGAAGAATGTCCCGAAATGTAGATCGGTCAGTTGGACCAGCCGCAAACCGTGAAGGTCTTTGTGTAGCCCCGGCACGTTAATGCGAGATTCGACGAGCCGGAAATGGTGGCGCTCGACAAAGGTCCCGTAGCCGAGCACCATCGCCGGAACCGATAGCGCCGCCGCACGCCCGGTCTGCAGCGCCAAGCGGCGTCCGGGATCATGCGGCATCGTAAATTGACGCCGTAGAATGCGCCAAACCATATCAATCCCCCAGGCCCCCAGCGTGGATATCGCCCAGGCCAGCCCAATCGCCTTCAGCCATTCGATGGCCGGAGAGTAGGGAATCCAGCGATTCATGAAGGGCAGCGACAAAGCGACGGCACATAGTACTAGAGCGGCGGCGGCGATGCCGGCCCATCGGACGGGGCGGCGCCAGCGAGGCGCGACGATGGCTTGGAGCCGGCGTGCCAGCGCCCATTGCAGCCAGATGGCAAACGGCGCGCAAGCCAGGTCGAAAAAATGCCGCCTGAGGAAATCCATGAAATAGAGCTATTTCTCTCCATTCTATCGGCAGACCGGGGGGCAATGGTGAAGGCAAGGTAAACTAAAAAAATGTCTCTAGTTGTGGTTGGTTCGCTCGCCTACGACGCTGTCGCTACTCCGCACGGGAAAATTGACCGAATGCTGGGTGGGGCTTGTACCTATATTGCGCTGTCGGCCTCGTTTTTTACCCCGGTAAGTATCGTAGGCGTGGTGGGCGAGGATTTTGCCAGTGAAGACGTGGACCTGCTTCGCGGGAAAGGCATTGACCTGGAAGGCATGGAACGGGTGCCGGGAAAGACGTTCTTCTGGTCCGGCGTCTATTCGGACGACATGAACGACCGGACGACGCTGCAGACGGACCTGAACGTCTTTGCCGACTTCGACCCGAAACTGCCGGCCTCCTACCGTGCCAACCCGTACCTGTTTCTGGGCAACATCCAGCCCACCCTGCAAAAGAACGTCCGCAGTCAGATGAGCCGGCCCAAGCTGGTGGGCGGCGATACGATGAACTACTGGATCCAGGATTTTCGGGCGCAACTGCTGGAAACGATTCGCGAATGGGATTTCCTGTTGATCAACGATTCCGAGGCGAGGCTGCTATCGGGACAATCGAATCTGAAGCAGGCGGCGGCGACGATCATGGGGATGGGTCCGAAAACAGTGATCATCAAGCGAGGTGAATACGGTGCGCTCCTGTTTTTCAAAGACCGTCACGGCCTCACGCGCTGGTTTGCCGCGCCCGGCTATCTGCTGGATCAAGTATTTGATCCCACCGGCGCCGGTGACTGTTTTGCCGGCGGCTTCATGGGCTACCTGGCTAGTCGCAGCGTGGACTTGGCCGACCCGGGCGCCGACCATCGCGATCTGCACCGCGCCGTCGTCTACGGCTCGGTGATGGGCAGCTTCTGCTGCGAGAAGTTTGGAGTGGACCGCTTCCGTACTCTGACCCGTGCCGAAATCGACGCCCGCTTCCAAGAGTTCCAGGACGCCACGGACTTCTAAGCCCCGCCGTCCCGCCTCTGCCGGCCGTCGTGGAAAAGGCGGCGGTGGTGGTGGCGGTTGGCTGGGAGTCGCGGCGGCTTGCGTGGTGTCTTCCGTAGTGTGCGGGGTTGCGCTCTGGTGGTTCTATCGGCGCGGCAACCTGCTCTACTACGGCGACGCGGTGGCACATCTGAACATCGCGCGCCGTCTGTTTGACTCGCGCACGCCCGGCTATGAGCAGATCGGGACGGTATGGCTGCCACTGCCGCATTGGATCATCTCCTGGTTTGCCCGCGATGCCGAGTGGTGGCGCACGGGCTTGGCTGGCGGCATCCCCGCAGCGCTGGCCCAGGCGCTGGCCGGCGTGTTTCTATTTGCGGCGTTACGGCGGGCGCTGGCTTGCACCACGGCGGCGCTGGTGGGGATGCTGCTGTTCCTGCTCAACCCGAACTCGGCGTATCTGGGATCGATCCCGATGACCGAGCCGTTCTTCGCCTGTGCTTTGTGCGCGCTCGCCTACTTTGTGGCGGCCGGATCGGTGGTGGGGGCGGGGTTGGCGGCCTGCGCCGGGACGCTGATTCGCTATGACGGCTGGTTTCTGATTCCGTTCGTCGCGCTCTATTTTCTGTGGAGCGCGGGATGGCGGCGGGCTCTGCTGTTTTCCCTGCTGGCGCTGGCCGGTCCGCTCTATTGGCTGTGGCACAACTCGTCCTATTATGGTGATCCGCTCGAATTCTACTGGGGCCCTTACTCGGCCAAGGCGATCAATCAACGCGCGGTGGACGCGGGCATGGCGCGGTATCCGGGCGATCACGATTGGTTCCAGTCGTTACGTCAGTTTCAAGCGGCGGCGCAACTGGTGGCCGGCACGCCGCTCGTCGCGATCGGCATCGTGGGCTTGGCGGCAATGCTGTGGCGGCGCGCCTGGAGATTGCTAGCCTTGCTGCTGTTGCCGCCCGCCTTCTATTGGCTCAGCATCTACTCGTCCGGTACGCCAATCTTTGTGCCACACCTGGAACCTTACAGCTACTACAACACCCGCTATGGCTTGGCGGCCCTGCCGCTGCTGGCGGCGGGAGCGGCGGCGTTGGTGGCGGTCGCGCCCGGCCGTTGGCGCACTGTGATCGCGCCGGTCGTGCTGTTGGGCGGCCTGTCAATGTGGATCGCCTATCCGAGACCGGAGGCGTGGATCTGTTGGAAGGAGTCGCAAGTGAATTCGGAGGCTCGGCGTACGTGGACCGCTGAAGCAGCAGCCTACCTGCGCGCCAACTATCGTGGCGGCGGCATTCTGACTTCGTTCGGCGACCAGACTGGCATCTTCCAACAGGCCGGCATTCCGCTGATCGCCACGGTGCATGACGGCAACTCCGTGCTGTGGATGGCGCAGGTGTACGGCAAGCCCGAGTTGTTCCTGCATCAACGCTGGGTGGTGACGCGGTCCGGTGACGCGCTGGCGACGACGATGATGCGCACCCAACTGCGCGGCCCCAAGTATGAGCTGGTGAAGTCGATCGCGGTGAAAGATGCGCCGGTGGTGGAGATCTACCGGCTGGTGTCGCGCTTCCCGGCGCGGATACAATAACAGCATCCATGCGCACCAGACCCTTGACCACCGAAGACTTCCGTGGCGTGTTTCCCGTGCCGCCGCTTTGCCGCAATAACGACGCGCGGCGGACCATCAATTTCGCCGAGACCGAAAAGATCGCGCGCCATATCGCCGCCGGCGGCATCCGCAATTTCCTCTATGGTGGCAATGCGTTCCTGTACCATTTGACGCTGGCAGAATTCGAGGCACTGCTCGATTGGTCAAGCGGCATGGACGACGATTTTCTGATGATCCCGAGCGCTGGCCCATCGTACGGTCGCGCCATGGATCAGGCGCCGTTGCTGCGCCGCTACTCGTTCCCGTGCGTGATGCTGCTGCCGTGTGCCGACCCGCGCGACGCCGCCGGCCTCGAGCGCGGCTATCGCGAATTCGCCGAAGCCTGCGGCACGCCGCTCATTGTCTATCTCAAGGACGAGACCAACTTCGGAACCGACAAGGATGCCGGGCTCGACGCCGTGGCCAAGCTGGTGCGCGACGGTGTTTGTATCGGCATCAAGTATGCCGTGGTGCGCAAGAACCCGAGTGAAGATGCATATCTCGACGGGCTGCTCAAGCGCGTGGACCGGAAGCATGTCATCAGCGGTATCGGCGAGCGGCCCGCCATTGAACACATGCGCGATTTCATGCTGCCCGGCTTCACCACTGGTTCAGGCTGCGTGGCGCCGGCGATGTCGCGGATGCTGTTTGAGGCCAACGTGAAGGGGGACTGGACGGAGGCTGCGTCGATCCGTGCGAAGTTCATTCCGCTCGAAGATCTGCGGGACGCCTGGGGTCCGGCGCGAGTGCTGCACGCGGCGGTGGAGTTGGTGGGGATCGCCAAGAGTGGGCCTATTGCGCCTTATGTGACGCCGATTGATGCTGGGCGATCGGTGCAGTTGGGGCCTGTCGCGATGGATTTGGCTAGGGCTTTGGCGACGATCGGGTAACCCGCCCGGGTAATTCACGACGATCGTCCGACGGGTAGGCGTCTCTGTCTCTTCCCCACCGATTGCTCAGGTTGCCCCAATTCAAATGGAGTTAGTGACGCCTCCAGTTGACGCGAAAGTGAGTTGTCCTTCTCGTTAGCCGTCGGCCAACCAATTTATCGGGGCCCGAGGAAGGCCAAATGCGCGTCGCGGAGTTCGTCGGATTGCGCCAGGGTTGTGGGCTGCCCTACTTGGCCGTTTGGCTGTAGCTGGGCCTGCAGGATACGGTTATTTATCCGGTAGTAAATCGTAGTCCCGTCAACCAGAAGGGGTTCGCTGTCGGATTGATCTGTCTGAATCCGCCAACTCTTCCCGGCACGAAGGTCCAATACAACCAGCGTGCCGGGATAAAGGGTCTCTCGCTATTGAATCTCCCGGTGGTATCTGGTCTCCTCAGCCGCTCCGGATGCAGGCGGCCTTCGTCGGGTAACTGCCTGTGCTCGGCCTTTCCCAGGGGCTCCGTCCTGCCTTTTTTCTCCTCTCCGGCAGCCATTAGTAACCACTGGCCGATCAACCGGATTCGAGGATCGGGCCCAGCTACTTCGAGAGGCTCCCATTTCTTCGTGCTGGCGCGGTACAGGCGCAGGGCTGGAGCGCTGGGGGCACGAAGGGCCGCTGGCGCCGGTCGCCCGTCTGACGTTAGAAGTTTGATAAGAGTGGCTTCATCACTGCGGGCAAGGAGTTGCCACTGCGAGGCCTCGGACGGCAAGCCCTGGATCAGGGGCAAATCGATCGGCAGGAGTTGGATGAACCATTGGCCTGAACTGTACCTCAGCATCGCGGCATCGGAGTGTCCCATTCCGATGCTATGACTGCGAAGCCGAATTATCCGTGGATTCGAACACCAGAAAGCGCCGTGGTGGGGGAGGGGCGTGGCGCCAGGGTCGCTGAGGCTTCATTCCAGGCGTATACGACCTCAGCGTGACCTTGTTCTCCAGCGAACCTCAGTCGGACCAGGGCGTCGGGACCACTTCCGACTAAATTCATGGAGGTCAAGGTAGGCGGCTGCCCCGGGGGGATACGGTAGGGACTCGGCGGCCAGGGTATCCAGGAAGTAGTGGGAATCTCCTTGACAAGGGCAGGCCTGGTGACCACCCTGCAAGGATCTTTCATGGAGATTGCACCAAGGTTCTGATAGTCCCCACCCGGAGAAGCGACAAAGACTACGTTACGATCATAGTCGGGCAAAACGGTGTGCAAGCCGCGGTCTTCATGAGTGACGAGGCGCTGAACGAGTACCGGTTGGCCCGAAGCCACCTTGTACAGTTCGGAGTCGCAAAAGCAGAGATAGCCGCGTGTGTTATTCGGGGCTCCAGTGATCAGATACAGCCCCTGCTGTTGGGCACTAAGTCGACCCGAGACGCTTATCGGACTTAAAACGAAACACGCCCAAAGAATCAGTCGTCGCATTGCAATGTGGCGACTGTGGATGCGCTGGGCCCCTTCAACCTGCAATAGAGTTGCTTCACTGCGGGCCTAGAAAGGCCCAATGCGCATCTCGAAGCTCGTCGGACTGCGCCAACAGAGCAGGCGGTCCGACCTGACCGTTTTGCTGTAACTCGGCTTTGAGAATCCGATCATTCACGCGATAGTAGGCCGTGGTTCCGTTGACTAAGAGAGGTTCACTGTCTCCCTGGTTGGTCGCAATCTGCCAAGTCTTTCCAGTGCGTGTATCCATGATCACCAGGAGTCTAGGATAGTGAGTGCTGTCGCTCTCAAACCGTTCGTCGGTCGCGGGGCGCCTAAGCGTCTCTGGATCGTGTCGGCCTGGGGGAGCTTGCCTCCGCTCACTCTTACCCGGTGATACCCGGCCACGCTTCTCATCCCCGGCGGCGACTAAGAGCCAAGGCCCGATCAACCTGACTTTAGGATCGGACTCTAGTACTACTGTGTTATAAACAAACAATTTGATGTAGAATTGTTTTGTGGGATCACGCTTGTCTTCGCCAGGCCCGCAACTGAGGCGCTTCGCGGCCTATACCGAGGGCCTGGCTAACGCCGCGGGGCACGCCGACCGGCACACGC
>JAYTKJ010000345.1:0-13266 GCA_043730365.1 Acidobacteriota bacterium | reverse complement strand
GGCAGCACGTGGTACGCTGCCGGGTCGGCTGCTGTTTCTGGTGCAACCGGGTGAGCGGTATCCAACCTAGCTACTGCCCGGCCAAGGTGTTCAGAGTGGAGGTGCGGCCCTTCTCGTAGGCGGCGATTTGCGACTCGTGCTGTTGGATATAGCCTAGTTCGTCGATGCCTTCGATCAGACAATGCCGGGAGAAAGGATCGACGTTGAAATCGACAGACGCGCCACCGGGAAGAGTAAGCTTTTGCGATACCAAGTTAATACTCACCGAGGCTGACTGATCCGCCGCCGCGGCAGCGAAAAGTTCAGCGTGCGTCGCTTTGTCGACCACGATGGGCAGTAAGCCGTTCTTGAGCGAATTGCTCTTGAAGATATCGGCGAAGGATGTGCTGATGACGGCACGAAAGCCAAATTGGAGTAACGCCCAAGGCGCGTGCTCGCGCGACGAGCCGCAGCCGAAATTGTCGCCGGCGAGCAAGACCGCCGCGCCTTTGGCCCGAGGCGTGTTGAGGATGAACTCGGGCCTGGGATTTCCCTGCCCGTCGTAACGCCAATCGCAGAAGAGTTGTTTGTCGAGGCCCTCTTTGGTGGTGGTCTTGAGGAAGCGAGCCGGGATGATCTGATCGGTGTCGATGTTATCGAGCGGCATCGGCAGCAGGCGGGAAGTGAGCGCTTCAAATTTGGCCATGTTAGTGATTTCCTTCCTGACTTAGATCATCGTCCGCACGTCGGTAACCACGCCGGTAATGGCGCTGGCGGCCGCGGTAAGCGGGCTGGCCAGGAAGGTGCGGCCACCTTTACCTTGCCTCCCCTCGAAGTTCCGGTTTGAGGTGGATACGCTGTATTGACCTGGTTGAAGCTGATCGCCATTCATGGCGATGCACATGGAACATCCGGCCTCGCGCCACTCGGCCCCGGCATCGCGAAATACCTGGTCCAGCCCCTCGGCTTCAGCCTGACGCTTGATTACCTGCGACCCGGGCACTACCATCATGCGGACCTTGGGGCTCACCTTGCGGCCCTTGAGGATGGCAGCCGCGGCACGCAAATCCGACATGCGCGAGTTAGTGCAACTGCCCACGAAGACTACGTTGATGGGCTGCCCGGCCAACGGCTGCCCCGGCTCAAGTGCCATGTAACGAAGTGCCTTGGCCAGGGACTCGCGTTCCTGGAGGTCGCTCAGTGAAGCTGGGTCGGGGACCCGCCCACTAACCGGCATCCCCTGTCCTGGATTGGTGCCGAAGGTAAGCATCGGTTCCAGCAGGAAGGCGTCAAAGGAGAGCGATCTATCGTAGACAGCACCTTGATCGGTTGGTAACTGGCGCCAGCGAGCCAGCGCCGCTTCAAAATCAGCGCCCTGCGGAGCGAAGGGACGGCCGGACAAGTACTGATAGGTAGTATCGTCCGGTGCGATCAAACCGGCGCGCGCGCCGCCTTCGATCGACATGTTACAGACGGTCATGCGCTCTTCCATCGAGAGCGAGCGAATTGCTGAACCACAGAATTCAAACACGCAGCCCGTGCCGCCACCGACGCCGATCTTGGCAATCACCGCCAGAATGATGTCCTTGGCTGTAACTCCCGGCTTCAAGTGGCCATCGACATTGATCTGATAGCTCTTCGACTCGCGCTGTAAGAGGCACTGGGTCGCCAGCACATGCTCCACTTCGCTGGTGCCGATACCGAACGCCAGTGCTCCGAAGGCTCCATGTGTGGCCGTATGCGAGTCTCCGCAGACTACGGTCATGCCCGGCTGAGTGAGTCCGTTCTCGGGACCAATCACGTGCACAATACCCTGCTTGTCGCTTTGAAAGCCGAAGCATGGAATGCCGAATTCCTTGGCGTTAGCCTCCATCTGCGCCACTTGGGCAGCGGCGATTTGATCGACGATCGGCAGATGGCGCGGAGCGGTCGGAGTGGAATGATCCGTCGTCCCGAAGGTAAGGTCAGGCCGGCGAACTTTGAGCCCGCGAGGGCGCAACCCGGAGAACGCCTGAGGCGAGGTGACCTCGTGGACCAGGTGAAGGTCAATGTAGAGTAGCGACGGCGCACCTTCGCGCTCGGCGACGACGTGCGAATCCCAGACCTTCTCGATAATAGTGCGTGGTTTGTTCATGTTCTATACTCGAATCAGACGTGATGCTAATTGCGACCGCCGCCTCGGACCCCGAAGTTGTCGAACTGCGGACCGGAGTAACTTGGGACACCTACGTGCGCCTCAACGACGATATCCACACGAACGCGGTGCGGCTGACCTATCACGAAGGCACTCTCGAAATCATGACGGTGTCGCGGAGCCATGAAGGCATCAATCGGCTGCTCAGCTCTCTGTTTGAGAACCTCGCCGAAGGCCTCGAAGTCGAATTCTACAATGCGGGAGGAACGACGCACCGGGACGAGGAATCGCAGACCGGGTTTGAACCCGATACCTGTTTCTACGTCACTAACCTCGACTACCCGTTCAAAGACGACGAGCCGATTTAATTGCCCCGCGACCCGGCGCCGGATCTCATCATCGAAGTCGACATCTCCCGCAGTTCGCTGAAAAAGATGTCCGCCTATGCCGCAGTCGGTTGCCGGGAAGGCTGGCGTCATCATGCCGGTCGCCTGACTATTTTCGCGTTGACCAAAAGTGGCGTTAGGGAAGTGGCCGAGAGTGCGGTGCTGCCCGGCGTCCGGGCCGACGATCTCAACCGGCTGCTGGCCACGGCGCGCCAAATGCCGCGCATCAAATGGAGCGCATCCATCCGAGACTGGGCGCGCGCCCAGCGCCGCCAAAGTTAAACTGCTTCGCAAACTGCCTTTCCTACTTCCGCAGTCGTCGCCGGCGTGCCTTTGGGCCGCAAATCCGCCGTCACCCTACCGCTGTTGAGCACCTGTTCCATAGCGCGATTAACGGCCGCCGCTTCTTCGGTGAGGCCGAAGCTATACTCCAGCAGTGCGGCCACTGAGCCGATGGCGCCGAGCGGATTCGCTTTGTTCTGGCCGGCAATATCGGGGGCCGAACCATGCACCGGTTCGTATAAGCCAACCCAGGCGCCAGAGGGACGTTTGCCGCCGATCGACGCCGATGGCAACATACCAATCGAGCCAGCCAACACCGCACCCTCATCCGACAAGATATCGCCGAACATGTTCTCCATCACCAGCACGTCAAAGCGTTTAGGATTCAGCACCAGTTGCATGGCGCAGTTATCCACTAGTAAGTGGTCGAGTTCAACGTCCGGATAATCCTTGGCGACATCGACGACCACGCGCCGCCACAATTGCGATGTCTCCAGCACGTTCGATTTGTCGACGCTGGTCAACTTCCTACGCCGCTTACGGGCTAAGTCGAAAGACATGCGCGTGACGCGCTCAATCTCGTCCCACGTATAGGACATCGTATTGAAGCCGCGCGACGCTTTGCCTTCCCCTTCGATGCCGCGAGGCGTGCCGTAGTAGATCCCAGAGTTCAACTCGCGGACAATGATCATGTCTACGCCGTCGATCAAGTGATTCTTGAGCGGCGAGGAATCCAGCAACGCCGGATAGCTCCGCACAGGCCGCAAGTTGGCAAAAACACCGAGTGACTTGCGAATGCCCAGCAATCCACGCTCCGGGCGCTTCTCCGGCGGCCAGTTGTCGAACTCTGGCAGGCCCACGGCGCCCATCAAGGTCGCGTCAGCCGCCAGAGCCAGCTTCTCTGTTTCGGCCGGAAACGGTCCCCCGGTTTTATGAATCGCAATGCCGCCTAGCAGCGCTTCGCTGAGCTGCACCGTATGTTTGTACTTGTCACACACGCGCCGGAGCACGCTAACCGCTTCGCGGGTAACTTCGACACCAATCCCGTCACCCGGGAGGGTCAGAATATTCAATTGCATTGTAAGTGTCGTTCTCCTAGGTACTGGCGACTACGCCGGCCCCGGTCACCTGATGAATGATGCCGAGAATCTCGTCGTTACGCACACCTTTTTTTCGATCAGCGAGCGAGGTGAATGAATCATAGACCTGGTCGAGCTGCTCTTTGGATAGCTCGAATCCCAGCGCCGTGCATCGTTGGTTGAGCGCATGGCGGCCGCTGTGCTTGCCCAGCACCAGGCGCGTTACCGGCACGCCAACCGACATCGGGTCCATAATCTCGTAGGTAGCTTTGTGCTTCAGGTAGCCATCCTGGTGAATGCCGGCTTCATGAGCGAAGGCATTTTCGCCCACGATGGCCTTGTTGGGTTGCGGTCCAAAGGTGATGATGGAAGTGAGCATCTGACTGGCTGGATACAAGTGCTCGGTGACAATCCGGGTTTCGTAAGGCAGTTGGTCCTGCCGCACCTTGAACGCGCACACCACTTCTTCCAGCGACGCGTTGCCAGCCCGCTCACCGATGCCGTTGATGGTGCACTCAATCTGCCGCGCGCCGGCCTGCACGGCGGCAATCGAGTTGGCCACCGCCAAGCCAAGATCATCGTGACAGTGTACGCTGATGATGGCGCGATCCCCCACGGCCTTGACCATCCGCGCGATCAGCGCCGCATACTCATTGGGAATCGACCAGCCCACGGTGTCAGGCAGATTCACCGTGCGCGCGCCCGCCGCCACCACCGCCAGCGTCACCTGCTCAAGATAGTCCGGATCGGTACGGGTGGCATCCTCGGCCGAGAACTCGACATCCTCGGCGTAGTTACGGGCCAATTGCACACCTGCCACGGCCTCATCCAAAACCTGCTGCCGTGACTTTTTGAACTTGTACTTGAGATGGATATCGCTGGTGGCGATGAACGTGTGAATGCGGGAGCGTTTGGCGTTCTCAAGCGACTTGGCCGCGCGTTCGATGTCAGTGCGCACCGAACGTGCCAACGCCGCAACCTGCACCCAAGGGTATTCGGCCGAGACGGCCCTCACCGCCTCGAAGTCCCCTTCAGATGCAATGGGAAACCCGGCTTCGAGGATATCTACGCCGAGTTCCACCAGATTCTTGGCCATCCGGAGTTTTTCCGGAACGGTCATGCTGCAACCGGGCGACTGTTCGCCGTCCCGGAGAGTAGTATCGAATATATAAACGCGATTCGACATGGGGTTCTCCATGAAATTGAATCTCGGACTGGACGAGTCTCGTATAGGCTGGTTCGCCGTAAGACCCGTACCCGGCCGGCCTGTTTCTCCGGCTCTCAAGGGGTATTGTCATTATGGTGCGGGCAAATGAATTAAGCAAATTTATAATTGTACGATCAACTATTCGATCTCAGCATAGCATAACAAAAGTTTATGGAAAGCTCACACTGGTAGACCTCGTATGATAGATGAGGACCAAAATGATCAGTTGCCGCTCGGTTTCCAGGCGATTCGGTGAGACCGTAGCCGTTTCCCGGTTGGATCTGGAGATCCCGGCCGGGGAGATCTGCGCGTTCCTGGGCCCAAACGGAGCAGGCAAGTCGACGACGGTTAAGGTCCTAACCGGGTTGCTGGAACCGTCGGAAGGTTCGGCAGAGGTGTGTGGACTCGATGTCGCGCGCCAACCGATTGAGGTGCGCCGCTTGTCCGGAACAGTACCGGAGCATCTGGGTTTGTTCGACGCGCTGACCGTGGCCGAACACTTGCGGCTAACCGGCGATGTCTGGGGTTTGCGGCGGCACGAGACGCAGCGACGGGCCGGAGAGCTATTGGCCGCACTGGCGCTAGAGCATGGCGCCAATACGTTCGCCGCAGAATGCTCACACGGCATGCGCAAGAAAACGGCGCTGGCGATGGCGTTACTGCCGAATCCGCGCGTGCTGTTTCTGGATGAGCCGTTCGAGGGGATCGATCCGGTGACGTCCAAGACGATTCGCGAGTTGCTCAAGATGCTGGCGTCGCGCGGTGTGACGGTCTTCCTCACGTCACATATCTTGTCGATCGTCGAGGAGATCGCCACGCGCATTATCTTCATCCGGGGTGGCGTCAAGGTGTGGGACTCGCGGCCGGACGAACTGCCGGCAACGCTAGAGGCGCACTATTTCGATCTGGTGGAAGCTCCCATTCGGCAGGAACTGAAGTGGCTCGGATCTGGCCGATAGTTCGCGCGCTCGCCCGGGCGGTGTGGCGCGAGCAACGGCGGCTCAATAGCCTCTTCGCCAATAACCTCTTCTGGGTGCTGTTCCTGCTCGGGCAAGGCGGCGCCGGCGTATTCGTGGTGCTGCTGGTGGGCGTAGTAACTCTGTTTCCGCTGTGCGCCGATCCGTTCCGCAAGCTGCCGCCTGAACGTGCGGGAACTTGGCCGGTAACCGAGCACGAGTTGCGCATCGTTCGAATCGCGAGCATGTTCCTGAGCCCGGCGGCGTGGATTGCCATCGGCGCGATTGCGTGGACGCGACGGCCACAATTCCTGCTACTGGCCGTGTTGGTGGCGGCGTTTGCCATTCCGTTTCCCAAGTCCCTGGCCTTTCGTTCCGTGCCGGGTATCTTTGGCGAACTGGTGCGCAAGAACGTCCGGGAACTGCTGCATCTGCTTGACCCCTATGTCGCGATGCTACTTTCGGTTTCCACCATCGCCTATCGGTTGGCGAAGCCCAACATGGAACCGGAGGCGATGCCGACGATGTGCGCCATTGTCTTGGTGACGTTGAGCACATGCGCCCAGTGCCTATTCGCGCTCGACGCAGGCGCGGGACTTGATCGCTACCGGCTGATGCCGTTGCGGGGCTGGCGGATTCTGGCAGCCAAACATGCAGCACTCGCGATGATTACCCTGCCCCTGACGCTGCCGCTCCATCCGGCGACGGCGGTGGCTGGGCTACTGGTTTCGCTGGCGATGGGCAGTCACATGGCGGTGATGAGCCCGAGGATGCAGGCGCGGTGGAGCCTGACGGCAGGGTCGTTGATTCCCGGGCTCTTTCAATCCGGGGCTATCGCGGCGGCGGGGATGTATGCGGCGCGCGATTCGGCTTGGATTCTGGCTCCATGCACTGTTGCGTATGTGGCGTCGACGTTGTTCTACGGGTGGCGCTTCGATCGGCGTTAGAAGCG
This sequence comes from Acidobacteriota bacterium, assembly GCA_043730365.1. Lineage (GTDB taxonomy): Bacteria > Acidobacteriota > Terriglobia > Bryobacterales > Bryobacteraceae > VFZP01. The sequence goes on along the minus strand of JAYTKJ010000345.1, from coordinate 6,291 downwards.
AGAGGAACCTCAGACTCCGCGTTTGGCGTCACGATTGCTCTTAGGGGATCGGAAGCGCTCGCGTCGCTAGCGCTCCCGGTTTGGATGTTGCGGGTGTGGGCTCGCTCATCGCTTGAGGACCCGGCCCCGTCTGCCGTGCGACAAGGCTCGCTCGATCAATGATGGCTAAGGAGATTCAGGTATGTCTACTAACACGTTCCGGATACGGTTTCTGCTGGCGGGAACCGTTATTGCAATGCTCGCACTGTGGAGCGTCGAGTCCCCGGCGTGGGGGCAGTCTTCGCAGATGACCAAGAAGGAGGTGAAGGAGCTGATATCCAAAGCCCACACCTCGGCGGACCATCAGCGGCTGGCTGACCACTACGCACAGGAAGCATCAAGACTCGAGGCAGAAGCGAAGGAGCACTCCGAACTGGCTGAGGCCTACGCCAAGTCCCCCAACGCGCATGAGTCAAAGCACCCGAACTCGGGCCAGACGGCCGGGCATTGTAGAACCATGGCCGAGCGGTACTCCGGGTTGGCTAAAGAGGCAAAGGCGCTCTCCACCCTGCATACCGGAATGGCGAAGGCGAGCAAATAGCGGGCATTTCACGTTCAGAATTAAACGAGGTGAGCGTATGGGCTCTGACTTAACGCGTCGTCGTTTCCTGGCTGCTTGCGGAGTGGCGACAGCGGGAACCGCGATGGGGCAACGTCGGCTGACCTCGAACGACGGACACCTGCAGGTTTTCCTGGAAGCCAAGGACAGCTGGGTGCCCGTCGCGGGCCGGCCTGTGCATTTGTGGACTTACAACGGCCTCATGCCTGGTCCATTGATCGAGCTCTGGCCCGGCGATACGCTCCAGCTCAAGCTCCGCAACAGCCTCGCCGAGCATACCAACATTCACTTTCACGGGCTGCATGTTTCCCCGGGAGGCAATGGGGACAATCCGTTCCTGATGATTCCGCCTGCAGAGGAGTTCGAGTACGAGATCGCGATTCCTGCATCTCATCCCGCCGGCACTTTCTGGTATCACCCCCATGTGCACGGCAACACCGCGAGGCAGGTGTTTCGCGGCCTGTCCGGAGTGATCATCGTGCGCGGCGATCTGGATGAAATTCCCGAAGTAGCCGTTGCCGACGAGCACGTTCTGGTGCTGAAAGACCTCGCGGTTGACCGTGATGGCCAAGTGCGCGACGCCAGTATGATGGACCGGATGAGCGGTCGCGAAGGCCCTTTGTTGACAGTGAACGGCGAGGTGGGTCCCAGCTATCCAATACGGCGAGGCGGGTTGACGCGATGGCGCTTCGTCAATGCCTCCAGTTCACGCTACTATCGGCTGAGTATTGAGGATCATCCCTTCGCCGTCATCGCAGTCGATGGCGGCATGCTTGCCCGCACGGAGATGCAGCAGGAAGCGCTGCTCACGCCCGGGCAACGCCTGGACGTTCTGGTAAAAGCGGATCGCCCGGCGGGAGTCTACCGGCTTCTTAACCTCCCCTATGACCGCGGCGGCTTTGCGCAAGGGAGCGCTGCCGCACCTCAGGAGTTAGCCCGGCTTGTCTACGCGGAAGATTCAGATTCGCCGATGCAGCTTCCAGAGGTACTCGGGTACGTGGAACGTTTACCCGCCCCGCAATCACCGCCCCGGCACTTCGAATTACAGCAGGGCATGATGGGAACCTTCGGCATTAACGGACGGACGTTCCGGGCGGACCGCGTCGACACACAGGTGGGGCTGGGTACGGTTGAAGACTGGGTGATCCACAACGCAGGTCAGATGGACCACCCGTTTCATCTTCACGTGAATCCGTTTCAGATCGTCGAAGCTGACGAGACGATCGACCGCGCGGCCTGGCTCGATGTGATCAATGTTCCCGGGCGTTCGTCAAGGCGGATCCGGATTCGCTTTGCCGACTTCGCCGGGAAGACCGTTTATCACTGCCACATTCTCGACCATGAAGACGGGGGAATGATGGGCACTTTGGAAATCGCCTGATTCCGATCAGCGTCAGACTTTGAGTACCGCAAATCGACCGGCGGCTTCATCGTACTCGAGCACCTTGCCGTGCTCGATATCGTAGACCCAGCCGCCCAGGCGCAGTTGCCCGGCCTTGATAGACTCCTGCACAACCGGATACGTTCTCAGATGCTCAAGCTGGACGATGACATTCTCCTGGGTGAGAGCGGCGAGTTGTTGATCCTCGGGTAGCTTCATGGCCGTCACCCGGCGGCTGGCGTCTTTGCCATTGCGCAGCCAGCGAGTGACGGCAGGTAAATCCTTGGCCTTCTCCGGATGCAACACCGCTTTCATGGCGCCGCAATCGGTGTGACCGCAGATGATGATGTTGGGGATCTTGAGCACCTTTAACGCGTACTCGATGCCAGCCGCTTCACTGGCATTTTCGCCGTGATAGGGCGGGAGGAAGTTGCCGGGGTTGCGGTCCACAAAAAGCTGCCCCGGCTTTGATTGCGTGATGAGGGTGGGGTCAACGCGCGAGTCGGCGCAAGTGATGAAGAGAGCGCTGGGTGTCTGGCCCAGGGCGAGACGGCGGAAGAGTGTCTTGTGTTGAGGGAAGACGTGACGCTGGAAGGTGACGGCACCCTGACGAATAGAGTCCATGGAGATTTAGGTTAGCGAATTTGGAGTCGCACCCGGCTGCCCCCGCCAGAATTGTGATGCAATAGGAGCGAGCAAGATATGGCACAGATTGCACGCAGTCCGGAACTGTTTGACGTCGTGGTGGTGGGGTCGGGAGCCGGAGGCGGAACAGCCGCACACGTGCTCACCGCCAAGGGCATCCAAGTGGCGCTGCTCGAAGCCGGGCCCAAGCTGGATGTGGCCACCGAATTCAAGGAACACAAGTGGGCGTCCGACTATGCCCATCGCGGAGCCGAAGACGGCGGCGCCTTCTACTTCGGCAAGGGCAAGCCGTTCGGCTTCATGTCGACCACGTCTGGCGGTTGGGAACTGGAAGGCGAGCCGTACACGGTGGGCGAGGGCAGCCAGTTTTCGTGGTTCCGGTCTCGCATCGTCGGCGGCCGCACCAACCACTACGGGCGCATGTCGTTCCGGTTTTCCGACCTCGACTTCAAGCCTTACTCCCGAGACGGCCTGGGATTCGATTGGCCGATCTCCTACGAAGACATCGCGCCCTACTATGATCGCGCCGAGGAGTTTATCGGTGTCACCGGATCAGTGGAAGGAATCCGCAGCGCGCCGGATGGCAAGTTTCACGCGCCTCCTCCACCTAAAGTGCATGAGTTGCTGATCAAGAGCTCTTGCGAAAAGCTGGGCATCCCCTGCATTCCGAATCGGCGCGCCGTGATTACCAAGAATCTCAACGGACGTGCGGCTTGCCACTATTGCGGGCAATGCGGCCGCGGATGCCAGACCGCTTCAGCCTACTCGTCAAGCCAGGTACAAGTGTTCCCGGCGATGAAAACCGGCAAGCTCAAGCTGTTGACCGATGCGATGGTGCGCGAGGTGACGACGGACAGCAGCGGTAAAGCGAATGGCGTTATCTATTTCGACAAAGCCTCGCGCACAGAGAAGAGGATTCGCGCGCGTGTGGTGATTCTGGCGGCGAGCGCGTGCGAATCGGCGCGTATCCTGCTCAACTCGAAGACGAAGGAATTCCCGAATGGCGTGGCCAATTCCAGCGGCCTGGTTGGGCGCTATCTGATGGACACGGTGGGCTTCGGATTGAACGGCTATGTCCCGGCCATGGAGGGCATGCCCCACTACGACACCGAAGGCTACGGCGGCGCGCACCTCTATATGCCTTGGTGGCTATGGGACAAGCACGATAAGCTGGACTTCCCGCGCGGCTATCATATCGAGATCGGCGGCGGCTATGGCACGCCTGGCGTCGGCAGCTATCATGGGGCGGCTCGGCGATATGGATACGGCGCCGACATGAAGAAGCAGATCCGCGACAGCTATGGATGCTCGGTGGGCTTTGCCGGCCGCGGCGAGATGATCCCCAACATCCACAGCTACTGCGAGATCGATCCGTCCGTGGTGGACCGTTGGGGGATTCCGGTGCTGCGTTTCCATTTCAAGTGGACCGACTATGAATGGAAGCAGGCCCGGCACATGGAGAAGACGTTCGCTCAGATTATCGAAGGCATGGGCGGCCGTGTCACCGGACTGAGCGCGGCGCAGCGCGAGAGCCAGGGCATTTCCGTGCCCGGCACCATCATTCATGAAGTGGGTACGGTGAAGATGGGATCGAGCGCCAAGAACAGCGTGCTCAACGGCTACACGCAGGCGCACGACGTGAAGAATCTGTTCGTGATGGACGGCGGTTCGTTCGTCTCCAATCCGGACAAGAACCCTACGCTGACGATCAACGCCCTGGCTTGGCGCGGGTGCGACTATCTGGCCGAGGAGATGAGGAAAGGCAATGTCTAACGAACTGGTGCAGGTCAACCGGCGGAGCGCGATTCGCACGGTGGCGATGGGACTAACATCCTTGGGTGTACTGGATCTCGACGCAGCACAGCACGTACACACGGCCGCCAGCGGCGAAAAAGCGGCGACGGGTGCTTACAAGGTAAAGGCGTTTCAGGCCGAAGAGTATCGAACGATCCGCCGGCTGGCTGAGTTGATTGTGCCTGCCGACAGCGTTTCCGGCAGCGGCGTCGATGCCGGCGCCCCGGAGTTCATCGATCTATTGTGCAGCCAGAACGAAAAGCTGGCCGACATCTATCACGGCGGGCTTGCATGGCTTGACGCTGAGATGCGCAAGCGAGTAGCGAAGCGTTTTGTGGAGGCCAGCGAGGCGGAGCAGAAGGCGATGCTCGATACGTTGGTCAAGGCTGAAGCGGCCGAAACGGCGCGCCGCGGTGAGGAATTGGTGTATCAGCGTTCGGCCGTCTACAAGGATTTCACGGGCTACACCACCGAGCGGGCCAGCGATCTGGGGCCTGGCATTCGTTTCTTTGACTGGGTTCGTAAGATGACCGTGGACGCTTTCTATTCCAGTCCACTCGGCGTCAAGGACCTGGGATTCAAAGGCAACGGCGCTTATTCCAAGTACGAGGTGCCCAAGGAAGCGATCGAGTATGCGATGAAGCGGAGCCCGTTCAAGGCTTAGCTGGCACGGTTGTGATGCGGATTCGTCCAGGGTCTCCCGAGATCCGCACCACGGCGCCGGCTGGCAGGTGGATCGACTCACGATAAACGAAGGTTCGAGCGTGCTTGGGTTGGAAGTTGTACAGCCACAGCAGCGGTATGGTGGCGCCATCGGTCAACTCAGCAACCGCTTGCAACGATGCGCCCTCGGGCAGCCCAAGCGGAGGCGCGATCGAGACGATTCGAACGTCCCCCAATCGCTCTCCGTTGCGGACGCCCCGCATCGCAGCCATACGCGGGAACTTCCGGGGAACGGGCGGCGGTACTGGCGGTAGATACTGAGAGTCCCCTTCCGGCGCTCCGCCTTCGACCCAATCGGCAATCAGATGGATCTCGCCCGCGCTCAGCGAATTGTCGTTCTTGAATTCGCCAAACCCTTTCATGGCGCCCCAAGGCGGCATGCGGCGTTCGTTGATCTCTTCTTTGATCGCCTTGGCCCACGGGCGCACTTGGCTGTAGGACAGCAAGGCCATCGGTGCAGAGCCGCCTTCGCGATGGCAGCTCAAACAACGAGCGTAGACGATGCGGGAGATTTCCTGAGACCAGGTGATTTTGGTGGAAATAACATCGTGGGCCTGAAGAGACCAGGCCCACGTAAGAATCAACAGCGCGCGGACGGATTTATTCGTTGCCGCCACTCGGTTGCGTCGCTACGGGTTGCTTCTTGGGCGCGCGGATGACAGACATGGGATCGAGCTTGGCATCGAACGCCACGTTAAAGAAACCCATCATCATCTCTTCCCAGCTTTGATCGCCCTGCCGTACTTCAGCGGTAGGATCTGGATTGTTCTTATTGTTCGCCGAGTTATCGAACGTGCCGGTGGCCTCAATGCGTGTACCCTTCGGCAGGGTCTTGCCCAGCGGAAGCTGATACCACAACTGCCAGTTGAAGTCATAGCCCGGAACCCATAGTAGATTCTCAACTTTGCCATCCGGGTAAACGGCGCGCATCTCCATGGACTTGCCACGCAGATGCATGTGCGGTAACAGGCCAATGAGTTCGGTGTCTTGCTGCAGAGTCATCCCGCCGGTGGCCGAATGAGACGGCGCGCCGGGAGGAATCACAAACTTGCTGTTGACCGCAGCCAGGGTCATGACGCGCTGGACGGGAGGCTCTTTGGCGAAAATAAGGCCAACCTTGGAACGGTCACTCCCCGGCTTGCCATTGGCC
>JAYTKJ010000344.1:0-1755 GCA_043730365.1 Acidobacteriota bacterium | reverse complement strand
AGTTGCCGCCCACGCAGATCGGCGAGCGGGTTGCGGGAACTGAACATCGCCTGGATTGCGGCTCATTCTCCCCAGGCTAAAGGGCAATGCCACTCGTTTTTTGATTTGCAGGTTCAATCCGCATGTTGTCTCCGCTTCTCAGGGCGGGGTGATTGCGGACTGTCGCTTGGGGAATTTGCGGGAGTGGCCCCAGGACTGGCGTGGGGTTGTGGCACGGCTACTGCGGTCGGGAAGTTTGCAAGAGGCAACCAATCGCAACATCCGTTGCAGGCGGATCTGATATTGTTCCGGCGAGCCCGCGGCCTCCAGGCCAGGCAAAGCTGCGTTCACCACGTCCTGCGATCGCGAGAAGCTCAGGCGGCGCGGGTTCAGGCCATTTTGCTGGGCGGCGACATTCATGACGGCTCGCACCAAGTTATAGCCTGTGATCGCCAGGATCAACTCTTTGGCGATCATGTCGGCACTCTGGCAACGGAGCATCTGCAGATTCAGCGTCTGTTTCAGCGAACGGAGATCTGTTTCCACATTCCAGCGGTTGCCGTACAACTGAAGAAGTTGATCCAGGTTGAGATCCAGCGTGGTGAAAAAGTACATCGTGACCATGTCGCCATTGGAAGCGTTCACCTGCTGTACGATTAATCGGCCCGGCACGCACGCATCGGCCGGCAAATCGGCGTGCTTTTTGCGCTCATGCGGGCTGGGACGCCAGTCTACTTGCCGGTCCGTGCCCGGCGTTAAGGCCGGACCGCCACGCCCGATCACTTCCGCCCGGTTCGCCTGCAACCGCAACAGCACATCATGTCCTCTCTGTGTGGCAGCGAATGCCACCGAAAACACACCGAAGTTGATGTCCCCCATGATGACCGCATGATCCGGAAGCCGCTCCAGGATCTGTTCGGTCAGCGCTTGTTCGCTCACCGCTTGCGGCCCATACATCGGTCCCCAGCACGGCCGCCCGGCGATCCCGCTGGTCAATTCCTGTGCCACCAGAATCTCCAGCACCGGCCAATGTGATGTCCCGTGCTGATTGGTCGCCGGAGGGTAGCACTCCACCAACTCCGGCGTGTGTGGCAGTTCCAGCGTCGAGCCGTCCACGATGAACACCTGCCGGTCCCATCCCGGTAAGGCTTCCCGGCGAGGAAGGAGATGCTCGAACACGCGATCGGCCACCTTCTCGGCCACCTCTAGCGGCATTCGCTGCCGTGCGTCACTGTAGGCTCCGGTGTGGGCGCTCACTGTGCCTTCCCGCAACCTCTTGTGATCCGACAGCAACGCCCTCGGCCGCATCTGCGCCACCTGCTGCACCGCGGTCGATAGCGTGGCCTTGCGGTCCAGATACTGCACCATCATCAACCAGATCACCAGCGGCAGATTGAAAATCCGCCGCCGGGACAGCAACCCTAGTTCTTTTTCCAGTTGCCGAAAGAATTCCTCCGGGGCTGCCTGTCGATACAGATCCAAAACCCCACTTAGGCAGTCTGGAGATAAGCTCCCGGCAAGGGACGATGCCGACGTTGGCGCGTGAGAAACAGATCCATCCACCAGACTATATCCGACGGCGGCGGAAATGTCCAGAGAAATCGTCAGAAGGCGTCACAAGGGGCGCAGTGAAACAAGACTTAGCTCCAGTCCCGCAGAAAAACGAGTGGCATTGGGCCAAGGCCGGCGAGCCAATGGCGCGTTCCTGCCCGTACAAAAGTCTGGCTCCGGTCCTGTCGATCATGAGAGTGGCGGCGGCGGCTTCGAAAGAAGCGG
>JAYTKJ010000343.1:0-12230 GCA_043730365.1 Acidobacteriota bacterium | reverse complement strand
TCTCCGAAAACACGAAAAATGGCCTCGACCGCGTGGCGCTGCAACCCTGGGTCCATTTGCACATCGTCGTTGCTGAGGCCGTATACGCTGTAGCCGCTGATGGCATTGGCAATACGCTCTTCGACCCGCGCGGCCTTGAGCCGGGGATCAGCGAGAAAAGTGGCGAGGCGATTGAACGAGGACAAGGTTGGTTTGTTCGTGGTCGAGAGTTCTGTGTGTCCGACTTGAGTATGAGAAAAATTCATTAAGTTTCATAAAAGAAACTGGAGCCGATATTGAAACCGCTGAGTGTTTCAGCTTTGGCTCCGACTGTGGAGCGCTGCGCGTGAGGTCAAGCGCGTGAGAACCTTCGCCAAGAACCTTCCGTACCAGCAATACCTGAATACCACACGAATTGCATGCTGATCGTTCGGACGCGGTCAAACCGAATTCAAGACCTACTACCGATCATTCCAGAATGTCTCACGGCGCTTGAAAACATCCAACTCCGGCAGGTCGTCCGCGCCGGTTCGTTCCCGCCGGCCTGAGACGCCCGCATGGATTCGAACCGATAAGCCGAATGGAATCATCAGACAACGGCTCAGCTCGCAGTTAGGTCCATTGTTCTCAATGCAGAAGTTGTTGGCTCCCCGGCATGGATTCGAACCACGACTCACGGCTCCAAAGGCCGCTGTCCTACCGTTAGACGACCGGGGAATACAACGCGCGCGGGGTGAAGATTCACCACTGCCTGCCTCACCAGTGTAGCAGCGGTCCACGTCCTCCCGCCAGGTCCAGAAGCTCACCAGGCAGACTGCGCCATTCGCCACCGAACGTACGCTTGCCAAGCCGCTTCCACGCCCCACACTTGTCCGGTGATCCAGTCATTGTCCGGATCGAGTAGCCAGGCAACCGCCGAAACGATGTGCCTCGGCTTGCCCACTCGCCCCAGTGCATGCATGCCAATCGAGGCCTTCAGCGCAGGCTCGTTGCCCATGATCTTGCCGCCAGGGTTGTATCCACCGGGCCCGGCGCCACGCAGTTGATGCAAATATTACGGGCGGCGTAAGTGGCCGCCGCCGCAAGCGTCAAGTCAATCACCCGCCTTCGCCGCCACGACCGCCTCGCGATTGGCCAGACCGATGCATGCCGCCCCGCTGGATCACAACACGATGGAGCCTCCCGATTGCATCATTACCCGCACGCCCGCGCGACCCACATCGAAGGCTGTGGTCAAGTTCGTTTCACACGATGCCCTGGAGCGGGGCCCAGCGGAGTTCAATCCTCGTGCAGGGGCTCAGCCTGGGTGGCCTCCGCCACCGCCATCGGGCAGTCCAACTCGCCAGCCAATTGATTCAGACTGGCGGAAGTGCGGCCAATCAAGAGCACCCGATGTCCATCCACTTTGAGCCGGCGAGCCAATCCCGAACTAATGCCCCCGGTTGCACCGACAATGGCAAACCCATAGGTCATCGCCGTGAAGATGCACGGCCAGCGGGTCCGAGCGCATTAAGTCGCGGCCCTCTGCCGCCCCAGCCACGCTTTCACCGCCTCAAACCAGGCCATGCTCACAACTCCGGCGCCCGCACAAAGCGCGAGATCGTCCGGATGAAGCATGCTGAAGTGGAAGAGCGTCCGGAGAAATGGCACGTACAGAACGAGAAACAGAAAGACCACGGCGCCACTTACTACCCACCACATCGCCGGATTCGGCATCCGCAGAATACCGAAAATCGTGCGTGACCAGGACCGGTTCGTCACGATCAGCGCCAAGTTGGCAATCACCAGCGCCGTGAATGTCAACGCTCGCGCATCTTGCTCACCCTGGCCGCGCGAAAGTGCAACTGCAAAGATCGCCAGCAGAATAATCAACACGCCAAAGCCCTGGAGCAAGCTCATGGTGATCATTTGCCGGTTGAAGAGATGCTCGGTCGCCGCCCGGGGTGGCCGCTGCATGATATCCGCCTCCTCTTCTTCGGCTTCGAAAACGATGGAGCAGGCGGGATCGATAATGAGCTCGAGAAAAGCGATATGGATAGGCTCCAGAATCAATGGCCATCGAAACAACACCGCACAGAGGGAGAGACCGGCGATGGGCACGTGAATCGCAAAGATATACGCCATCGCCTTCTTCAGGTTGTCGAAAATCCGGCGGCCCAGCCGCACTGCCTGCACGATGGAGGAGAAATCATCGTCAAGAAGAACAAGCCCGGACGCCTCGCGGGCCACGTCCGTTCCGCGCTGGCCCATCGCGATCCCGATGTGCGCGGCCTTGAGCGCCGGCGAGTCATTCACGCCGTCGCCCGTCATCGCCACGATCTCGCCATTGGCCTTCAGCGCATTAACCAGTTGAAGTTTTTGCTCGGGCACCGCGCGCGCAAAAATATTGGATGTCGTCACCCGTTCGCGGAGAGTCGCCTCATTCATCGCCGCCACTTCCGGGCCGCTGATCGCGCCACTAGCGCTCTCGAGTCCAATCTGCCGCGCGATGCTCATTGCCGTGCCCGGATAGTCGCCGGTGATCATGATCACGCGAATACCAGCCGTCTGGCACTCCCGGATGGCGGCGGGCACAGTGGGCCGGACCGGATCGGCCAGCGCGATCAACCCCAGAAATTCGAACTCGAAATCGTGTTGCTGTTCAGGCAGGTTCTGGCTGGAAAATTCCGCCTTCGCTACCCCGAGAACGCGCAGCCCCTCGGCGGCCATACGAGCCACGGCTGCGTCGAGCAGCGCCACCTCCTGCTCCGGCAAATGACAGAGATCGGTAACCGCCTCCGGTGCGCCCTTGGCGGCAATGACAAACTGCGCCCGATCGGGCGACGCCCACACCTCGGAAATCGCCAGGAGGTTTTTGGCCAGCGGATACTCACGAACCACTTTCCAATTCGCATGCAGATGCTCGGTGCCCCGTAACGCCTCGTCCCCGAGTTCGCGGATCGCGCGGTCCATGGGGTCGAAGGGGTCCGGTTGGCTGGCTAGGATGGCGAATTCCGTCAGCTCGTGAAATTCCTCCGGGACCGCCGTCACGGATTGCTTGCTGAAATCATAGATCTCGCCGTTCGAATACAGCTTGGTCACCAGCATTCGGTTCATCGTCAGGGTGCCGGTCTTGTCGACGCACAATGCCGTGGCTGCGCCCAACATCTCAATGGCCGGCATGCGTCGCGTCAACACGCGATTCCTCGACATTCGCCAGGCTCCCAAGGCCAGGAACACGGTCAGAACCACCGGCAATTCTTCGGGCAGAATAGCCATCGCCAATGCGAGCGCGGCCAGGAAACCCCGCAACCAATTCCCCCTGGTCAGGCCGTAAAATACAACCAACGAAACACAAAGGCCGAGCCCCGCCAACGCCAGCCTGTGCACCATGTGGCGCGTGTCCAGTTGCAGCAGGGTGGGTTCCTGTTCCACTTCGCGCAACGATTTTCCAATCTTGCCGAACTCGGTTTGGATCCCCGTGGCCTTGGCGACGGCCAGCCCTGTACCTCGCACCACCAGTGTGCCGGAAAAGAGGAAAGGGAGGTCGTCCCCACCCGGCATCCCCATCTCCAGCGCAGCCGCCGCCGTGGCTTGTTTTCGCACAGGCACAGACTCGCCGGTCAACATGGACTCGTCGGTGGCCAGGTTTACCGCCGAAAGCAACACGCCATCGGCCGGGACCCGGTCGCCCTCCGACAAAACGAGCAGATCCCCTGGCACCACGTCACGGCCTGCGATGCGCTTTCGCACTCCCCCTCGCACCACCATCGCGCGCGGGCTGGATAAATCGCGAAGCGCTTCCAACGCCCGTTCGGTCTTGCGCTCCTGATGCAAGGTGATGCCAATCACGATCGCCACGAAAAAAAGCAGGATGACCGCTTCCTTTACGTCGCCGAGCAGCAGATAAGTGCTGCCGCACGCCAGCAACAGCAAGAGCATCGGCTCTCGAATCACCTCGAAGGCAATCAGGAGAATCGAGCGCGGCTTCGATGAGGGTAGTTCATTGAAGCCGTGACGGGCAAAGCTGGCCGCGGCCTCTTCCTCAGTGAGGCCCGCGAGATGTTCGTCAACCGCAACGGGCACACTTTATTTGAGCACGCTACGGCTTGCTCTCCAACAGGGCCAGGCGAATGGCGCTGCGGACACGATATCGCATGGCCTGGGCCAAGACCCGTTCGGCCTCCGCCGAATCCTGACGGCGCCGGAGCAGGTACGCATACGCTTCCAGGTAGATCGCTTGCGCTTTTTCATCGGCGGGTACCGGAGAAAATTCCCGCATCCGCTGAAAGGCCGCCATCGCTTCGTCGTCGCGCTTGCGCTGTTCGAGTAGCATTCCCAGGTTGCCCCACGCTTGCATGGCAGCGCTATCGCCGGTCCCCTCATAAAGATCCAGAGCGCGCCGATAGTGTCGCTCCGCTTCGTCAAGTCGCCCGCGTTTGTGAAGCAGCCATCCCAGGTTGTTGTAATGAATCGCCAGTTCGGGTTGCAGAGTCACCGCTTCCCGGAATAGCTGTTCCGCTCGGCGCCAGTCTTTCCTGCTCCGATACCAATCACCGAGGTTAGCCAGTCCGCGAGCGTAGTATGGGCTCCCTCGCCAGGCGTTGACCGCGGATCGGAGCAGTTTTTCCACCTCGCGCTTGAGGCCGATGACTTTGTAGATCTGTGCCAGGTTATTTGCCAGCGCGGCGTAAGCGGCCTGCCCTTCGGGCACACAAAGGCGCGCCTCTTCGAGCAGGCCGCGAGCCATGGCGTAGGAACCGCTTTGGCGCAGTCTCTCGGCCAGATTAATGACGTCGACTGCGGCTGCCTTACTAAGTGGACAATACTAAGACGCAACTTCCTTTTCTCTTAGATCCACCGCGTTCAATCAAAGGTGCCAGTCGCTCCATACCTCTACGAATCTGCTGCTGATCAAATGCCGCGAATCCGAGTAACAAGCTGGACCGCCCCGGCCGGGTCCGAAAAACCGATAGCGGCGTAACTTCCATGCCCGCCGCCAGCGCCTGACGCGCCAGTTCGACATCGCTCACTTGACTGGGAAGCCATCCCAGTAGATGGAGGCCGGTATGCCGCTCGGGAAAGTCAAGCAAGCCCTTAAGCCGTCGCTCGCCTTCGTGCCGGAGGATCTCCCGCCGCTCCTCATAGAGGCCGCGCATGCGGCGAACGTGGCGCGCAAAGTGCCCCTCGCGCAGGAAGTCCGCCAGGACGGCCTGCTCCAGCATCGGCGAGGCCCAATCGAGATGGGCGCGGGCGGCACGGAAAGCCTCCACCAGTCCCGTCGGCGCCACTAGGTAGGCTAGGCGCAACGACGGCAGGATCGTCTTCGAGAAAGTCCCCACATAAATGACCCGGCCCTGATCGTCCAATCCTTGTAGCGAAGCGATGGGCCGGCCGGCGTAGCGAAATTCGCTGTCGTAGTCATCCTCGACGATCCAGGCCCGCCGGCGGCGCGCCCACGCCAGCAAAGCCAACCGCCGCGGGAGCGACAGTGTAACCCCGAGCGGGTGCTGATGCGACGGAGTGACGCAAGCCATGCGTGCCGTGGGGCAGAGATTCTCGCCGAGGTGGATATCGAAGCCGTCGCCGTCGACAGGCACCGGGAGCACCGGATTGCCGGACTGGCAGAAGGCGGCGCTGAACCCCTGATAGCTCGGGTCCTCGGTAAGTACGGTTTCGCCGGGATCGAGAAGCACGTTCGCCGCCAAATGCAGCGCGGTTTTGGAGCTGGGCAGAATGATCACCTGCTGCCAATCGCAGGAGACCGCGCGGCTGCCGCGCACGTAAGTGGCAATGACCTCGCGCAGCGGCCGATAACCAGCCGGCTCACCACCGTCTAACATCTCCGGACGCACGCGATCCCAAACGCGGCGCAATAACTCGCCCCACACCGGATACGGGAATCGATCCAGGGCGGGCGTGTGGATCCGAAATGGAGCGGGCTTGGTTTCCCCGAACGATTTGGGATCGAGCCAAGTAGAAAAACGAATGGCTCCCAGCGCTCGCCCGCGCTCGGACAGCGCCAGCGAATCCTGCCGTGGGGCGCTCGGCGCAGTCCGGTAGCAGCGAGCGGCGAGATACGCTTCCGGCAACCGGTCAGCCACATAAGTGCCTGATCCAAGGCGGCCCTCCAGATAGCCTTCAGACAGTAGTTGTTCAAACGCGGCGACGACGGTATTGCGGCTCATGTTAACGGTCACGAGAAAACGTAGAAATCTGGGCATCTGGCCGACTGCGGGCACGCCGATGCCGGAATCGCCTCCGAGGCAATCCGTCGAATGGGTTATGCCAGCGGCTGATGTGACCGCAGACGACGCATTGGCTCAGGCTTCGAACAGTTGAGAAAGCCGGGCGGGTGACCGGAAGGGGACCTTGATGCGTCACTGTTGAAGGCGCCGAGCGCTCGCGGTAAGCACGCTGCCGTTCTCGATGATTCTGTTTGCCAGTGTCCGAGGACTGATAGCGACGACCGGCAGCAGCCACCTGGGCCTGACGTGCAAGCCGCCTGCACGTGTCGCCGCAATAGCGCTGACCACGATCACAGCAGCGGCAGACGGCGAACATTGCGTCGCACGGCGAATAGTTGCACCTTCGGAGGCGAAGGCCCTCAACGGGTTCGTGGAGTTTCCTCGGTGGACATGGCTCACACGGTGATATGCGATGACATTGATGATCGGACGAACAAGCGCCTTCGGCGCTGATGATGTTGCCTCCGGCCCAAAGCTCAGAAAATTACGTTTTCAGATGACTGATAACAGCTCAGCTCCAAACTGGCGGCCATCGTACGGGTGGAAGGAAGCTTCATGCCGCCCTCGAGAGTCTTCTGCAGAATGCGGCGCCGCAGCTCCTCGTACAGCTGGAGATAGAGAGGAATCGGCGAGTCTTTGTCGACGATGACCAGCAGATCCGCTAGCGGGGCGGGGACGGCTTTCATCTCCTCATTGTGGATGCGGGGATCGCCGAAGCCGAAGTGGTCCGGGAAGTTTGGAGCAAAGTGGACCCAGCCTTTAGCGCGACGTTGCCGATGGCAGTTGCCATTTAGTGCGTGTGTAGGCGATGCGGAATCCCTGGCGTTCAGCATTGCGCTGTGAGCCGCTGCCGGCTTCGGCCACCATCATGGCCAAGTCACAACCGCGCTCGGCCGCCAACTGCATGCGTGCTTCGAGCAGCGCCGCCTGCAGGCCGCGACGGCGGAATGCGGGCACGGTGGACGAGCCGGCAAACAGCGCCACGCCCGCATGGATCGACAGCACTCCGGCGGCGGCGGGCTCGCCTTCGATCTCGGCGAGGAAACACGTTAGGTCCTCCCGGGCGGTGAGGATCTTGCCGAAATCAAGGAGAAGCTCTTCGAATTCCGGATGATCGCTGACCCAGCCGCGCGCGCTGGTTTGGGCCCAGATCTCGGTTTCGTCTGGCACGATCGCGCGGACCCGGATTTCGGCGGCGCGCGGAGGAGCCGCGGGTTTCGCCACGGCTTGCCAAACCACGCTACTGAGCTCAATGGGCCGATAGCCGCGGGAGCAAAGCAAGTCGAGCGCGGGCACGCCCGCCAGCGGACTCACCTCGTGATTCACCGCCGCGCCGTGTTTGCCGAAGAATCGTTCGATCTCGTCCAAAGCGGCTGGCGTAACGTCTTCGAAGACGCCGAGGCCGAAAGTCTGGGTTACCGGAGAGTTCACGCCATCGAAAACCGCATAGGCGCCCGCGCATTCCATCCATTCGGCGCCGCTCTCGGGAAAGATGCGGGCCCGCGCTTCGGCAAACTTGGCGCAGGCATGCGCTTCGGCGCGCTCAAGTCGCCGCGAGAGAGCCAAGTCGCAGAACGTCACAATGATGCCTTCGCTTTTTTCGATGACCAATACCAATAGAACGGGAGACCGGCAATCGTGAAGGCGATGCCCAGCGCCGACGCCGCCGGATTGTTGATGACGGTGCTGATAAGAATCGCCGCGGTAGCCACCAGGAATACCGCCGGTACAATCGGATATCCCCACACGCGATAGGGGCGCGGCGCATTCGGCAAGCGGCGGCGCAGGATGAAGACCGAAGCGGCGGTGAGACCATAGAAACTCCAGAGCGCGAAAATGGCCGCGTCCGTTAGCTTGTCGTAGTTGCCCATCAGCGCCAGCACGCACGAAAGAGCGGCTAGCAGCACGGCCGAACGCACCGGCACGTTTGTGCGCGGTGACAGATGATTGATGGCCTGGAAGTAAAGCCCGTCTTTGGCCATCGCATAAGGAACCCGCATACCTCCGGCCATGCTTGCGTGTAAAGCACCAAGCGAGGAGACCAGCAGGCCCATTGCCATCAGGCTGGCCGTCGCAGGCCCGAGGAATTTGGCGAGCACCTCGGTGGCTACCGAAGAACTCAGCGGCACGCTGGCAATCGCGTCGGGCGGCAAGGCGTGGAAATAAGATGCGTTCGCGAACAGATAGAGCGAGCCGACAATCAACAACGCATAGACGTAGCCACGTGAGATGTTGCGCTGCGGGTCTCGTACTTCTCCCGCCATCGCCGCCAAATTCTGCCACCCCTGGTAGCCCCACAACGCGCCCAACATGGCGGCCGAGAACCCGCCAAACCCACCGCGCGCGGCCGCCGCCACGCCCACACAGGTACCGGCTTGGTTCGACATCGCGTAGTAACCCCAATCGCCGCGCGCGAAAACGAAAGCGGCTACGCCGACGCCGCCCACAACGCAGATCTTCACGGCGGTCATGATTGAGGCGATCCTGCCCGTGGCCCCAACCGCGAGCGAGTTGATCACGGCCATCAGGACGAGCGACGCCATCGCCACCACCACCAGCTTGCCCTCGAGCCTCCCGCCGGTAACGATGTTGAGGAAGATCGCGCCTGAGAAAGCCTGCGCGGCCAGCGAGGCCGCTCGAGAAACGCCGGTGTAGGTCCAGCCGTAGAGAAAGCCCCATCGCGGCCCGTAAGTCTCGCGCAGGATCACATACTCCCCGCCGGCCTCGGGCATCATCGCGGTAAGTTCGGAGTAAGTGAGGGCGCCGGCCAGCACGAGAAGCCCGGCGGCGAGCCACACGGCCATGACCGTAATGGGATCACCCACGTTGCACGTCATCACGCGGGCCTTTAGAAAGACTCCCGTGCCGATCGTGTTGGCGACATTCAGCGAGATCGCGGCCCACAAACCGAGACCGCGAACCAGTTGAGGCTTCATTACCTGGCTGCGTAGGAGATGCGCCAGATCTTGTTGTTGCCGTCCTCTGACAGCAGCAAACTACCGTCGGCGCGTTGGAGCAGGCCCACCGGACGGCCCCACACCTCGCGCGAGTCTTCACCCATCATGAAGCCGGTGAGAAAATCCTCCGGATCCCCGGCGGGCACGCCCTTCTTGAACGGCACGAACACCACCTTGTACCCGTGGCGCTTGGCGCGATTGGATGAGCCGCGATAGGCGAGAAACGCGCCGTTGCGATACTTGGCCGGGAAACTCTTGCCGGTATAGAAAACGCAATCCATCACCGAGGCGTGGGCCAGCAGCACCACATCGGGCTCCACCGTTTTCTTGACCATCTCAGCCGATTCGCCTTTGCGCCGCGGCTCTTCATTCGAACCAAGATAGGCGAACGGCCAGCCGTAGAAAGCACCAGGCTTAACTTCGGTGAAGAAATCGGGCACCAGGTCATCGCCCAGTCCGTCGCGCTCCTGAACCGTCGTCCATAGCTTGCCCGATTGTGGATGAAAGCGAATGCTGACGGGATTGCGCAGGCCGCCGGCCATCACCGCGTGGCCAGAGCCGTCGGGGTTATAGATATTGATCGCGGCGCGATCTTTCGGATCGCCCGGATCGATGTTCGAGGCCGAGCCGATCGAGACATACATCTTGCCCTTCTTGTCAAAGGCGACGGTGCGAGTCCAATGTCCCTTGCCGTAAGTGTCGAGCGCCACGATCTTCTGGGCCTTGCCGATCTCCATCGTTTTGGCGTTGAATGGATAGCGCTGGATGGCCGTCGCCTCGCACACGTACAGATGGTCTTTGTAGAGAGCCATGCCGAAGGGCCGGTCCAGGCCGGAGAGCAGCGCCTTCTTCGATTTATCGGGAGCGATGGCGTGCACCACCCCCTTGGCTACCGAGTCTGTCACCAGCACCGTGCCGCCCGGCAGTTCAAGCATGTAGCGCGGCTTTTCAAAACCCGACGCAAATTCCTCCACCTTGAATCCGGCGGGCACTTCGAGAGTGCGCCCTGCCGGTTGCGGCACCACCTTCGGCGCATTCGCGGCCGCGGGGGTGGCGTAAGGGGCGGGTAGTTTGATGACCTTGGCAGCCGGTGGCGCAGCGAACACCACGCCGGCAAGAGAAAGCGAGACGAGAATTGGCTTCATGGAGGTTCGCTCCACAGTTTATCGCAAGGGAGTGGTGGTTCGATATACTTCGGCGATATGAATCCGTTGGCTTACTACCAAGACCGGCTGGAGCAGGTCCAGGCCGGGTTGGTGACACTGGAAGCGAAGCAGTCGATGTCGGCAGGCATCCTCGGGCTGGCGGTACTGCTGTTCGTGACGGTGGGATTCATCGCGATCAACAAAAGGGCGCTGCCCCTCTGGTACCCCCCGCTTTCGTTGTCGGTGATCTTCGTCTCGGCCCGCGACTATGGCCGCCGGCAAGCTGCTCGCCTCCGGTTCGCGCGGTTGCGCGATTTCCACACCAGCGGTATCAACCGGCTGCAGGATAAGTGGATGGGCGCCGGCGAGACGGGCGACGAGTTTTCAGGCGATGGACATCTCTACGCGCAAGACCTGAATCTCTTCGGACACGGTTCGGTATTTGAACGTCTGTGCATCACCAGAACGCGGATCGGGGCGCGAAAACTCGCCGCGTTTTTGCAAACCGCGCCGTCGACGGTCGAGGAGTGCCTGGCCCGGCAAGAGGCGGTGAAGGAGTTGCGCGGCGCGACCGAACTCCGCGGAACGATGGCTGGGCTAGGGAAGGAATTCAATCAGGCTTCCTGGGAGACTTTCTCGGCGTGGCTCAACCGCGCGCCAGAGTCATTCGCGCCCTGGATGCGCGTGGCGGCGCCGATCCTGGCTGCGGTGACGATCATATTGGTGTGCCTCGCCGCCGCTGGAATCGTTCCGCCTGGTCTATGCGTTCCTATCGTGGCCGCCCAGATTGCTTTGGGCGCGGAGTTGCGCGAGAGGGTGCTGCGGGTGATCGAAGGGAGTCGGCCACTGGGGATCGAGATTGGCTTGCTGCGTGAAGGGCTCGTGCTGCTGGCGGGTCAACGTTTTGAATCGCCCAAGTTGCAGGAACTCTCGCGACGAGCGGCTGAACCAGGCGAAGCGCTGCGGAAGCTGACGCGACTCCTCAACGTAATGGCCGAGCGCGAGAAGGAATGGTTCTACTTCCCGCTGCTGATACTGATGGCTGGTAGTCAATGCGCGATGGCGGTAGAGGCGTGGCGGCAGCGCTACAGCGCGGACTTCGCGCGGTGGATCGACGGCTGGGCCGAGTTTGAAGCGTTGAATGCGTTGGCCTGCTACGCGTTCGAATGCCCTGAAGATGTGTTCCCGTCTTTCGATGCCGGCGCGCCGGTGTTCGAAGCCGAGGGGCTGGGCCATCCGCTATTGCCCGCAGCCTCATGCACACGCAACGATGTTCATCTCAATGACAACGTGCGGCTCCTGCTCATCAGCGGCTCAAACATGGCGGGAAAAAGCACGTTGATGCGGACCATCGGGCTGGCCGCGGTGCTGGCGGCGGCGGGTGCTCCGGTGCGAGCGCGGCGGCTGCGGCTCTCGCTGTTCTCAACCTGCGCGTCACTCTCGATTCAGGATGCGATTCAGGAGGGCCGCTCCAAATTCAAGGCTGAGCTCGATCGTCTGCGCGAGACGATTGCGATGGCCCAAACCAAGCCTCCCGTGCTGTTCCTCATCGACGAAATCTTCGGCGGAACGAATTCACGGGACCGGCGCGTCGCCGCCGAAGCCGTCATTCGCACCTTGGTTTCGGCCGGGGCCATCGGCGCCGTATCGACGCACGATTTGACCTTGACCGAGATCGCCAGGCTGGAAGGCATCGGAGGCCTCAACGTGCATATGGGATCGCGCCCAGGCGGCGGCCCGTTGGATTTCGACTACCTACTCAAGCCTGGAGTTACTACGGAGACAAACGCGCTGGCGATTGCGCGGCTCGCCGGCGTGCCCGTCTAGTACTACTGTGTTACAAAATTACGAGAGTCCAGGCACCGATGTGAGCAGCGCTCGTTTCGCCCGTCGCCTCCGGAGCCTATGCATCTTCTCCTGCG
>JAYTKJ010000342.1:0-1958 GCA_043730365.1 Acidobacteriota bacterium | reverse complement strand
TGTTGTTCAACGCTCTCACCGTGGCCGGCCTCTTCGTCTTGCGCCGTACTCAGCCCGATCTACCGCGACCCTATCGCGTGGCGGGCTACCCTTGGGTGCCGCTGCTCTATCTGGCGACAGCCGCGTTCTTCCTCATCTACATCGCCGTGGGTGATCCGAGAAACGCCGGCTTCGGGATCGTGGTGATCGTGCTCGGGTTACCGCTCTACCTTTTCTGGAACCGCCCGGCCGCGGTCGCAGTATGAGATCGTAGGTTCTTGTTGCGCAATTGGATTCTGTTTCCCGCACTCACGATGTCGCTCGGTTGGGCGTTGCGCGGCTACATCGGAGGCGGCCCGCTCGGCGCTATGATCCCTGGCGCGCTAGTGGCGCTGTGCCTGTGTCTATTGGTCGAACGCGATGGAGATGACGCGGCGGTTATCGCGGCATTCGGGGCCATCGGCATTGGCTTCGGCGGGCAGGAAACGTACGGCCAAACCATCGGGCTCGCGTTTGACCCAGCCACCCGTTGGTGGGGACTGACCGGTCTCGCAGTCAAGGGCGCAGTCTGGGGATTACTCGGGGGCGGGGTATTGGCGCTATCCATGGTGCGCCAGCGCTTCTCATTCACTCAGATCGCGATTGCGGTGCTGGCGATGGGCCTCGCCACGCAAGCCGGCTGGAAACTCATCAATGAACCCAAGCTCATCTATTTCTCGAATCCGATCGACAAGCCGCGTCCCGAATTGTGGGCGGGCCTGGGACTCGGAGCAATTGCGCTGCTGGGCTGGTTGAATGACCGTGTGCTGTGGAGTTTCGCCAAGCGCGGAGCCCTGTTTGGCGGTATCGGCTTTGCCGTGGGCGGCGCGATACAGGTCGCCGGTCACGCGTTGCATCCCACGCCCCTGATCGGTTACTGGAAGATCATGGAGTTACTGCTCGGGGCGATGCTCGGGGCGGCGTTCGGGTCGGCAGCCTGGCGCTGGAGACTTGACTTGGCTCGCCGGCCCAAACCCGAGGCGCCAATGGGACTAGCTATTCACGTAGCGTTGGCGGTGGCCGTGGTGGTGGCGGCCCTGGCGATCCACGAAGCACCGGCGCGCGCCAGCTATACGCTGGTGGGAGTTCCGCTACTCATCCTGGCCTTCTCCTTGCCCGCCGCCGCCTGGCACATGGCCATTACCCTGACTTACACGGCGTTCGCGCTCGACTACCGCAAACACCATCCCGAGTTACCCCAGTTGCCGCTCCTGGCCGCCGTCGCGGTCTCCTCCATCGGTGTGGCGTGGCTCGTGGCCCGCTGGCACTCGGCGCGACCGCTATTTCTCGTGTTACTCTGGACGGCCGTCGGCGCGTCGCTGCTCAAGTCCTTCTTGCCGCCGCCGGCGGTCGGCCAGACGGATCTAGTCGCGATGGAAGCCCTCTTCGTGTTGATGGCTCTCGGCGCGACGTGGATGATCCCCGGCGCACGGGCAATTAGGTTCGCAAGTTAGCCCAAACCACGGGACCTGTGAACTAAGCTGATGGCTGCCTGCCGCACCACTGCCCATTCGGGTGACGCTAACAGAACCACGGGCTTCTTCAGTTCGGCTTGTGAACCGTAGATTCTGTCAAAGGACTTCAACTCCCTAAAAACCTCTCGTATGTAACTCTTCCATCGGAATCAAGGAATCCTTTGTATGCCCGTAAGCAACGCTCCGATTCCAACACAACAACCAACTCGTGGTGCAGCTCAATATAGTCTTCAAAGGGTGCTGAAGCCGGCTGCTGCTCTACCCAAGCCCAAACTAGTCGGTCCCTATCAGCTAATGTCGTGTATTCTGAATTCCTTGCGCGTTGCTGTGTCCGTAGCAGCTACGTTCCTGGTTCGCAAAACTTCCTGCCCCGAACGCAGGCGCAGAAGGTGCGCTTCGGAAAACGCAAGAGTGAGATTCAGCATCTTGCCATCCACGTCCCGAATCGGATCGGCGGCGACCCCA
>JAYTKJ010000341.1:0-13154 GCA_043730365.1 Acidobacteriota bacterium | reverse complement strand
GGCCTTGCGATCTGCCGAGTTTGAGCTCGATGCTCTTGGACCACCAAATCATCGCCTGAGTGGCCTCGGTATCGGTCTTCGCCGCCGCGACTCTGGCATCACTGTTAGGCGCTTTACTTTCAATTACATAACGTGTTACCGTATTAAGTTCCATGCGTACTGTCGACCTCATCCGTAGAAAACGGGACGGCGAAGAACTGTCGCCCGAAGAGATCAGTTTTCTGATCGACAACTACTCATCGGGAGAAATTCCCGATTATCAGATGTCCGCTTTCCTCATGGCCACGTTCGCCGGTTCGATGTCCGACAAAGAAGTCGACACGATGACGGCTCGTATGGTGGCCTCAGGCGAAGTGATTGATCTGTCTAGCGTTCCCGGTGTCAAAGTGGATAAACACTCCACCGGCGGCGTGGGCGATAAAACCAGCCTGATTGCGGCGCCTTTGGCCGCTGCGGCTGGCGCAATCGTGCCCATGATTTCCGGCCGGGCCTTGGGCCACACCGGCGGTACGCTGGACAAACTGGAGTCGATCCCCGGCTTCCGCACCAGCCTCACCGTGGACGAGTTCCGCGAGCAGCTTCGCATGTACGGCCTCGCCTTCATGGGTCAAACCGCGGAAGTCGCGCCGGCCGATGGCAAGCTCTACTCGCTCCGTGATGCGACGGCCACCGTCGAATCGATTCCGCTGATCGCCTCGTCGATCATGTCCAAGAAGATCGCCGAGGGCGTGGATTCGCTGGTCCTCGACGTTAAAGTAGGCTCCGGCGCTTTCATGAAGAAGCAGGTTGATGCCCGGCGCCTCGCTCAGATGATGGTTGGCATCGGACGCCGCAACGATAAGCGCGTGCAAGCGTTGATCACGGATATGAGCCAGCCTCTCGGCTATGCCGTCGGCAATGCGCTCGAGGTGATGGAAGTCTCGCAAACGCTGCAGAACGCCGGCCCTACCGATCTCACTCGCCTCTCCCTGGAACTGGCGGCGCGCATGATTTTCCTCGGCCGCATCACCATGACGCTGGACGACGCCCGTGAGCTCGCACAGAAGAAGCTCCTCGACGGTTCCGGCTACCGCAAGTTCAAGGAAGTAATTCAAGCCCAGGGTGGCAACGCCCAGGTGCTGGACCGCTTTGACCTCCTGCCTAACGCCACCGGCGTGCGCGAAATCAGTTCCCCTCGCAACGGCTATGTCAGCGCCATCGAAGCCGAGGCCATCGGCATGGCTTCGTCCATGATCGGCGCCGGCCGCGACACCAAAGACGATGTGGTGGACCCCGCCGTCGGCGTGATCCTCGAAGTGAAAGCTGGCCAGAAGGTCGATGCCGGCGCCGTACTTTGCCGCATCTACTACACCAAGGAAGATCGTCTCGATGAGGCGGCAGACCTGGTGGAAGACGCTTTCCGCATTTCGGCCACCGCGCCGGCCGAACGCGAGCTCATTCTCGAAGTCGTCGGCTAAATCGAAAACGGGAGCCAGCCCCTCCAGATGGAACAGTTTACCGGCCTCCTCGGGTTGGCGGCCATTCTTGGGCTGGCTTACTTGCTGTCCGATGATCGGTCCCGCATTGACCGGCATGTCGTGATCGTTGGGCTGAGTCTCCAACTCGGCTTCGCCTTCCTGGTCCTCAACACGCCGATCGGCCTGATCTTTCAGGCCGCCGCCAGTGGCGTCAATTCCATCATTCAATATGCCCAGGACGGCAGTCGTTTCCTGTTCGGTCCGCTCGGAGCCAACTCCAAGGAATTCGGCGTCATCTTCGCCTTCCAGGTTCTGCCCATCATCATCTTCGTGGCCTCATTGTTCTCTTGCCTCTACTACCTCGGCATCATGCAGATCTTCGTCCGAGGGATGGCGGTGGCGATGTACAAGTTGATGCGCATTTCCGGCGCCGAAGCCACCTGCGTATCGGCCAGCATCTTCATGGGCCAGACCGAGGCCCCGCTGACGATCCGCCCGTTCCTCGCCAATCTCACGCGATCCGAGTTGTTCACGATCATGACGAGCGGCATGGCTCATGTCTCGGGGGCCGTGATGGCGGCCTACGTTCTGATTGCCAAGGTAGAGATCCAGCATCTGCTCACCGCCGTCATCATGACCGCACCCGCCACGATTCTCCTGGCCAAGATGCTGATTCCTGAAACGGGTACGCCCGAAACGCAAGGCGAGATCAAGGTGGAAGTAGAGAAGCCCGGCGTGAACATCGTTGACGCAGCCGCGCGCGGCGCAGGCGACGGACTGCAACTGGCGCTCAACGTGGGCGCCATGCTGATCGCCTTTGTCGGCCTCATTGCGCTGGTCAACGGTATCTTCGGCTGGGTCCATGGCATGATTCCAGTTTTCCCGGAGTCGCTGCAAACTCTACTCGGGTGGATCATGGCCCCGGTGGCCTGGCTGCTGGGCGTGAGTTGGAAAGATGCGTCGGCTATTGGCAACCTCATGGGCACGCGTCTGGTCTTGAACGAATTCATCGCCTTCGCGCAGCTCGGGCCAATGCGGGAGTCGCTTGACCCCAAGTCATTCACCATCGCTACCTATGCGCTGTGCGGCTTTGCCAATCTTGGGTCGATAGCGATTCAAGTGGGCGGCATCGGCGCGCTGGTTCCGCATCGCCGAAGTGATCTGGCGCGGCTTGGCGCGCGTGCGGTTTTGGCCGGAACGCTGGCCAACTTCATGTCCGCCGCTATTGTCGGTGTGCTGCTCGGCATCCGCCAACTCCCGGGACAATAGGAGGTGGATCGCCCCATATGCAAGAGGCCCTGAAGTATCTTTCCGCCCAGATGCGTTCGCAGCCGCGCGTCGCCGTCGTGCTCGGCAGTGGACTCGGCGCGTTTGCCGATGACCTCGAAAACCGCCAGGAAATCCACTACGCGCAAATCCCCGGCTGGCCGCAGTCCACCGCCATCGGCCACGCCGGCAAGCTGGTGTTTGGCCACGTCGGCAACACCCCGGCCGTTGTGATGAGCGGCCGCGCTCATCTGTACGAGGGCCATTCGATGGACAAAGTCGTCTACGGCGTGCGCGCCTTGGGACGGCTGGGCGTGAAGGCCTTCATCTTCACCAACGCGGCCGGCGGAGTCAACCTCGGCTACACCCCAGGCACGCTCGTGCTGGTCTCCGATCATATCAATCTGCAAGGCGCCAATCCGCTCATTGGGCCCAATGACGAATCACTGGGGCCGCGCTTCCCTGACATGACGGACGCCTACGACGCCGAATTCCGCCGGCGCGCCAAGGAGATTGGCGAACGGCAAGGCCTCCCTCTGCCCGAAGGCGTTTATGCCGGGCTGCTCGGCCCCACCTACGAAACGCCCGCAGAGATTCGTTACCTCCGCGCGATCGGCGCGGACCTGGTTGGTATGTCCACCGTACCTGAAGTGATCGCCGCCCGCCACATGGGTATTCGCTGCATGGCGATTTCCTGCGTCACCAACATGGCGGCTGGGGTCATTGACAAGAAGCTGGATCATGCCGAGGTGCTCGAGGTGGGCCGCCAGACGCGCGGCGCCATGGTGAGCCTGTTGCGCGCGTTGACGCCGGCCGTCGAGGCAGCGTTGTGATGACGGAGGGCCGCCTCATCCGCGCTGCCGCATTTGCGCGCGAGAATGCCCATCCGCCCTATTCCGGATTCAAGGTAGGCGCGGCGCTCGAAGACGGCAGCGGCCGCGTTCACACTGGCTGCAATATCGAGAACGCCAGCTACGGGCTCACCGTTTGCGCCGAGCGCGTCGCGTTGTGGAAAGCGATGTCTGAAGGCGCGCGCACATTCCGCCGCCTTGCGGTCGTTACCGCGGCCGCCAAGCTGACCACCCCCTGCGGGGCCTGCCGCCAGTTACTCTGGGAATTCTGTGGCAACATTGAAATCATACTGGCCAATCTACAAGGCGATGTCCGAGTAATTCCGTTGCAGGATCTCCTACCCGAAGCCTTCGATGACAAAGCTTTTCGCTAGCACCTTCTTTCTCGCCGTCTTGCTGCCCGCCGCCGATCCCGCCGATTGGATCGTCACCGCCAAGTGGGTTGTGACGATGGACGCGCAGCACCGGGTCATCGAAGATGGCGCGGTGGCCGTCGTCGGCAGTAACATCACCGCCGTGGGCCCGCGCGCCGAAATCGAAGCCCGCTACACGGCGCGCCGCCGCCTGGACCGCCCTAATGCCGCCCTCATTCCCGGCCTAGTCAACACCCACACGCACGCCGCGATGTCGCTGTTCCGCGGTGTTGCTGATGACCTTACTCTGCAGGACTGGCTCGAGAACTTCATCTTCCCTGCCGAGGCCCGCAACACGGATGCCGAATTCGTCCGTTGGGGAACGCGCTTGGCGGCTGTGGAAATGTTGCTCTCCGGCACCACCACTTTTTGCGACATGTACTATTTCGAAGAAGTCGTCGCCGAAGTGGCCAAGCAGGCCGGCATGCGAGGCGTGCTGGGCCAGACCATCATCGGCTTCCCCGCCCCCGATGCCAAGACCCCGGAGGAGGCGCTTAAACGAACCGAAGCCTTTCTCAAGCAATACGCGGCAGACCCGCTCATCACGCCTGCCGTCGCTCCCCACGCTATCTACACGAATTCGGACGCCACTCTCAAGGCTACGCGCGCACTGGCCAATCAGTACGCCAAGCCGCTGGTGATCCATCTGTCGGAGACCAAGCGTGAAAACGTTGACACGCTAGCCAAGCGCCGCCTGAGTCCCACGCGCGCACTTGACGCCCTGGGTCTGTTTACCGGAGGCCTGACCGTGGCCGCTCACGGCGTCTGGCTAGACGATCGGGATATCGCGATCCTCAAGCAGCGAGGCGCGGGCGTAGCGCATTGCCCTTCCAGCAACATGAAGCTGGCCAGCGGCGTGGCTCCCGTCGTCAAGCTGCTCGCCGCAGGTGTTCCGGTGGGGCTCGGCACCGATGGCCCCGCCGGCTCCAACAACGATCTCAATCTACTTGAAGAACTCGACTTGGCCGGCAAGCTCGCCAAAGTCACACTGAACGACCCGCGCGCTTTGCCTGCCCAAACCCTGCTTGAGATGGCCACCATTGGTGGTGCGCGCGTGCTGGGCCTCAACAAGCGGATCGGCTCGATTGAAACCGGCAAGGCGGCCGATCTGGTGCAGGTGGCGCTCAACACGCCGCACACCACGCCGGTCTACAACATCTACTCCACGCTCGTCTACGCGGCCAAAGGCGACGACGTGCAGGACGTGATGATCGAGGGAAAGATCATCGTCCGCGGCCGCAACGTACTCACGTTGGAGCGGGACGCGATTCTCGCGAAAGCAGCCGAGTACCGGGCCAAAATTCAGGGCTCGCTCAGTCGCCAGTAAAGGCGATCACGGCTCCACCCAACTTGCTGCCGTCCACTTTGCCATGCCCGCCCGCGCAGACCACCACGTAGCGCTTGCCGCCCCACTGATACGTGCCCGGCGCTGAGTGCGCTGAAAAACGGCAGGTCCGTCTCCCAAAGCTTCCGGCCATCCTCGGCAGCATACGCGCGCAGCTTGGTCTCAAACACCGTACCGCCAAAAAACACCACGCCATTCACGGCCAGCGGCCCGCCGAGACTCACTACTAGCAAAGGCGCTTCCCAACGCAGCTTGCCGGTCGCGACGTCGATCGCCGCCAGCGCGCCCCACGGCTCTTGGTTGCAGGGCCTCCCCTGTGGATCGAGAAACGTCCGCCGCGCCATCGCGAACGGTGCCCCGCGCTGCGCCGCATACTCCTGCCCCCACCGTTCTCCGGTTTCGCCGTGATTGGCCGAATCGTACTCCGCGCGCGGGATCAATCGCACCGCGGTCGCCAATCGATTGGCCGCCACCACCAGCAGCCCGCGCTGGGCGTCGTAGCTGGCGCTGCCCTAATTGGCTCCTCCTACGTTGCCCGGAAACAGGAGCGTCCCCTTCAAAGTCGGCGGCGTGAATACGCCCTCGTAGCGCAGCTTGCCAAACTCCTCCGTGTACCAGCCTGGGCGAGGCTCAAACTTCTGCCGCGTGAAAACCCCGCTCACCGGAAAGGGCTGCGTCGGACAAGCTTTCTCGCCGTCTACGTCCGAGCGTGGCGTCGCGCGCTCTTCCACCGGTAGCAGCGGCTTGCCTGTCAGGCGATCAAGCAGGAAGTAATGCCCCCTCTTGGTGAGCACTCCAACCGCGGGCTTGCCTCTCTACCAGCACAGGCCGCGACGCCACAGCGTAGTCTCACAGGTCGTGATGCACCACCTGGAATGCCCACAGCAATTTGCCCGTCGAGGCACGCAATGCCACCACTGAATTGGCATGCCGGTTGTCGCCCTCGCGCAAGCCACCGTAGAAATCCGGCGACGCGCTGCCGGTCGGGATGAACACCATATCGCGCCGCTCGTCCACGGCCATCGGCGCCCACGCGTTGGCCGCGCCAGTCTTCCCCGGCGGAGTCGGATCCCAAGTCCATTTCAACTTGCCCGTAATCACGTCGAAGGCCGATACCGCTCCGCGCTCCATCTCAGCCCGCCCGTTGTCGCCGATGGAAGAACCGACGATGACTGTCGAGTCCAACACCACCGGAGCCGAGGTGATCTGATACTTCCCGTCATTACCGTCGGGCCCCAATCGCGATTCCCGAAGCTTTCGACCGTCCGCCGCGTTGGTCGCGATCAACCGCGCATCCAGCCTGCCGAAGAACACCCTGCCCGCACTCACCGCCACACCGCGAGCCGACGCCTCGGAGTAACCACGATCGCGAGCCACGCGCGGATCAAACACCCATCGCTCGGCCCCTGTCCCCGGATCGAGCGCGATCACCTGATTGAACGGCGTGATCACGTAGAGGAGATTTCCCGCCATTACCCGCGTCGCCTCAAATGCCGCGATCCGCGCCGCCCGCTCGTTGGGCGGAGTGGCCTTGGTGTCGTAGCGCCAAGCCTGTTTCAGCCTCGGTGCAGTCTCCGGAGAGATATCGGCAGCAGCAGCCAAGAGAGCCATCGCAGCAAGCATAGGTCTAAACTAGCAGCGTAAATCCCACGTTCCAAGTTCCCCGTTTTCTCAGGCCTCACTTTTGATCTAATAGGAGATTCGATGATCAAACCTACGCGCAGATCCATCATCCAGGGCGCCGCTGCCATTGCCACTGCCCAGTTCCCCATTCTCGGCGCCAATGACCGCATCAATCTCGGCCAGGTCGGCATCGGCGGACGCGGTCGCGACCATATCGAGTACTACGGCACGCTGGATGCCGATTGTCGCACCGCCGCCGTGTGCGACGTCAATCAGGCTGGCCGCGAGCGTGGCGCCGCTCAGGTCCAGAAGCTCAAGGGCTTCGCGCCCAAGCAATTTGAGGACATGCGCGCCATGTTCGAATCCAAGGACATTGACGCGGTCTCCATCACCACACCCAACCATTGGCACTCGCTCGCCACCATCTGGGCCTGCCAGGCGGGCAAGGACGTCTACGTCGAAAAGCCAGCCAGCCACAACATCTTCGAGGGTCATCAAATGGTGGCCGCCGCTCGCAAGTATGGCCGCATGGTGCAGGTGGGCTCGCAGAGCCGGACCATCGCCCACAAAGTGCGTGCCATTCAACTCCTGCGGGATGGCGTAATTGGACAGGTCTACCACGCCCGCGGCCTCTGCTATCGCCGCCGCTTCTCTATCGGCCACACCCCTGAAGAAGCGGTGCCATTGGGCCTCGACTGGGATCGCTTCCTCGGCCCTGCGCAGTTGCGCCCCTACAGCAAGAACCGCTTCGCCTACAACTGGCACTGGTTTTGGGACACCGGCAATGGCGACGTCGGCAACCAGGGCATCCACGAAATGGACATCAACCTTTGGGGGCTCGGGCGCGGCGGTTGGCCGCTTACCGCCCACTCCACGGGCGGCAAGTATGTCTGGAAGGACGACCAGGAAACCGCCAACACGCAAACCGCCGAATTTGATTTTGGCGACGCTATGATGAGCTTCGAGGTCCGCAATCTTCCCACGCCTACCGAGGGCGGCGCGCCCATCCTACCCGGTCATACCGGCAATATCTTTTTTGGCGAATCCGACTTCCTGGTGGTGGACAACACCAGCTTCCAGGTCTACAAGAGCACCGCGGCCGCCTTGAGCCATGAAGCCGTCAGCAATGCCAGCGCCGGCCGTCTGGAAAAATACGAGAAGACGATGGACGAGAAGGCCACCGATGGCCAGGCCTGGGTCACGAGCCCACACATGAAGAACTTCCTAGACGCGGTGCGTTCGCGAGATCATCGCAAGCTCAACGCCGACATCGCCATCGGCGCCCGCTCGGCGGCTTTCGTGCACTTGGCCAACATCAGCCTGCGCACGGGCCGAAAGCTCACGATCGCCCAATCAACGGGCCGTCTGGCCGGAGACGATCAAGCCGAAGCCATGCGCACCCGCGACTATCGGGAACCCTACGTGGTCCCGGCGGCTGTTTAACTTTTTCGCCGCGCACTGTTAGAAAGAGCCGGTGCGAGCGACTATCTCCGGTGTGGGCGACACAGGTCAAGACGGGCAATACCTTGAGGCCGTGGCAGCCTACGGGCCCGCCTTGGCTCGCCTCGCCCGGGCGTACGAAGCCGACGCTGAAAGGCGGCGCGACCTTCTCCAGGAGATTCATTTTCAGCTTTGGCGTAGCCTCCAGCGCTTCGACGCGCGTTGCTCGATGCGCACGTGGGTCTATCGCGTCGCCCACCACGTAGCCGCTTCTACGTCCTGCGCGAGCGCCGGACGTTCGCCAAGTTGGTGAATCTGGAGGATCTGGAAATTCTGCCCGATCCCGGCTTCACGGATGCGGACCGGAGCCTCAATCTCGAGCGGTTGGCCGCGTTGATACAACGGCTTAAACCGTTGGACCGGCAGATTATTGTTTCCTACCTCGAGGACATGGACGGCGCGTCAATTGCGGAAATCACCGGGCTGTCACCGGCCAACGTAGCCATGCGAATCCACCGGATCAAGAATGTTCTGGCACGCCTGTTTCACCAAGGAGCACCCAGCCATGCCGAATGATCCCAAACAAATCTGGAAAAGCCAACCTGAGGAATCATCTGAAATGACCCTGGACGAGATACGCCGCAGAGCTCTCGCTCTGCACAACAAGACGCGTAAAGACTTGCTTCAGAATATTACGGTGACCGCCGGCCTGGTGCTGCTCGCCGCCTTCGGTATCGGCCGCGGCGTCGACCCTCTGCAACAGGCTGCCTATGCGGTGGTCGTCGTCTGGGCGCTGGCGGGGCTATTTTTTTTTGGTCGTGGAATGTGGGACGCTGAGCCGGGCTCGGGTACGGGAATCGAGCTGTACCGCCAGGAAATAGAGCGGCGCCGCAGTTTCTTCCACCGAGTGATGCGCTGGTCTTTTGGCCCGATGGTGTTAGCGCTCGCGGTCTTCATCCTCGATCTCAACATGAAGGCAGGTCCTGGCGACTTGTATCCGAAAGCGGCACCGTTCCTGGTCCTGGTAGCAGCGTGGATCGCGGCCTACTTCTACATGCGCAGAGAGGAATCCCAGGCCCTGCGGCAAGAGATCGAAAGCTTGAACCGTCTCGAAAACCAGGGTTAGCCAATTACTCAGCAGCCGGCTCAAAGAGCCCGAACGAATAGACGTGCGTGGCCGAGCAGATTGCCACATATTGCTTGCCATC
Source organism: Acidobacteriota bacterium (assembly GCA_043730365.1). Lineage (GTDB taxonomy): Bacteria > Acidobacteriota > Terriglobia > Bryobacterales > Bryobacteraceae > VFZP01. The sequence goes on along the minus strand of JAYTKJ010000341.1, from coordinate 3,551 downwards.
CACCATGTAGGTGATCGGCGACGCTGTGATGCTCTGCGACGTGCCGAAATGCCACAAATGCCTGCCGTTCCTCGCATCCGCGGCCACTAACTGCCCGTTGTCATCGCCGAAGAACAGGACCCCGCCCGCGGTGGAGACCGTTCCCGCCCAGGCCACCGCCGGACCCGTCATCGGATGCTCCCACACTCTCTTGCCAGTGCGCGGGTCAAAGGCTCGCAGCACGAGTTGGCCGGGTTCGGAGGCAATCACTTCGCCGCCTGTACCGGCAAAACCCTTCATCGGGATCGGGTCTTTCTGGGAGCTGAAATAGGTGTCGCATTGCTCGAGCGTCGGCACATAGAAGAGTCCCGTCGCAGGACTGTAGGACGGCGACATCCAATTGGCCGCCCCGCGCACTGACGGGCAAGCCTTGGCGCCGCCCGGCGTTGGGTCCTTGCCCGCCACTAGAATCGGTTTGCCTTTGGCGTCAAGTCCAGTGGCCCAATCGAGTTTGTCAACCATCGGTGCACCACGCAGGAACTCACCGGTGACGCGATCCAGCATGTAGAGAAAGCCGTTCCGATTGGGATGCAAGACAACTTTGCGGGGCTTCCCTTGAAACTCAAGATCCACCAGAACCGGCCAGGACTGGGCGTCCCAATCGTGAGTGTCATGCGGAGTGAACTGGTAATGCCATCTCAGCTTGCCGCTGTCGACATCAAGCGCGATTACCGAGGCCGAATAGAGGTTGGCGCCTTCGCGATCGCCTCCGTAGAAATCGGGCCACGGATTACCCGTGGTCCAGTAGAGCGTGCCGAGTTGCGGATCATAGGTGCCGGACAGCCACGTTGCCGCGCCTCCCCATTTCAGAGTCTTGTCTTTGGACCACGTTTCTGATCCAGGTTCGCCGCGCTGTGGGACCGTATAAGTCCGCCAGAGTTCTTCACCGGTGGAAGCGGAAAGAGCGGCGAGAAAGCCGCGCGCACCGGAGTCACCACCGCCCATACCGACGATTACCTTGTCCTTGGCCACGAAGGGCGCCATCGTCCCAAAGTAGCCGTCCTTCATGTCAGCGTATTTCTTGTGGAACAACACTGCGCCGGTTTTGCGATTCAAGGCTACCAGGTGACAGTCGGTGGTGACTACATAAACACTGTTGCCCAAGATGGCCGCGCCGCGGTTCACTCGCGCACCCGGCGCCTGTTCGTCGAAGTAGGCCCAGATCTTGCGGCCCGTTCGCGCATCCAGGGCGTGAACCGCATTCGAGTTCGTCACATACATCACGCCGTCATAAACAATCGGCGTCGATTCCAGTTTTTTCGAGTCCGGCACGTGGTAGACCCACTGCGCAGCCAGATTTCGCGCGTTAGCAGTGGTGATCTGCTCAAGGGAAGAATGACGCTGGCCTGAGTAGCTGCCCGCGTAAGTGAGCCAATTCTCGTTAGGCCCCTTCACGATGTCTTCGTATCGGACTTGAGCGCTGCAAACGAGCGCGACAAGAATCAGTCCGGCCTTCATGGCTTGCCCTCTTCACGCCGCGCCGATTGGCGGCTTAGGAAATAGATCAGATCTGTCTGCTCACCGGTGGTGAGCCGGTCTCTGTAGGACGGCATGGGGCTGGCTTTGGCGAGTTGCCTGTCGGCCACCTCAGCAGGCTTCAACATGTAGAGATTGCCCTCATTGTCGACCATCGTGGTCGTATAGTTGGTGTAATCACGCAGAACTCCGGTAATCACCTTACCCGATTTCAAATGCACCGTGGCTGCCTGGTACCCGTCCGCGATTCGCTTATTCGGCTCCAGCAACGCCTCACGAATCTGGTTCAGTGGCCGGGCCCCACCTACATTGGTTAGATCGGGACCGAGCGACCCGCCCGCACCCCGCAGGGCGTGGCACTGATTGCAACCACCCTTGCCGAAATAGATTTCGCGGCCTTTGGCCTCGTCGCCATGAAGAATCAAGTCGTAAGCCGGGGCGTTCAGTGACCGGACATACGCCACCAACTGCCATACCTGCGCGTCGGGAAGCGCCGTGGGCGGCATGTCGGTTCCGGGCAGGCCCTTCTGGATGGCGGCAAAGAGCACATCGTCGGCGAAGCGTTTCACTTGCCGGGCCGTCATCAGGTTTGGTCCACGCCCGCCTTCTCCGGTTGGGCCGTGGCAGCCGGAACAGGACGAGGCAAAGAGCACGCGCCCGGCCTCGATTTTGGCTGGGTCCTTGGTGAGAGGGCTCTTGGTGAAATCGGCCGGCCCAATCTGGGCCAACAACGGCGCTACCAGGAAAAAGGTATATCGAAGGTACATCGGTTGGTGCCTTCACGATTCTAACTCAGCGGTAGCCGTACAAGCGCTTGGCTCGAATGTATTCTCGCACCGCCTCCGGCAACGCCTTGGGCGGCATCCGTCCCGCGCGAAGTTCAGAGCGTATCTCGCTCGAAGAGATTTCCAGCGAAATCGTCTCAAGCGGCAACGCGCGCGCGCCAGCCGGCACGTCATAGCGATGCCCAGGGCGCGACACTACAATAAACTCCACCGCCGCCAGCACTTCTTCCCACCGATGCCAGGTCTCGATCTCGGCGAACGCATCGGCCCCGATCAGGAAAAAGATACGGTCGTCCGGGTGTTCGGCCCGCACCCGTTCGATGGTATGAATCGAATAGCTTCGCGCCTGCCCTTCCTCCAGCCGCGACGGCGTCAATTGCGGATCGCCCGCGCACGCCAATTCCACCATGCGATAACGGTCCGTCCAGTCAGCCCGTTCCACCCCTTGTTTGTGCGGAGGGTTGCCATTGGGTATCACCAACACGCCGTCTAACTGAAACCGGTTTGCCGCCTCGCGCGCTACCGCCAGATGCGCGTTGTGAATCGGGTCAAACGTGCCGCCGAAAATGGCGAGTCGTTGCGGCATCACGGTGGTCAGAGAAACCGCTTGATCCGCAGGAACCGGAAGTAGACCTTCATCCTGGGCCCACGATGAAGTTGGAGTGCCAAAACCCCACTGGTCCGCGAGGGGTCTTTCAACTCCGCCGTGATCACGCCGTTGAGTTTGAGGGTGATGTTCTCGCCCCGCGCGAGGATCTCATAATCGTTCCAATCGCCGGCCCTGGCCACCTTCTCAGCCTTACCCTTCCAACCGTCAACGATCACTCCCCGCTTGCCTTTTTCGTCGTAGATGGACCCCCACCAGTTGTTCTCGGCCAGATCGGCTTGCAATCCGCGCACCACCAGATCCGGCAGCTCTTCACTGCGGAACTGCACGCCGGAATTGCCGTTGCGCAGCTTGACTTGGAACTTCAAGTGAAAGTCGGCAAACTGTTTCTTGTGGATCAGAAACGTGTTTTGCATGATCTGCAAGTCGTCGGTCGAACCCACGATCACGCCATTGTTGACACGCCACAGCCGCCCGTCCCCGCGCCACTGCTTGAGGTTCCGCCGATTGTAGAGCGGCTTGAAGCCGTCCTGCTTTTCTTCGCGCGAGATCCCCGTCTCACCGCATAAGGCCGTGGTGGCCAACAAAATTACCGAAACAATTCTCATACGTAGTGTTTCATCAAATCTTACCGCTTGGAGACC
>JAYTKJ010000340.1:0-2964 GCA_043730365.1 Acidobacteriota bacterium | reverse complement strand
AAGGTGTTCCCGTGCTTTGTGGCGGTCTTCGCGATCGAAAGAAAATTGGATACCGGAATCGGCGCGCACCTGTGCGTAGACATTTTCGAGCGCCGCCCTAAGTTCATCGAAGGTGAGCGGCTCAAGCAGCGTGAAGTCGAGGTCCTCCGAAAAGCGATAGTCGCCAAAGTAGCAGCGCTTCAGTGCGGTCCCGCCTTTGAACGCCAGTTTGTCAGAGAGCGGCGAATTAGCCAAAGTCGCGAGAAACCATGCCAGGCAGTAGTCGCGCTCAACGACGTCCTCAGGAATGCGCCGGCCACCCAGGGCGGCCAATCGATTGCTTACAAGTGAAAGGTTGCGCTGCGGAATCATCAGGACTCTCGCACGGCAAGTAGTTCTTCCGGCGCGATGTTGCCCTGTATTCGCCAGCGCGAGTGATGACGTCCTTCACGCGGCAGTGTGGGGTCCAGTGGAACGTAGGCAGCACCGATCGTAGCCCGGAACGAGTCCAATTCTTGTTCGGTGCCCAGTTCGTAGAGCTCAAGCAAGTAACCCAGGCGTCGAGCGACGGCGCCAATGTCGAGACGCAGGCAATACTCCAGCAACTTCGGAATCGAAATACCGTCACGTCGCATCCACAACCCTTTCGCGACCTCGGTAACTCCTCCGCAGTATTCCGGCTGGCGCAGCCCGTCAAGGATCGTGCGCTCCAGGTCGCTAATCTCGACAAACTCTTGCTTAGTGGCCCAGTGACGCATTGTTCCGAACATGTGGGGCGGCTTGATCAGCACGAACCGGAATTCAGTTCCTCCGACCAGTCGGCTGCGGATACGCTTTGGGCTGGAAAAGTGGACAAGAAGCTGGGGCTGAGTCACCATGCGGTGGACCTCCATCGCCGCCGCGTGCGAGATGAACCCTGGCGCGCCCGAAGCCAGTTGCCGAGCTGCAAGCAAAGGGTTGCCGGTGTATCCAGAACTTGCCGCCAACTCTGGCGGCACTATGGTGTACAACCCGCCCTTCAGTCGCGAAAACACGCCTCGGCGAATCGCCTTATTGACGAGCCCAGTCGCGAGTTCAGAGGGAAGGCCCGTGATCGTTTGGACGTCCGCCAACGTGAACGCCGTGCCGGAACGGTCGTAAAGGCCGTCAAGCAGCCGGGCGGTCTGTGATCCGATGGTGCGAGACATTATCTATGTGCTAAAACAGCCCTCATGGGGATTATATCGCACATAAAATATAATACAGTTCAAGCAGCCGGATTGAAGAGCCGGGTATGAACGCGCCGGGCCACCGACTCTGGCACGCTGTATCTCGTCAGCGCCTTTCGTCGGCCTAAGCGAATTTTGAGCACGTCGGGCTCGTCTTTAACAAGGAGGCGAACCGTCTCCCTGCCGAGTTTCCACTGACGCGCAAGCTCGGCAATCGAGTAGTGGGCCTCGAAGGTGGTGTCCAACGAATGGCTGATCAGCGCACTTCGAGCAGGAAAACGGTCCATAGCGGCTCCTACCAGTTGATCATGCCACGAAATTTGTTTCGACACAATACTCTACATCATTGTGATTGTATCTTTGTTGTGGCAAGATGTAGGCAGATGGAACGTAAGCCACAGCGGCAAACGCTGTCGATCCGCATTTCCGACTCGCTTCGGGATTCTCTAGAACGCTCAAAAGAAGTGATTTCGTTTGGCCGGGACGATTCCCTCTCAATCTCTGACGTGGCCAAGATCCTCCTGGAGTCTGCGATGCAGGATTTGCTGGATCACCGACTGGAAGCAGCCGAGTTGAACCAATCTCCAACCGAGTCGCTCGTCGCAATCCGGAAAAAGTGGCAGACCCAACGGCCCCTCTCGCGCGCAGAATGGACCTTCCTCGCGTGGTACGTCCGCGTCGGCTGCGACCAACTAACGGCAGATCCGTTGGCTCCGGCGGCCGAATCCTATGCCGTGCTGTCGGAGGCTTTCCTTGCAGTGAGGGACCTACGCGCCAATCGAGGACTTGAGTTGGATCGGTTCTACTTCAGCAACTTGCCAAGGTACGTTCCTCCGCCCGGCTGGAAAATGGATTCAGAGTCAATACCGACGGTCGTCGCAGGTACCATCGAGGCTGCTCGAAAGCGACACGACAAGAACCCGGCGATTGGGGTTGGACGAAACCTTTTTGTCGCCCTGCGCGACGAGGCGATTTCAGAGGTGGCAGCACTCAATGACGTGCTGACTCCATACATGAACACCTTGTTCCGAATGGCGGCCCGAGGGCACTGGATAAAGGAGCGCGAGCCAGTTCGTCTCGCCGGTGAGGGCGTAATGTCGCTGAGAGAAGTGCCCGTTGTAAGGGACGGTGACCTTTCGTTCGAGTTCGAACCGGGCGCGCACGATATCGATGCCACGTTGGGCATCGAGCCGGCGAACCTTACCTACAAGATTCGAAGCTATCCGCAGATTCGTGAGTTCGTCGCGATGGTGAAAAGCCTCGCCCCCCCCGATGCCTGGAGAGGCGTCAGTTTCCAGGGTGCTGCGATCAAGCATCCTGCCACGAAAATGGTGACCTACAAGTTTCACCGGCCCGAAGACGGTGTCGAGCTTAGGTTCACCGAAGAGAATTGGCTTCGGTTGAAGGGCCTTTGCCTGAAGGCTATGGAGCAGCCGGAACTGGTTTCCAACTTCGCCGAGTTGTCGCTCATCTACGGCGAGCAATAGAAGGTTTAGGTCAGGAGGTGACTCGTGAGCGCGAAAACACAAGGCGTTCAAGCAACCGCAGCGCCCGTTGCGGAGAAACGCGTAATCCTCTCGATGGGAGGCAAGGGTGGCGTAGGCAAGACCAGCGTGATGACCGGCCTCGCCGAGTGGTTTCGCGAGAACGCGATTCCCGTTAAGCTGCTCGACCTCGACACGGAAAACAAGGCGCGCGGATCGCTCACGCACTTCTTCCGCGGCGAGGCTCCCAAGGTCAACATTCACACGCCCGCTGGGCTTGACGCGTTCGTTGA
>JAYTKJ010000339.1:0-19464 GCA_043730365.1 Acidobacteriota bacterium | reverse complement strand
ATAGGCTGGGACAGGGTCCGCTTGATCTGGCTTTGTGAAAACACACAGCGATTATGCGCCGCCAACCATCTCAATGTCCAGCACTATTTATGGGGGATGGGCAGGGCTAGTCCGCTACCGCTTTATGACGTTCTAAACTGCCGGCAAAACTTTGTCGATGGTTTCGTGTGAAAGCATTTTTGGCAGGCCGCCGCTTAGTCGCCGTGTTGGTCTTCTTCGTAGGGTTGGCGCTATGGGCGTATTCCTCGGTGAACGATGCTCTGAACTATACCGAGGTAGAGGCCATAGTCGACCGAATCGAGGAGGTCTGCGTACCTGTTGGTGAGCCGGCTGAGGCGGTGGCCAGTGGGCGGTGTACGGAGGCGCGGAGCAGCCCCGCCGGCAAGTGGTGGTTCCGTCGGGCCGTGTATGTCCGCTATCGGTTTCCGGCCGATGGCCAGCAACACACGGGCGCGGTGACGCCCATCGGCGGCCAATCGGCGGGGGATGCGCTCAAACTTCGCGCGGGCGAACACTGGAAGATCCTGGTGCACGACGACAAGCCGCAGGACATCAAGGCAAATTAGTCAATTGGGTGGCTTGATGGCCCGGAATAGCTATCTTCGAGGCTTCAGCGTTGCGCCGTTCGAATAGACCCCAATCCAATGATTCCTAAACTTCAGGTGCACACCGGCAGGCGCCGCCGGCATATGGCAAGCCGTGCAGTCCGATGACGCCGGGTTCTTGCAAACCATTTTTGGCGGGAGCGCATTTCGCTCATGGCAGTTGATGCAGATCTGACGGTAGTAGGCCGCGTCGTCCCGACGGAGTTTTTCATGCGGGTTATGGCAGGTCAGGCAAGACAGCGCTCCGCCGCTTTTTTGAAAGCATTTGCTCTCCTGAAGATAAGCGGGCTGATGACGGACGTTCCAAGGATCGTTCCAATCTGTTGCGCGCCGATCCGCGCTCGGGAGACGGTGGCAGCTTCCGCACATTCGATTCAGGTCTCCGGCTGAGAGGGCTTTCGGGTTCTGAATCAACTTAACTTCCTCGCCTGCGCTGGATCGCCGCTGCGGGCCGCCATCACATGCCCCTGGCCCGGCCCGTGACAAACTTCGCAGCGTACGCCGGGTTCGGTAACACGGATTCCTTGATTGGTAGACACCGACACAGGGCCTGTGGAATGGCATTGGAAACAATTTTGAATCGTGAATCCGGAACCTTTAATCCGGATAGCCTGACCCATGGCCTCGTGCAGTGTCTTCGCCGGGAGGCTCTCGTGCTGTGGCGTGATATCGAACGATCGTGAATCCGAGTAATAGGTGAACGAATGCTCAAGGTAGAGTTCGTCACTGGCTTTGCCGACAAATGTCACTGCGTGCGAACCGGCCCCAAAAGCCCAGTCTACCGGTAATCTCGTCAGGTGTTTGGAGTCGTCGGCCCGCACCTCGATCCCTCCTGGCGTGCGAACAAAGCGAAGGTGGAAGTTGGGCGGCCGCGTCAAGGAGGCGGCGGGAGTGAAATCCGGCGCCAAGGCGTGCTCGACCGGCCGATGCAACGCCTTCGCATGGCCACTGGCGGATTGTCCGGTGAACTGGGACGGATGACAGGAGCCGCAAACCATTGCGCCGACATAAGCGTTTTCGGCACAGAGGGCGGACACGCAGATCACCGGAAGAACCGCTACCAGGGCTGCTCGCCTTTTCCCCATGGTCTCACCGCGCCTGCGCCGCAAAACTTCTTTAGAAAAGGAACTTCATAGCCAACTGCGCCTGACGAGGGCTGTTCCCGGCCGCACCGACCACACCGAAAGTGGCCAGCCCAAAGGTGAAGCCCGGAGTGCCGAATCGAACGTGGTTCATCACGTTGAAGAACTCGGCCCGGAACTGCAAGTTGAAGCGGGCGTCGTGTCCAAAGCGAGTGTTCTTGAACAAGCTGAAATCCAGGTTGTTGATGCCATCGGCGCGCGTGTCAGATATCGTGCGCGACGCATTACCGTAGGCAAACGCGGCAGGCTGGGTGAACACGCTCGTATTGAACCACTGATTCAGCCGTGTATTGGGCGCCCCGGTCAGTTTGGGACTCGTGCCGTTGTTGTTGGGACGCGTATTCGAATTATTGGTGCCATAGACATCGGCTACGGCACTGTAATTTCCTACCGTGTTGGTTTGCGAAATCATAGGAACCGGGATACCCGACTGCGCCGTGTAGATGCCATTCAACTCCCACCCGCCGGCCAGCCGGCTCAAGAGCCCTCCCTTATTCAAGAAGCGTTGCCCTTTGCCAATCGGCAATTCGACCGAGTAGTTCACAACCAGCCGCTGCGGGACATCGTACGCCATGAGCGACCGGTTGAGCCGGCGATTATAAATATTTTCGAATCCGGACGCATTGAGCGTGACCCCATCGAGAAAATCGCTCCGGGTTTCGGTATCTCCCATGGCCTTGCTGATCGTGTAGGAAAACCCTACCAAGCCGTGGGCGAATCGCTTCTTGAATTGTGTGGCGAAAGAGTGGAAGCTGGAGTGGCCCACCGGATCGGCCTCTCCAAACAAGGATTGAAATTGCGGAAACGGGCGCAGTAACTGGCCGCGTGCAACCGTCCTCTGAGCCAGGTTTCCCGACCCGACCAAGCCAAGGAACGGGTTCGGAACCTGCTGAAGTAAGGCGGAGCCGAGACTCAAGTACTGGTCTGGCAGTTGATTGATCTGGGTCGCCCAACCGGCCGGAAGACCCACCCCGGCGCTGCCCGCATAAGTGACTTCGACCAACATATTATGGCCCAGGTCCTGCTGGATATCGAAATTCCACTGCTGCGTGTAGCCGGAATGATAATAGCGGCGATTGGCGGCAGCGTCCTGTCCAATCAGGGTGAGCAACCCTTGCGTAGCTCCGGGAGGGTTCGTAATCCCGGCTGGAAGTGGATACGGGTTATCGAGTACGTTGAAAGGCGTCAGGTTGCCGTCGACGGATGTCACCATCGGAGTGTTGATCGAATACGCGGGAGCGCGTGAATCTCCAGTGGTCTCCATGATGGCGCCGGGAAGCCAGAAGAGTCCGTAAGCACTGCGGATCACGGTCTTGGGAAACAGCTGATACGCAAGCCCGGCGCGGGGTCCCCACTGGCGGCGATAGAGGTCTTGCGGAGAGCGTGTGTCCTTGTCGGTGAAACGGAAGCCTCCTTTAAGCGGGAACCCTACGTTAAGTGGAACCGGAGCGCTCTCATCGAGCCACATCTTTCTGTTGTAACGTTCGGTGATCGGATGTTCCAGGCTGTACTCGGTACCCAAATTCACGGTGAGCTTGCGGGTTACCTTCCAGTCGTCCTGCACGAAGACCTGGAGATAACGGCGCTGGTTTGCGAGTGGTTGGGACTTGACGACGTTGGCGGACAATGGATTGCCCAACACAAACGAGGCGATCGAATTGCCGTTACTGGCGTCGGGCGCCAACGGATTCTGCGCTGTCATCTGGTTTGAAAACGCGAAGCGCGGCACGATGGTGGTGAAGAAGAACTGATTCATCTGCTGCACCCGGTAGTCGCCCCCGAGTTTGATGGCGTGGCTGCCTTTCACCCAGGTCATCGAAGCGCGCTGGCCCCAACTGTTAAAGCCTCCCCTGGAATATCCGGTATTTCCAATATTGGCGAAACCGCCGGGTTGAAAACCGGGGAAACTCTGAATCTGCCATTGATTGACGAAGGAGCTCGCAAAGCCCAACTTCGTGGCGTCATAGCCCTCAGCCTTGGGCACGCTGAATTGGGACAGCCTGGCGAAACCGGTGTGAAACTCCCCGATGAGACCCGGTGTGAAAACGGCGATGGCCGAAAGCGTCACGTGATTTCTAAAGTTACCTTGAGCCGCCGTGAGGTCCGCGCCAGCGTAACGCAATGGGTCGGTAGCGCCTTGGTGTAGATCCTCGAGAGAGTAAGTGCCGAAGACCTTCCAAACCGAATTAATGTTGTGATCGATTTTGTTCACTAGCTGGTGGTCGATCAATCGTACTGCCGAACTTGTAGAGAGATTGTTGACGCCGGTAAAGGCCACCCCGGGCAGGTTCGGCGCGAGGTAGGCCTTGAGCGCATTGCGCGCGACCGCGCTGTAACGAGCCCCCGGAATGACATTTCCCGGAAACAGCATGCGAGTATAAGAGCCGTTTGCCAGTTGTGTCGTCGTGGTCGGATCGGCAATCGGCACCAGCCTGCCTGCGCCGTTGAAGGTCTGTGAAAAGTCTCCGGCAATTTGCAGCCCGGTCGGAACCGACGTAATCGTGGGGTTCGTCACCACCCGCCGGTACTCTTCAAAATTACTGAAGAAGAACGTCTTGTCTCGCCGAATCGGACCTCCGATCGCGCCGCCGAATTGGTTCAAATTGAACGGCGGCCTCCTATTGCCGATCCGGTTCTGGAAAAAATCGTTCGCGTTGAGAGTCTTGTTGCGCCAAAACTCGAAGAGCGATCCGTGAAACTGATTGGTTCCCGAACGGATACTGAAGTTCACGACAGCACCGGAAGTGCGGCCATACTCCGCCGAAAACGTGCTGGTTTGAACGCGAAACTCCTGCGTGGCGTCGACGGGCGGGATGAAGGACGGCGTATTCATCTGCGCCAGATCGAGAGCGAGTCCCTCGACCATGATGGCGTTCGCATTCGACATGCCGCCGTTGAAGGAAAAATTCGCCCAGTTGCCTGGGGCCGTTCCCCCGGCGACCTGCTTGCCGCCGAAGTTCCCCTGCACGCGAATGCCAGGCTGCAGCGCTACCAGTTCGATCGGGTTGCGCCCATTCAGCGGTAACTCGACCACCTGCCGGTTCTCCACCACAACGCCCAGCGTGCTGCTTTCTGAGTTGAGCAAAACGGCCGACGCCAACACCTCCACCGTTTCCCGCGTCTCGCCGACGGCAAGACTGAAATCGATACGCGCAATCTGGTCTACCTGGAGAACGATCGGTTCCCGGCTCATCTGTTTGAATCCGGCAGCCTGCGTGGTCACACGGTAGGTGCCTGGAAGCAGCGCCGTGACCAGGTAGTTGCCGGTCGAGTTGGTAACACTCGACCGCGCGACAGCGGTGTTGACATTGGTGACGGTAACCGTCGTACCGGGCACGCTAGCTCCAGTCTGATCGGTGATTGCGCCCGTCATTTGCGCAGTCTGGGCATACGTCGAAACAGCGCCGAGCCCGAGGACGGCGAGAATGGCGAAAACGAAAGCCTTCATATTTTTCACCTTCTATGAGTTGCTCTTGAGAGGCTGAAGTATATCAGCTTTCGATAATCATGTGAGGTGTGCCCGACCAACATCGAAGGTGTATTATCTTCGAACTCAAGGGCTGAGTTTTCCCCGCGCGGGAGTTGGTCCTGCCGGCGGGACGATCACTCAAACTCCGTGCGAGGACTCCTCCGGTGGCTTGACGGACCGGAAGCTCCGCCAAAGCGCCAAGTCATAAACAATTTTGAGAGCGCCTCCGGCGACGAAAGGCGCGCTCAACCATCCGGCGGCAAACAGCGCGCCGGTGATGGGCGGCGAGATTGCGCTCGCCAGACTGCGCGCCAACCCCGTGACTCCGCCAGCCGCCGAGCGTTCGCCCGGTGTGACTACGGCCATCAAATATGACTGCCGCGCGGGCACGTCCATCTGCGAGAGGCATGCACGCAGCAGCAGGGTCGCGATCGCCCACGGCAGCGAAGGCATCAGCGGCAACGCCATCAGGAGAAGGCTGGCGGGGATGTGCGTCCAGACCATCGTATTGATCAAGCCGATGCGCGAGGCCAGGCGTCCGGCTGCCATCGCCGAAAAGGCCGCGAGGAAGTTCATGCCGAAGAAGATGCTCCCGATCGAGGCGACGCCGATGCCAAAGCGGCGATGCAGCCAGTAGGCCATGAAACTCTGCACCACCAGGCCTGAGCCAAACGTGTCCAGCATGAACAGCGCTGACAGCCGCAGGACGATCGGGCGCGATTCATGCAGTCCGAAGCGCGGCGCCAGGCTTTCGTTCTCGCGCGGTTCGATGGCGGGCGACAAGCTCCGGGATAAAACCCACAGCACGACGCCGCATGCGGCGTAAAGCGCGAAGACCGCGCGGTAGCTGCCCAACAAACCGGAGGTGAGCGCGCCCAGCGCCGCGGCCAACGAGCCGCAAAGGGTGTACCAGGCGATAGCCGTGGTTCGCTGGGAGGGGTCGAGGAGCGAGTGCGTGAGCGCGGCCTGTTCGATGGCCATGAACGGTCCGGCCTCGCCGCCGCCGATGCTGATGGCTCCGAAAAATGCTACAGGAGCGATCAGCCAGACGTTGCCAGTGGCCGGTAGCACCAATCCGGCCAGCACCAGCAGCGCCGCCCCGAGCCCGAGCATACGGGCGCGGCCGAGCCGGTCAGCATGCAGCGTCACCCACAACGTCACGGCGGCGTCACCAAACATGGTCAGCGCCAGGAGCCGCCCGATCTGCGTCTCGCTCCATCCTTGGGCGGCAAAGTGCAGCACCAGGATCACCGAGAGCGCGCCGAAGGCAAAGAGGCGAACGCCGCGCGAGAGTAAGATCAACCGGCCGTCGAGGGTGAGGGAGCGGAGAGTGTGGAACTCTTCCATCGTGTCCCTGGGCGGGCTGCTTAGGAATCGATCTCGACTACGAGTTTGCCGACGCCGTCCTTGTAGCCCGAGACCATCTGAAAGCCTTCGGCCGTGTGCGCCAGCTCCATGCGGTGGGTGATGAGCATGTCGGGAATCTTGCCGGCCGCGATTAGGGCGATCGCCTCCTGACCACGGTGATTGCTGCGCTTTACGGTCTGGATCTCGAGTTCCTTGCTCATGGCGGTGTGGAGATCCACGTAGAAGACCCGCTCGGACGGGATACCCACCAGCACGAAGCGGCCGCTGGGGCGAGCGACGTGGATGCCGGTGTGAATCGTGTCGAACGAGCCGGCGGCGTCGATCACCAGGTCCGTGCCCCGGCCGTGCGTGCCATCCATCACCGCTTGCAGAAAATCTTCCTGCGGGGCCAAGGTGGTGACGAAGGCCGGGTCAAGCTGGCGCGCGATGCGGAGGCGATGAGGCACGCGATCCATGATGAACACCTGCGAGGCTCCGGCAAGCTTGGCCATGGTGGCGCAAAGCAGTCCAATGGGGCCGGCTCCCAGCACGGCCACGGTATCGCCGGTCCGCATGCGGGCCACCTCGAAGACATGGACGGCGACGGCGGTGGGTTCAATCAGCGTCGCGGTGATGTAATCGATCTCGGCCGGGAAGTGCTCCGCATTGCGCGCGGGCACGTTGGCGTATTCGCGATAGAAGCCGGGCGACTGGAGGCCGCCCATGAAGATGCTGGCCACGCAGTTGTTGGGCCGGCCGTTCCGGCAGTACTCACAATGGCCGCAGACGATAGAAGGCTCAATGGCCACCCGGTCTCCCACGGCGTGCGTGGTCACTTGCGGTCCCAGCGCCACCACCTCGCCCACCGGTTCGTGCCCCAGGATCATGGGAAACTTGCCGTTCGAGTGCCCGACAAACCCGTCTTGAAACCAGTGCAGATCACTGCCGCAAAGTCCAACGGCCTTGACCTTAATCATCACCTCGCCAGTGCGGGGCGGTTCGAGCTCGGGCCGCTCGAATAATTCCAGCGTGCGGGGAGCAACTAATTCAACGGTGCGCATGGATAAGCAGGTACGGCGCCAACGGTCAACCCCTCTGGTTGAACGCGAACGATTTACACGATAGTATATCGCCAATGCCAGCTTTGACTGAAACCAACCAGCGAGACGACGCCCAAGCCCTGCCCAATTCGCCGCCGGCGGTAACGCCACTGGCGCCGGGCGAGCGCTCGCTGGCGCTGGACGCTTATCGCGGGCTGATCATGGTTCTGCTTATCTCGCATGGTTTTGGGCTGAGCGCGCTGAAGGACCATTGGCTGGGAAAGTATCTGGCTCAACAGGTGGACCATGTGCAATGGGAAGGTTTGGTGTTGTGGGATCTGATCCAGCCGGCCTTCATGTTTATGGTGGGCGTGGCGATGCCCTATGCCTTCGCCCGGCGAGGCAGCGGCGGTCGGGGCGGATTCACGCATGCATTGCGGCGCAGCGCGATCCTGATTTTCCTGAGCCAGCTCTTTGTGGCCGTGCAAGCTTCCGGGCAGTTTCAGTTCGGGCTGATCAACGTGCTCAGCCAGATCGCCTTCACTTATCTGATCTGCTTTTTGCTGATGCGCTTTGATTTTCGCGTGCAAGCGGCGGCGGCCTTAGCGCTGCTGGGCGGGCACTGGCTGCTATTTCTCGCCTACCCCGGACCGGCGGGACCGTTCTCGCCGCAAGGTAACGTGGGTCAGGTGATTGACCAGTGGCTGCTGGGCCGCAATTATTCCGGTTACTACGTCACGATCAACTTCGTGTCGAGCACGGTCACCACGTTGTTCGGAGTATGGGCGGGCATGCTGATGCGCCAGCCCATCGCCTTGTCACAAAAACTGCGCCTGTTACTGTCTTGGGCTGGCGGTTGCCTGGCCGGCGGCCTGTTACTCTCGCTGGCCAATCCGATGGTGAAGCGGATCTGGACCGCTTCCTTCACGATCTACAGCGCCGGGTTTGTATTGCTCGGTTTGGCGGCGATGCTTTGGCTGGTGGACGGACTGGGCTGGCGGCGCGCGGCGATGCCCCTGGTGTGGGTGGGGACCAATTCGCTCTTCATCTACTGCGTGGGGCAGATGTGCCGCGGGGCCATCTGGCGCGGCATCGGCGTGTTCACCGGCAAGTTTGCGTGGCTGGGAACGATGGCGGGGCCGGTGGCAATGGACTGCGCGACGCTCGCCGTGATGTGGTGGATGTGCTGGTGGCTCTATCAGCGCAAGGCGTTCATGAAGATCTGACCGCGACTCATGTTACGCTACGATCCTATGCAACGAAAGATTGGATTCGTGATGGCCGGAACGGCCCTCCTCCTGATGACTGGCGCCGCGGCGCGCGCGGGCGAAAAGAACATGATGCATTGCTTTGCCTTCACGGTAGAAGAAAAGGCGACGCAGGCGGACTGGGAGGCTTTCTACAAGTCCAGCGACGCGATGCCCAAGCAGATGAAGGGCCTGGTGAACAGGGTCTGGTATGGCAAGCTGCAGAATACGCTGGCGCAGTATGCCGTCCCCGCCGATGCCCGCAAGCGCCTGCAAGGTGGCGAGAAAGAAGTGGACGCCAAGATTCAATATCGTCCGCGTCAGTGGGGCATGTGTATCGATCTGAAGGGGCTCTCAAACCTCAAGGCTTACGAGGCGCATCCGTATCACAAGACCTGGGTGGACGTGTACTCCAAAGTGCGCGTCGCAGGCACCACTACTTACGATATTCTCGGGCAGTAGCCCGATTCGTTGCACCCGAACCCGCGCCGTGGGTATACTCTCCTTCAGCGGGGCGTCAGCCCTGACTTTTAGGAGGCATTTCTCTCATGAAGCGAACCCTGTTGGTTCTATCTCTGTTCACTCTGCCGATGTTGGCGGACAACGAAAATGGCAATGGTAACAAGTGCGCCGGCCTGCCCTCGGCCGCGCAGTTGAAGGCTTGGCTGGTGCAGGCTCCCACGCTGCCAATCGGTAGCGCCGGTGGACTGTTTGAAGGCAAGAAAATGTGGGGCGCGATCGTCAACAAAGACGGCGAGTTGTGCACCGTCGCCGTCTCGACCGCCGATCCGCGCGGCGTGTGGCCGGGCAGTCAGGCGATCGCCAAATCCAAAGCCTATACCGCCAACGCCTTCAGCCTCGATACCTTCGCGCTTTCCACCGCGCGCCTGTACACCTTCACTCAGCCTGGGCATTCGCTCAACAGCCTGGGCCAGTCCAATCCCTTCAATCCGAACTTCCTGACGACGCCGCAACAGACGGGTGGCGAGAAGTCTGGTATCGCCGGCGGGATGATCTTCTTCGGTGGCGGCGTGCCTCTGTACAAGAACGGCAAAATCGTGGGCGGCCTCGGGATCTCGGGCGATACCGCCTGCACCGATCATGAGATCGCCAAGCGCGTGCGAGATCTGGCCGCGCTCAACCCGGCCGGCGGAGCCTTGGTGGACGACATCACTTACACGATCCCGGATGGCGCCGGCTTTTTCACGCACCCGGCCTGCATCAACACGTGGCGTAACGGGGTGAAGCTGAATCAGGACGAGAAGCCCGCGTCCGGCTACTAAACCGGCTCTAAGCGGCGGGAACTCTGGCCCGAGCTTGCCAGCGTCCCCGCCGTTTTTCTATGTTGGAGGAGCATGGCTCAGCAAGTCAAAGTCAGGCTATTCCATTGGAACGAGACAGAGGCGGCCGAGCGCACAGGGTGGCTCACGCAAGCCGGCTTTGACGCCGATTTCGATTTCAAGGTGGAACCAGGCTTCGTCACTCGCCTCCAGGCGCGGCGGCCTCAGATATTGGTGATCGACCTGTCGCGCCTGCCCAGCCACGGGCGTGAGGTCGGCGTCTATGCGCGGCGGTCCAAGGGCACGCGTTCGATCCCGCTGGTATTCGTCGGCGGCGATCCGGAAAAAGTAAAGAAAATTCGCGCCCTTATTCCGGACGCGGTTTACACAGAATGGGGCGCGATTAAAGGCGCGGTTCGACGAGCGCTTCGCGATGCACCGCCGGCGCCGGTGTTGCCCGATCCATACATGCAGCGATGGTCAGGCAATACCCTCGCCGCCAAACTAGGGTTGAAACCTGGGATGCAGGTGGCCCTGCTTGGCGCTCCGGATGGGTTTGATGAATTCGTGCGTGCGCCGGAAGGCGTGCAGTTCACCACACGCCTGGAAAATAAGGCCGAAATGGTGATTCTATTTGCCCGCTCCGTTGATGAACTCGACCTATTGCTCGCGCCCGTGGCCGCACAATTGGGGCGGCGGCGCTTGTGGATCTGCTGGCCCAAGGCGGCTGCCGCGACTCGCGCTGGCCGTTCCGATCTCACGCAATTCGTGGTACTCGAGAGTGCTCGCGCCTACGGTCTCAAGACGTCCAAGATTATTTCCGTCGACAGCGACTGGTCCGCCATGAAATTTTCCGGCGCCCCATGAAAATTCGTACGGATTTCCCATGTAGAAGTTTTCGGCCACGCCCGATCACATTCACATAGGGCTAAATGTAAGGAAGCCTACCAATGGCAGTACACATCGAGTTTAGGGCGAGGGCAACACATAGGGCAGCCGAGCGGGCCGCGGAGCATAGTTCCGTTGTCGATCCCAGCCAGGGTCTAGCTGGATGGTTGGGCGAACGGCTACGGGACACGGGCATGGATGTCGCCGCGCCAATGCGGCATGACTGGGGATACGAGATCCAGATTCACGCCAAGGGCGGGGAGTACTACGCGGGTCTGCCGAGCCGCCAGGATCCAACCAGCAACTGGCACGTCTTCGTGGAAAAACGCAT
The DNA here is from genome assembly GCA_043730365.1 of Acidobacteriota bacterium. Taxonomy (GTDB): domain Bacteria; phylum Acidobacteriota; class Terriglobia; order Bryobacterales; family Bryobacteraceae; genus VFZP01. The sequence goes on along the minus strand of JAYTKJ010000339.1, from coordinate 8,115 downwards.
GTCGATTCGAGACCGGGTCCGGGGACGCATCATGCCTGCCAACGAGCCCATGGCGATGCTGATTCAGGAGATCATTTCCCGGGAGTCTCGCTTCAAAGTGGTGCGGGTCGAAGAGCGTCACTAGCCAGCTTCCTGCGAAACCTTGCGAACCAGCGGTGGCTGTGAGACGATCCATATCGATCTCATGCGACTCACCAGACGCGATTGGATGAAAGCGGTCGTGGCCCTGCCGGGCTTCCTAGACAGCGCACGGGCCGCGCCGACGACGGCCCTCAAGATCAAGCGCGTGGATCCGTACGTGCTCAAGTTCGGCAATCGCGGCGGCTATGTCTGCTGCCGCATTGAGACCGAGGAAGGCATCCACGGCTGGGGCGAAGGCACGACGCCTCCCAACGTTACGCCCGTGGTGGCGCAGATCCGGTCACTGGCCAAGCTCATTCAGGGCGAACCCGCATGGGACATCGAACGCCTTTGGCGCAAGATGTACCTGGAGGAAGAGAACTCGCTGGGCGGCACGCTGTTTGCCGCCATCAGCGCCATCGATATCGCGCTCTGGGACATTCTCGGCAAGCAGTTGAACGTACCGGTCTACAAGCTGCTGGGCGGAAAGGTTCATCCCCGGCTGCGCATCTACACTAGCTATCGTTGGGGCAATATTCCGCGCACCGCGGCCGCCTATAACAAACGCACCAAGGAACTCATGGAGCAAGGCGCGACGGCCGGCAAGTGGGATCCGTTCGGCGAGTACCCCGGTCCCGATCGCCAGTTGGCAACCTCGACGTTGAACGAAGTCCGCGAGATGGTGCGCGGCGTACGCGAGGCCGGTCCGGCGTTCGATATCTGTGTCGAAGCGCACGGCAAATTCAACGTGGCGACGGCCGGTCGCATCATCAAGATGCTGGAACCGTTCGATGTATTCTTTCTGGAAGAGCCGGTGCCGCCGGAAAACGTCGACGCCATGGCGATCCTGCAGCATTCCACCAACATTCCCATCGCGACCGGCGAGGGGCTGCAGTCGCACTGGAATTACCGGGAGCTGCTGCAGAAGCAAGCCGCGCGCATCATCCAGCCCGATGCCGCGCGCACCGGCGGCATCACGGCGATGAAGAAGATTGCGGCGATGGCCGACGCGCACTACGTCACGGTGGCGCCGCATAACCCGAACGGACCGATTTGTACGGCGGCGTCCATCCACCTGGCGGCCTCGATTCCTAACTTCGTGATCATGGAGGAGGGCAACACGCAGACCGCCGAGTACAAGGATGTGTTCAAGGACGGGTGGAAGGCGTCGCTGTCGCACTGGGAGATTCCGGAGTCGCCGGGCTTGGGCGTGGACCTTACGCCGGAGTTTGTTAAGGAGCACCAGGTGAATTTGTGAGCTGTTGGTCGTGGCCGCCCAACAACCGGCTACTTCAGAAAACGCGTAAGGCGATTCCGTGCGTCTTTCGCGGAGATTTCGCATTCCCAGACAACCAGTACTCTCCACCCGCCTTCTCTGAGCAGCTTCTCCGAACGCCTGTCGCGCTCGGAATTTCGCGCGATCTTATTTTGCCAATACGCGGCGTTCGCTTTCGGCTGCCGGTTCCCGCGCGCGCAATCGTGTCCGTGCCAGAAGCAGCCGTGGACGAAGATTACTTTGCGCCGCCCCGGGAAGACCAGATCCGGGCACCCTGGAAGATCGCGTCGATGGAGCCGGTATCGATATCCGGCGCCATGCAGGAGGCGCCGCACGATCATCTCGGGCACGGTGTCCTGGCTTTTCACCGCTTGCATCGTTCGCCGTCTTAATTCAGGCGATTCCATCGGGTCTACGCCCTTCGAATCGGGGTGAATTGCGACTCGCGCACTACTTCCCCGCCGCGCCGGATCCGGGTTCTCCTCATTGTTTCGGCACCCTGATGCTCGATTTCGAAGTCAACGAAGTTGACTTCGTCGCCTCTGCCTCCAAAACAGTCGTGGAAGGCTTGCAGCAGATGAACGTCCTCCAGTGCTTGCGCCGCCGGAGTGGGATTGGTGCGAGGACTCGGCACCGTCGCAGGCATCACATAGATGCAAGGTGGCGGAAGTTCGAACTGCGCCACGGTCGTCAAGCGCTCGGCAGCGTCCTTCATTTTTGGACAGGGACGCCCCACCGTGCCGCAGACCATATCCCAGACAATGACTCCGTCGACGGCCTTCTTGTTAGAGACAATCTCGGCGCTCAGCCGGGTATGGATGCCGGACCAAGCATTTTTCCGGGGATCGGCCCCGGGGTTGGTACACACGCTCCAAATCACGAACTCCTGGGCGTGAGCGGGCCGCTCAAAAATATTGGTGTTGTTGCCATCCAGGCAGCCTTTGAGCTCGATGACCGAAACGCGGCCTGAAGGGAGGTGAACGGTGTAGTCATGCCGATTCTTTTCGCCAGCGGACTCCCAATGGGCGATGGCCTTCCGATCCTGCATGAAATTGAGGACATGGCGAACAAATTCGCGCTTGGGCCCCATCGTAGCAGAATACTGCCCTCGTATTCGTTCTATGGCGCCACGGAAGAGGCCGCTATTGTAGAATTCATTCTCGCCAAGCCCGTGATCGCCCAGCCGGTGCCCTTCCGTCGTCAAGACCTCGGCGTACCGCTCTATGAGCTTCCGCAGATTCTTATTCTGTTGACATGGGATCACACTCATGCCGCCACGGAAGTCCTTGGTGCGAGCGCCGCCAGAATAGGCTCAAACAAATTGGCCGCCAAGTGTCTTACGACTGGAACGACGACTCCGTCCCCCGTCAAATGGTACGCCTCGTTGTAGTTGGCCGGGAGCACGTAGCTGTCGGGCAGCCCCATGAGTCTGGCCGTCTCACGGCTGGAGATCAACCGGGCTCTCACCGACGATCCCTCAACGATCAAAACGACTTGGCGGCTCGACCCGCCAGCCGGAGTGCGCAAGCAACCTGAAACGCCGTCAAAACGAATTTCGGCTCGTTGCACTTTATTACCACTTTCGTCTGGCCGCGTCCTGCGATAGAGGCCGCCGACAATCCTTCGCTTCTCGCGCTTCGCCGCATCGAGCTTGGCCTTGTTCACGCCGCTCATCTTGGCGATTAACTGCTGCGTCTCAGCCCTGGAAAACCACGGGACATCTTTCGGGCCATCCTCTATGAGATCCGCGAAAGACGCGGAGCGAGGAGGTGGGATGGGCGGATTCCACCATATCCAGCCCTGCTTGGCCTTGGCGGGAAGCCGCTCATAGGCGGTTCGAAGACTACGGGTATGCCACGGAAGCAACGGAGCGTTCGAAATGCAAGCGGCAGGAAAGGACGCGCCTTGGCGAGGGCAAACGATGAATAGCCGCGGCCGGGAGTGAGGAACAAAGAGAGAGGCGTCGATCACCATGGCTCCCGTTGAGTAGCCCGCTTCCTGAAGAGCGTTGCAGATGGCGCCGAAGTCTCTACCCTCGTGCGACGTCAATGTTCCACAGACGTTTTCCAGCACGATCAGGGAAGGGCCCCGGCTCTCCTCGATCAGATCCTTCATCAACTTCCAGAACGGCCAGAAAGAGCCCGAACGGTCCCCCTTCAAACCCGCGCCTCCACCGGCCAGGGAAAGGTCCTGACAAGGAAAAGAAGCCCAGGCAAGACTCGCTTGACCCGGTAAATCGCCGGTGGTCACGTCGCGGACGTCACCGGTCTTGAGCTGCCCCACTCCCCAGTTGAAGTTATAGACGCTGCTCTTCTTGTGATCGAAATCGTTAGCAAAAAGGCAGCGCCACGCCGGCCCGAGGCCGGCGCGAACCATGCCTCCTCCCGCGAAGAACTCGTAAAACTCGTGCATCACGTTTACTCTTATCGGCAAGCGCCTAGCCTTGGGAGAAAGTTTAGCAAAGATAGCCCGCGAATCCCAGCCGATCTTCTCAACTCTCTCAACTCTGGCTCCCCAGCCACGCTTGCGCTATATTCGGACCCATGAGGTTTCTCTCTCTCTTTGTGTGCGCCGCCATCGCAGCATGGCCCGAAGACTCGCGCAACATCAACCCGCCGAACACCAACACGCACTTTAAGATGCCGGAGTACAAGACGCTGGCTCAGTGGGAGGCGCGCAAGAAGCAACTCAAGGAGCAGATCCTGTTCTGGGCCGGCCTGGATCCGATGCCGGAGCGCGCGCCCGTGCGGAGCGAGATCTTTGGGCGCATCGAGAACAAGGATTACTCGATTGAGAAGGTGCTGATCGAGACGCGCCAGGGCTATTGGCTGGGCGGCAATCTCTATCGTCCGCTCGGGCGCACCGGCAAGTTCCCTGCCATCGTCTCGCCGCACGGCCACTGGACATACGGGCGGCTGGAGCACACGCCGCTCGGCTCGCTGCCTACGCGAGGAATCAACCTCGCCCGGCAAGGCTACGTAGTGCTGCTCTACGACATGGTGGGCTACAACGACACGGTGCAGACGCCGCATGCTTTTGGCAACAAGACCGAGCAATTGTGGAACTGGGGGCCGCTGGGGCTGCAGTTGTGGAACTCGATCCGCGCCGTGGACTTCATGACGACGTTACCCGACGTGGACCCGGAGCGCATCGGGGCCACCGGCGCATCGGGCGGCGGTACGCAGACGTTTCTCCTTGCCGCTGTCGACGAGCGGGTCAAGTACGCCGTGCCGGTCAACATGATCTCCGGCATCATGCAAGGCGGCTCGCCCTGCGAGAACACGCCGGGCCTGCGCGTGGGAGCCTACAACGTAGAGTTCGGCGCGCTGATGGCGCCCCGGCCGATGCTGATGGTCTCGGCCACCGGCGATTGGACCAAGAACACGCTGGAGGAAGAGTATCCGGCGATCAAGGGAATTTATGAGTTGTACGATCGCTCGTCGTTGGTGGAAGCCGTGCGGATCGACGCGCCGCATAACTACAACAAAGACTCGCGCGAGGCCATGTACAAGTTCTTCGCCAAGCACGCGCTGGGCGATACTGACGCATCAAAATATGCCGAAAAGAGCACGCGCATCGAGAGTCTGCCCAACATGCTGGCATTGCATGGCCGCACTTTGCCACAAGGCGCGCTCACCTATGACGGCCTTTTCGTGCAGTGGCGCACGATCGCGATGCAGCAACTGGACCGCCTTTCGGGCAACCTCGAAGAAAAGCGGCGGCTCTTGCGGCTGGCGATCGGGGCCGAGTGGCCGAAGGAAGTGACAGGGCAAAGCGCCGGCGAGACGGTGACACTGAGCCGGCCGGCCATGAAAGATCGCATCCCGGGCGTGTGGCTCAGTGGCACCGGCAAGACGGCGTTGGTGGTGCACCCGGAAGGCTCAGCGGCCGCCCGCCAGTCTGACGATGTGGCCGCGCTGCTTCGGGCCAAGCGGCCTGTGCTGATGATCGACGCGTTTCAAACCGGCAAGGCCAAGGAGAAGCGCACCACCGACGTGCCTCATTTCCTGACGTTCAACCGCACCGAGGATCAAGCGCGCGTGCAGGACATTCTGACGGCGCTGCGGTGGCTCGAAACCAAGGGCCAGACCGAGGTGGAGCTGGTGGGCCTCGGGATGGCCAGCATCTGGGTGCGCTTCGCCGCCGCCGTCGCTCCCGTGAAGGTGACTCTGACCGCGAAGCCGTTCTTCTTCAATGGCGCGGACCCGGAGTTTGTCAATCAGTTTTTCGTACCTGGCATACAGCGCGCGGGCGGCTGGAAAACAGCGATGGCGTTGACCGCGGCGGCGGCGGACCGGTAAAGATGCGTGCGGCGGCTCTGCTCCTTTTCTTTTTCGTGCCCGGAGCGCGGGTGCTGGATATCACGCCGGCCGTCACCACCGAGCGCGTTGCCAATGACCCGGACGATCCGGCCGTGTGGAGGAATCTCTACGACGCCTCGCACAGTTTGATTCTCGGCACCAACAAAGCCGCCGCGCCGGACGGAGCGCTGTACGCATTCGGCCTTGACGGCAAGACGCGCCAGGTCATCGGTGGTCTGGACCGCCCGAACAATGTCGACGTTGAAGGCAACCTGGCCGTGGTGACGGAGCGGAACAAACAGCAACTGCGGGTCTTCCGGGCAGATCCGGCTTCCGGACGTTGGACCGAAGCCGGCGCGATTCCGGTGTTTGACGGCGAAAAGGGGGACGCGGCGCTGGCCATGGGCATCGGCCTTTATCGTCGCCCCAAGGACAGCGCGCTATTTGCGATCGTGTCCCGCAAGACCGGGCCCAGCGGCAAGTATCTTTGGCAGTATCGCCTGGAAGACGACGGCACGCGCGTCACCGGCCGGAAGGTGCGCGAGTTCGGTCAGTTTTCGGGCGGGGTGAAAAACGAAATCGAAGCCGTGGCGGTGGACGATACCGACGGCTATGTCTACTACGCGGACGAGACCTGCTGCGTGCGTAAGTACCACGCCGATCCGGACCGCGCCGGCGGCGCAGCGGCCGAGGCGGGGCGACACGCCACCGACAAGTATCAGGGCCAGCGTGAAGGCATCGCGGTCACGCCGTTCTGGCTCATCGTCACCGATCAGATCGCCGGCAAGAGCGAGTATCACGTCTATGCCAAACGCGGCGAGGCCGTCCGGCCGCTGTTCATTCTGCGCGGCACGGCCGATTCCACGGATGGGATCGAATTCGCCTCGGCTCTCCCTGGTTTCCCGGACGGTCTGCTCATTGCGATGAACTCGGCGGGGAAGAACTTCCATTTGTACCCGTTGAAATCCAGATACTGATCCGGTAGGCGTCGACCGGATCAAGCGCTCGATGCGTGAGGGAATGTCGACGCTGCGTAAGGTGGAGCAAAAACTCGTCGCTTCGATGAGCCCGGCCACTGGAGTTTGCTCGGTGCGGATGCCGCGTGCCGGTGTCAGTGCGCAAGTGGATTCGGGAATGGTAATCCCGTTCGACCCCGCCACGGTCCGCGAGCAATATTCTATGCCGCAGGCTGGCGTACCCGCGCCCGAATGCCCGGCGGGTCAGCTGGCCGCGCAGCCTACTATTGTCCGGCCAGCAAATCCTTCACTCGCACCTGCTGCCCCTCGCGAGTCTCCAGCACCCACTCGCCCGAACCCGTTCGACGAACTTGTGACACTCCCGAAGCCGTAGCCGGCAGCTTCAGCAGGAAAACCTGGTAGCGGCGCGACTGTGTTTCCGTCGCGTCGATGAACGCAAACAACGGCCGTCCGAAGATCCGGCCTTTCTGCGTGAGGATCGGATACGGCTGATGGAGTCCGGTGGTGCCGAATTCGAGGCCGCGCGCGGAGGGCTTGCCCGCTACGACATCGCGCCAGATGTTGAGCCACGGATACTCGGCGGTCTTCCAGATGTAGCCGAGCACCAGACGCTTGTCCGGATGCAGGGCCGTCACCCAGCCAAACTCGTCGTCCACCACGTAAGAAACGACGTTCGGCATCGGGTCATCCTTGAGCATGCGCAAGTTCACGGGCATGCCGTCCTTGAGCGCCTGCGGCCACACGACGGTGGGATGCTCAGGATTCGGCATGGGGCTGGACTGCATGAAGCCTTGGCGGGCGTTGGAATCCACCACGACGGTTTCGTCGAGAAACGGCGGGCCGATGGTGGGATGCTGCACCATGTTGTAGACGCGCCCAAGCGGCGCTTCATTGGTGACGGCTTCGGTGACGAGCGCCGACGTGCCATCCAACTTCACCGTACGCTTCACGCCGAGCTTGGCCAGCGGTAGACGCGTCGTCATCTCCGCTTCGGTCGCCGTCTTGCCGAGTTGCCGCCATTCCACGCGCGACACCTCGCCGTGAAATGGCACGCCGGCGCTGATCTCAGCCGCGCTGGGCGCGCCCCAGCGGTCCATGCACAGGAAGTGGCCGCGCAAACGCGCCGCGGCGGTGCCTTGCTCCTGCCACGTGAAGGGGTTGATGGGCTGGTCTTTGAGTTGGAAATCGACGAGGGCTCCGCCGGAGAGGTCCCACGCGATCTTGGCCGAGCCGCTATCGAGAGTGAGCGTTTCGGCCAACAGGGCGAAGGGCGCCAGCAGTAAGAGGAAGGTTGCGCGCATTGTCGAACTATTATAGAAGGCTTGAAGAACGCGACTAACCATTTGGGTGTGGCTACTTTAGAACGACGAGCAACTGCCACAGAATGAGAGAGTTGCCTGGAATAGGGTGGCCGTCGAGCTCTGGTTAAACCGGGGATATC
>JAYTKJ010000338.1:0-3566 GCA_043730365.1 Acidobacteriota bacterium | reverse complement strand
GGGCGCAGTTTTCTGCCGCAGATCCGGGGCGAGAAGGGGAATCCGAAGCCGTGGCTCTTCTCGCACTATGATCCGCAATCCAGGTTGCAAAGGCGCCGGTGGTGCCAACGCGCTTGGCCTGGGACCAGCGGTGGAAGCTCTATCTGGATGGGCGGCTGTTCGACATACAGAACGACGAGTTCGAGAAGAGTCCGGTGACGGCGGCAACGCCGGAAGCCAAAGCGGCCCGCAAGAAGTTGCAGGCCGCGCTGGATCAGATGGCGGGAGTGAAGGCGCCGAAGTTCAACAAGTTTGAGACCGACGGACGGCCCGCTTATTAGCGATTGGGCAACCTCCCAGACTGGGACTTCGCGCCCGTATCAGCTTGATCCGAGCTTTGTCCGAGTAACGCGTGATTCAGGATCTATCCGTGTCTCGTCGCCCTGTGGCTCGTTTGCTCATAACTCCGCAGGATAAATGTGGAGCCGGGTCATCAGGATGTGTGTTTGTAGACCTGGCCCCGCGTATCTACCGTAACGACGTTTACGACCAGTGCATCGCGGTCCACGGTGAACAGGATGCGCCAGCCTCCGACGCGCGACTTTCGCACGCCCGCGCGTTCAGTGAGCAGCGCCGAGAGTCGTGGATCGAAGGGATCGTCGCGCAGTAGATCGAACCGCGCACGGAGGCGGCGCTCAGTGGGACGGTCGAGCCGGTCAAGAATTTTCTCGGCTTCATGCGAGACGCTGATCCGATACTTCACAATCCGCGTTCGCGCTTGTATTCGTTGAGCGGCTTGACGCGCCCCGCGGCGATATCGGCAAGGCCACGGTCGAGAGATGCGAGCGTTTCGGCGTCAAGCGGCGACCCGTCCACATCGGCCGCGTCCCGCAGGTCTTCCAACAAGACGCGCGCAAGCTCGGTTTGGTCCTCCGGCAATTCGTCCACGAGAAGGTGAAGAGCGTCTTTAGTGGTCATTCCGGTTTCAACTCCTCTATCATACAAGGCCGCGCGTAACGAGGCTTTGAAAATGGGATGGTCTACGGGAGGAATAGATTCCGGATCGCGCGTAAGAACTAAGCCGCTCCGGGCGGATCGTCGGCTTACTCGTACATAGCCTCGGATGCCCCCCGAGAATCCCGCCGGGCGGCCCCGAAAACGGCGTTCTGGGAGTTGAAGGTTCCTTTGACGGGAAACGAACTCCCAAGCATGACTTGTGCCTCTCAAGCTGAGTCTGACGAGACACTAGCGAGAAGCATCGGAGACGCGCAACGCCTTAAGGGAACAGTATTGCCCTTAAGACGGACTCGCTCTGGCGCGGCATCGCAAGTCTGTTCCTCGCGGTTTGGCGCCGCGCCCGGCCGGCTAAAAAGGCCAGGGCTTCCACGGCCCCCTTTAGCGCAGCGTCAACGGCACCGAGTTAGAGGTGCCTACGCGGTTGGTCAACGTCACGGCTACCGATTGCACTGTATCGGTTACGCTGGTGACGTTCTTGATATCGCCGGCTAGCGTAAGCGGTACGGAGACCGTGAAGAGGCTACCGAACGGGGCCGAAGCCAGACCCTGGTAGTAGCCGAGGAAAGAGGCTTCGACGGGAACGGTGACGTCGGTCGTGCCCACGTTCTCACCCGACACGGGCGTGAACTGCAGGCGCATCGTAGTCACTGACCGATTGGTAGCGTAGCCGCTGACCAGCAGCGTAATCGTGGTAGCCGTCTTGCTGCCAAGCGCGACGCCCAGAATGCGCGGCGCGGCCGGAGCGACGTTCAGCGTCAGCGTCGGCGGCGTGGTAGGCGTCAGGTTGATGCTGCCCTCGGTGGTATTGATCGAGGGGGTAAGCGTGATCGACCCGGCCAGGCTGCCGGACTGGACCCGGATCTGGTTCTGGTTATTCGCGAAGATAGCGCGCGTCGAATTGGCTGGAATGGTGAAAGCCACAGTTCGGCCGCCGGTGGCAAACTGCACGGCCGGGTCATTCGAGAAAACGTCGGAGTTGAACGCCAGAGTCAGGCTGCCGGTGAGTGCCAGCGGATAGGCGCTGGCGATGGTCAGACCGACGGCAGGCTGCTGGAGAGCATCCTGCGTGCCGGTGGCGCCGTCGAACTTGATGTCGGGCAGCGGCGGCGGCGCGTTGCCCGCACCGCTCAACGTGAAGGTCTGATTGTCGACGCGTAGCGTGGCGGTCGAGGTGCCCAGCGCGTTCGGGGTGAACACGACATCGAAGCCGGCCGAGGCGTTGGCCGCCAGGTTCACGGGCAGGGCGGGAATGTTGGCGAGCGTGAATACCGTGGTTGGCGCAGCCAGACCGACCGACGAGACAGTGGCCGTCGAAGTGCCGGTATTGGTCATGGTGAAGCGCAGGCGGCTTGAGCCACCCACTGCCGCCGGCGTAAAGATGACGGACCCGCCACCGGCCACCGTGTTGGCCACGTTGTTGATGACGTAGGCGTAATTGACGGTGGAACCCAATCCATTGGAAGCCAGGTCAAAATCGTCAGCGCCAATCCGGAGCCTGCCGAGCGCGCGGCCCGGCGTCGTGGGCTGGAAGTTCACTGTGAAGGAGACGGACTGATTGGGCGGCACCACCAGCGGCAACAGCGGCACTTCGCTCAAACTGTAGCCGGCGCCGGAAACGCTGATGGCCGCAATGCGCCCGTCGTTGTTGCCCGTATTGCGGAACCGGACCACTACGGCGCTCTTGTCGCCGACATTGGCGTCGGCCAGAGTCACCATTTGGTTGGGTTGGACCGGGCCTGCGCCACTATCCCGCACGATTTCGTAGGCGTAACGGGCACCGGTGCCAGCGCCTTCGAGAGCAAAGCTTAGCTTGCGGTCCGCCGTCTGCAACTCCAACTTGCCGGTGTAGGACTGCAAAGCTTTGGGGGTGAACGTCACACCAAAGCGAATTTCGCGGCCGGCGTCAACCGTGGTGTTGGTCAACGGCACGTTGATGGTGGCAAACTCAGCGCCCGCAGTAACCAGCGCGCCATTGAAGATGCCTTGATCGGAGCCACGATTGGTGACAACCACAATCGCGTTAGACGTCGCATCGATATTCGTGTCTGGGAAGCGGATGGCGGCGCCATCCAGAATGCTGGTCTGATTGCCACCTTGCGGCGTGAAGCTGTAGGCGAATTCAGGCGCTACCCCGGCCAGACCGAGGCTAAAGTTGCTGGGAACGTTGTTCACCGCCGCCAGCAGCTGTACACGGCCCAAGGTGCGGGTGGAGGTCTTCGCAGTATAGGTAATGGAGAACGCGAAGGTGCCGCGCGACGCTATGCCAACCGGCAGCTCAGGCACGTTGGACAGGACGAAATCGTTGGACCCTGAGGGCTGCAGGAAATTCACCGTCGCCGGCGCAGAGCCTCGATTGGTGACGACAACGCTGGCCGTGATCGTCTGGCCAAGGCCGGCCGCCGGCATGGTGACCGTCCCGCCATCCACGGCGTCGATCGATTGATCCGGCAACTGCACCCGGACCGAAAACTGCTGGGCCGCCATGGGCACGGCCAGCAGCGCAACGAGAGAAAAGGGGGAAACTGGCGTCAAACGACGAAGCACGAAATCAATCCTCCAGGTTCGCAACG
>JAYTKJ010000337.1:0-1547 GCA_043730365.1 Acidobacteriota bacterium | reverse complement strand
TGAGCGAGGTCCGCCTGATGTCGCCGCAAAGCGTGAACTGTTTCACGGCGGCGGCCAAGTTTTTATATCAGGAGACACTGGAGTTGCCCTGGAGCAATGCCCACTTCAAGCGCCAGCGCACGCCCAACAGCCTGCCCGTGGTGCTCAGCCCCGAAGAGGTCGAGCGGTTCTTCGTCCCCATCGGCATCCTCAAGCACCGGGCGGCGCTGATGGTTTGCTACGGAGGCGGGTTGCGGATCTCGGAAGCCGTAAATCTGAAGGTGAGCGACATCGACTCCTCGCGGATGCTGATTCGCATCGAGCGCGGCAAGGGAGCCAAGGACCGCTATAGCGTTTTGTCCCAGCGCCTGCTCGAAGTACTGCGCGTTTACTGGAAGCAACAGAAGCCGACGGACTATCTGTTTCCAGGCCGCAAGGCCGGCACACATATGCGTCCTGAAACGCTGCAACAAATCTGCCGCGACGCGGCGTACTTGGCTGGTATCCAGAAGCGGGTCACCGCCCATACGCTGCGGCATAGCTTCGCCACGCACTTACTCGAGAATGGGGAAGACCTGCGAGTCATCCAGGTGCTACTGGGACACACCCGCATCGACACCACCGCGCGCTACACGTATGTCAGTCCGGGTAGAATCGGGGGCACGATCTCGCCGCTGGACACCCTGCCCAAGTCGGGCCGCCAGACCCGGAAGCCCTAAGCCGCCATGTCCCGGCCCAGTCTGGAACTGGCCGACATCTTTCAGCGGTACGGCGAGGCCTATCGCCGAACGCACGCGATGCCGCTCGAACAACTCAAGCCCATGCGTGCGATCGAAACCTGCCGTACGGCCGCCCTGGGCGGCCATGTGGAAAGCTGCGGCCACTGCGAGCATCAGCGCATCGCTTACAACTCCTGCCGCAACCGCCACTGCCCCAAGTGCCAGACCCTGGCGAAGGAGGAGTGGCTCGCGCGGCGGAAGGCGGAGCTCCTGCCGATCCCCTACTATCACGTCGTCTTCACGCTGCCGCCGGGCATCGCCGAACTGGCCTTGCAAAACAAGAAGGCGATCTACAACATCCTCTTCGCGGCCAGCGCCGAAACGCTGCTCACCATCGCCGCCGATCCAAAACATCTCGGGGCCAAGATCGGCTTCTTCTCCATCCTGCACACCTGGGGCCAGAACCTGCTGCATCATCCGCACGTACACTGCGTGGTCACCGGCGGCGGCATCGGCGGCGGCATCGGTCCCGAGGGGCAAATCTGGATCGGGTGCCGCGATAACTTCTTCCTCAGCGTGCGCGTGCTGTCGCGCCTGTTCCGCCGGCTCTTCCTCGCAGCCCTTGCCAAAGCCGAACTCACCTTCCATGGCCAGCTCATCCACCTGAATGAAGCGGCGGCTTTTGAGAAACACATCGCCGGGGCCAGAAAGCAGGACTGGATCGTTTACGCCAAAGCTCCGTTCGGCGGACCGGAACAGGTCATCGATTATCTTGGCCGCTACACCCACAAAGTGGCCATCTCCAACCACCGCCTGCTGAGCGGGGAAGACGGTCAGATCAGCTTCAGC
>JAYTKJ010000336.1:0-3566 GCA_043730365.1 Acidobacteriota bacterium | reverse complement strand
GCTGGAGGCCGGCCAGTTTGGAAAGCTCGCTGGCCGGGAGCCCGAGGTAGCCTTCCATCTTGTCGTAGACGTCGGTGCGTTCGGGAGCCGGAGGAGCCTTTTTGCCAGCCAGAAGCTGTGAGATGTAGGACTCGGTGACTTGGGCGGCGGCGGCCAGACCGCGCTGCTCCAGGCCGAGTTCCCGCAGGCGATGTTTGATGACGAAGGCAAGATCCATATGAATCGGTCTGGAAGGCACTTTACCACAGTCGATTAAGTTACGGCTGTCAACGGCGGGCCCGGCGACTTGACAACGAAGCGCACTTCACCGATACTAGTTAAGGGCCAATCTTCCATTAGCCCCGCAAATCATTTTAGCGAAGGCGGCCAAGCACCAACATGGCATTGAGCAAAGTGACCACTTCAGCGGCAACGGCAGAGGCCGCCAGCACCAAGCGCCCGGCTCGGGAGAGCATGACGAGCATCAGTGTAAAATTCACCAGCAAAGAATTGGAACTGCTCGCCAGTCTGGCATCGGACCAGCTTTTCCGGAGAGAGTTCATAGACCCCAAGATGCCTGGATACCGGTCCAACTACGCCGACGTGAGCCTGGGCAAGGCGCTGGTGGTGCGTCTGCAGACCGTACTCGGCCGGGGCCGCGACGCGAAAACGAATACATCCACCCGCATGGTGGGGTAGCGGTTCAGCGCGTCTGAAAGCACTGCAAAAATGCCCTTTGAAAAGCTGTTTCCCCGCTCGTTCTCGCCTCCGTCGATTATGGAGCACGCTCCGGCGCGATCAGGAGTTTACGGCATTTCAAATGCGGCGGAGTGGATCTATATCGGCGAAACCGACAACATACAGGAGGCGCTGTTCCGCCACCTGCGCGAGTCAGACGCGACGATCTCCAAGCGGCAGCCAACCGGGTTCGTTTTCGAAGTGTGCGATCCGGCCAGCCGGCCCACCCGGCAGCATCGTCTGATTGTCGAATTTTCGCCGGTCTGTAACCGGGACAGGGCAGGGGTTCGATGAGTAACAATCACGCTGAGCGGTCAACAAGCAAGGAGAAGTCTTCCATGGAACAGTCGAAAATGCAGTTCATTTTGGCGGGGTTCAACGAAGTGCTGGGTTGCCGCACCTTCGCCTTTGAAGGCGTCGCCGCGGATCGATCCCGCACAGACTTCACCGTCAGCATCGATCTGGCCCTGACGCGGCGGTATAGCATCCGGCTCCAGGAGTTGCCGCTGTTGTGCCGGGCGGTATTGGAAAGGGCTCACGAAGACGCCTCGCAGCGCGCCTTCACTTACACCGAAGAAGACATGTGCCGCTATGCCGCGATCGCGACGGCGCGACTGGAAGAGGCACGCCGGCGGAAGCCACCGCGAAGGCCATCCCCAGGGCGCGCGCCGGGTACTCCGACGGCTGGACCCGTGGTAACGGCGAGCGATCAGATCATCTACTAATAGCAAACTTACTACTTACTCCCGAAGCAGTACAGAGTACTGGTTGTGCGTAGGAAAATTCGCCCGGCATCGATCGCCGGCGTCGCATAGATCCCGTCGTCAAAGGTGGCAACGTGCAGCGGTTCCCATTGCGCGCCTGCCTTGACCACCGACACACTGCCCTTCTCCCCGGCCAGATAGAGTTTGCCGGCGGCAGCTACGGGTGAGGAGTAATAGACATCGATAGCTCCAGGCAGGCGGGCGGTCTTGAGAATCTCGCCCGTCTTTGGATCAAGCGAGGTGAGGATGCCGCCGTCCTTCACCGTGTAGAGCACGCCATCATAAAGCAGCGGGGAGGAGACCTGGGGCACGGACTTCTCATTGCGCCAGAGCACGTGCGTGTCGGTAAGATCGCCACGCGCATTTCCGGGACGCACGGCCATGGTGAGATTACGCGCTGCGCGGCGGCCGCGGTAGAAGCCCCATTCGCGTTTGTCGATGGCGCCGTCGGCATCGCGATCGATGGCGCGCCACGAGCCCCCGTGCTTGTACTGACTGGGATTGAGTTCGGCCGCTTCGAGACGTCCGTTGTGATTGGCATCAATCTCGGTAACCGCTGTCTCAAACGGCGGTAGGGGCCGGCTCTCGCCGGGGTCGGCTCCAGGCGCCCACCCGGTAACGAAGATCGTGCCGTCGGCCGCCGCCACGGCGGTGTTCTTGATCTGCCAGGTTAGTCCACGCACTGACCACAACTCGGCGCCGGTCTTTACCGCATAAGAAGCCAATAGATAAGAACCGGGCACCACCAACTGATCGTCGCCGAGCAGAGTGGGCGTGGCAAAGCCGTGCACCACGGCGGGCCGCTCCACGCGCCAAAGCTGCTTGCCGGTGCGCTTGTCCAGCGCCAGCAGAAAAGAGCCGACGTCCTGATCGCAGACGAGAAACAGGCGGTCTCCGGCCAGTACCGGCGACGAGCCCATGCCATGAAGGTTAGTGAAGGGCCCGAGCGGGAGGCGCCAGAGTTCGTTGCCGTCGGCCCCGTAGGCAATGAGGCCGAAGTCGGCGAAGAATGAATAGACGGTGACACCATCGGTAACCGGCGTGGCCGAGGCGGCGTTGTTGAGGGGGTGCCGCGCCTCGTTGCGCGGTGCGGCGAGTTCACGACGCCAAAGAATGCGGCCCGTGGCGCGGTCAAGGGCCAGCGTGATCAGCTTGCCGTTCTCGGCTCCGGTGATGTACAAACGCTCACGCGTGAGCACGGGCGAGGACGAACCGGCGGGCAACGCGACCTTCCAAATCACATTTCGATCCGGCGCGAGTTCCTCCGGGAGGCCATGCGATCCGGCGTCGACGCCCGAAGCGTTGGGACCGCGGAATCCCGGCCAGACGGCGAGGGCAGAGGCAGCAGCCAGCACCAAACCGGCATTCATCCGTTGGACTCCTTGGTTTCACGGAGGCACTGCATCACTTCACGGTAGAACTCGGGGTGCGACTCCCAGGTTTGCGCCGTGACGAGATTGCCGTCGCGCACGGCAGGCCGTTTGTCCCACTTGGCTTGGGCGAGCTTCACCTCCGAGCGCACGTGCTCATAGCAAGTGACGCGCTTCCCAGCGAGAATGCCGGCCGCCGCGAGCACCTGAATGCCGTGACAGATGGAGAAGACCCATTGGCCGGCGGCGTGCATGTCGCGAACGATCCGGAGCAGCGCCTTGTCATGGCGCAGATACTCGGGCGCGCGGCCGCCGATGATGAGGATCGCGTCGAAGTCTTTGGGCTTCGCTTTTTTAAACGAGAGCGTCGCCTCAATGTTGTAGCCGGGGATCTCGATGTAGGTTTCCCAAGCGGGGTGCATCAGGTGAGCCACCATTTGCAGGCGGCGCGCCTTGGTGGAAGCCACCACGGGCTCAAAGCCCTCTTCGAGAAAGCGGTGATAGGCATACCAACACTCGTAGCCTTCGCCGGCATCGCCGGTAACGATAAGGATGCGACGACTCATTGCATGGACATCTTATCGCGCCCGGAGCCGTCAGTGGGTGGCGACTAAGGGCAATACTCGTCACTTAACGATTCTGATGGCAGCGGAGAAGTCGATGGGTGGCGAGCGTTTGTAGCCACGGCGCAGGGGGTAGTTGCTCATCTTCCGTT
>JAYTKJ010000335.1:0-3438 GCA_043730365.1 Acidobacteriota bacterium | reverse complement strand
CGATATCCTAGTTGGGTTCGCGCGGGTTTCAACCGCTGAACCGAGGTGCAATTGGCCGACATAAGAACGGGCGTGTTTGGGTGGGGTGTCGTAGCTCCCAAATCTCCCGATATCGACGCCTTCGCGCGAAACCTGGCGGGGTCTGCGTCCTGGTTGGCGCCGTTTGAGGGTTTCGGGCCCAACAATTTCCTGGCCGGCACGCCGGATTTCCAATTCGCCCGCTATCAGCCCTGGATCGACGAGCGCTTCGCTCCGCGCCAATACCAGATGCTGCTGGAGAAGATGGATCTGCCCACGCAGTTCGCGCTCGGTGCATTCATTCAAGCGCTGGGGCAGAATCCTGGCCTGGAGCAGGAACTGCAGTCGCTCGGTTCCGCCGCCCATGTCTATATTGGCACCGGGATCGGCAACATCGATACGGTCTACCGGGCCAGCATCGAACTGTATCGCGCGCAACGCCGGTGGGACCGGTTTTGGTCGGAGCCCGAGCGCAATTCGGCGCTGCGTGCCTCGGGAGAACTGCCACCGGAGGGCGCCGACCCTGACGCCGAAGCGGCCTGGCGAAGCCTCTGGATGGAGCGCTCGCCGGAGTTGAGCGAGTATCTCGCCGAACTGGCGGCGATCGAAGAAGTGATCATCGATAGCGATAACATCGAGGTCGCCAAGCTCAGCACCATTCGTGAGAAAGAGAAGCGGCGCGGGCGGCTCGATGAGAAATGGCAAGCGCCGGACCCGCCCTGGAAGGTTTCGGCCAATGTCATCTGGAATCTGCACAACACTCCGGCCGCGCAGGTTTCGATCCTCGGCCGCATTCATGGTTTTACCTTCGCGCCCGTCGCCGCCTGCTCCACGTTTGGCGTGGCGTTGAAGCTGGCGATGGACGCGGTCAAGTCCGGCCAAGCCAAGCTGGTGGTGGTGGGCGCCACCGATCCGCCTCCTCACCCGTTGGTGTTGGGCGCTTTCTATTCGGGCCGCGTATTGTCGGGCGGCAAAGGCGTGTCGCTACCCCTTTCTCGCTTCCGCGGTACGCATGTTTCTGGCGGCGCGGTGGTTTGGATTGTCGGCGATATGGACTATCTGCGCGCCAAGGGGTTTCGCGCGCTGGGCATGGAGCCACTAGCGGTGGGAGTGAGTTCAGACGCCAACCATATCATTACGCCGTCCACCGCCGGCCCGTCGCTGGCCATCCACGAGGCGCTCTCGACCGCTCAAGCGCTGCCGCAAGACGTGGGCACGTGGGACTCGCACACCACCGCCACACCGGGCGACTTCGGTGAAATTTCGACGTTCTGCGGCATCTTTCCCGATTCGGTCCTGATCACCGCTCGCAAAGGTACCTTCGGCCACGGCATGAGCGCCGGTGGCGGCTGGGAACTCACTGCGCAATACCTGGGCTTCGAGCGCGGCGCTCTGTTTCCGACGCCGCTTTCAGAGGCTGACTTCAATCCAGCCATCGCCGGGCTCCATCCGCGCGTGGTCTTCGACACATCCTGCGATTGGCCCGCTGGGCTCGCCGGGAAGCTGTCGATGGGCATTGGCGGCATCAATGCTTGTGTGATTTCGCGGCCGTTGAAGGAGTAGGCTATGCAACCGGATGCGTTGTTCCAGATCGTCAACCCCATGGTGCTTCCCGGGTGGGTGCTGTTGCTCCTTGCGCCGCGATGGCGATGGACGCAGCCGATCACCGCGGTGTTGCTGCCGCTGGGACTCGCCTGTGTTTATCTGGTGACGCTGGTGACCGCGCTCAGCGGAGGCGGCGAGGGCAATTTCAATTCTCTGAGTGGTGTGGCCGCGCTCTTCCGCAACCCCATGGCCTTGCTGGCCGGCTGGATTCACTATCTGGCGTTCGATCTATTTATCGGATCCTGGGAAGTGCGCGACGCGGGGCGGCGGGGTCTGTCGCACTGGCTGGTGGCGCCGTGTCTGGTCCTCACTTTTCTCTTTGGACCAGTGGGACTGCTCCTCTACTTCGGCTTACGGCGCAGCACGGTAGAGTTGTAGCCGATGCGGTGGCTTACGCGCGTGCTGTGGGCGCAACTGGCGCTGGCGGTAATTGCGCTGTCGGGAATGGCTTTCGATTCGCGTCGTCTCTTGGGCGTGAGCGTCTGGCTCAAGCCATTGAAGTTCGAAGTTTCGATCTTCATCTTCCTGTTGACCCTCGGTTGGATGATCCGCTTTTATCCGCCCGGCTTCCGGCCGGCAGAATGGGTGGCCAGGATGGCCGCCTTGGCGATGGCGGTTGAGATCGCACTTGTCAACCTGCAGGCGGCGCGCGGGGTCACCTCGCACTTTAACAACTCGACGCCTTTCGACGCGATAGTGTTCAACACGATGGGTCTCTTCATCCTGCTCAACTCGTTCGCCGCGGCCAGACTCGCTTGGCTCTACTGGGCCGCACCTCCGCCGCTCCTCTCGCCCGGTCTGCTCTGGGGAATCCGTTGGGGCCTCATGCTGCTGCTGGCCGGGAGCATTGAGGCGGGTTCGATGCTGGCACGGCTGGCGCACACCGTTGGGGCGGCCGATGGCGGAGCGGGATTGCCGCTGGTGAACTGGAGTGTGGCGCATGGCGATCTTCGCGTGGCCCACGCCATGGGGCTGCACGGCATGCAGGCGTTGCCGCTGGCGGGTTGGCTGGTGGAGCGTTGGAAGCTCGCGCGCCCGGCCGCGTTAGTAAGTGGAGCGGCCCTCGGCTACACCGCGATCTTTCTGCTGTTGCTGTGGCAGGCGCTCGCCGGCCGACCGCTGCTATGAAGGGCATCGAGAAGGACCAGGCGGGCCTGTTCGATATCATCGGCGACATCCACGGTTGCGCCAATGAACTACTTGCGCTGCTCGGCAAACTCGGCTGGGAGCGACAGGATCGCGCGCGATCGGAGCCGCCCTGAGGCGTGGAATCCTGGCGTCACCCGGCTGGACGCCGCGCGATTTTTCTGGGTGATCTGGTGGATCGCGGGCCGCGGATTTTGGACACCCTTCGCATCGTACGCAACATGATGGCCGATGGCGTCGCCCTCTGCGTCGCCGGCAATCACGATGACAAACTACTGCGCTGGCTAAAAGGGCAAGCAGGTGCAGATCAAGCATGGTCTGGAGCGCTCGGTCGCCGAACTGGAACCTCTGGCCGCCGACGATCGCGCCAACATCGCGTCCTTCCTCGGCGGCCTGCGCGGCCTGCGCACTCACTATGACGTTGCTAAACAATAATATGTACAATTGGAGCGCCCGGCTCCGCTGATTCAAGTACGAGGTGAGAGGGTATAGTTCCAGTCCGGATGCGTTTTGTGGCGCTTGAGTTGAAGTTGCTCGATATCCTCTTTGGACACTTCGACGCCCGTGTCTTATTGGTTTGTGTCTAGGACGGCCTTGACTTTCAGTCCGCCTCGCGTGCGCGTACCGCCAATGAGGTTCACGACGGTTTCAAAGTTGACGAGAGGTTTG
>JAYTKJ010000334.1:0-4778 GCA_043730365.1 Acidobacteriota bacterium | reverse complement strand
TTGATATCCCCGGTTTAACCAGAGCTCGACGGCCACCCTATTCCAGGCAACTCTCTCATTCTGTGGCAGTTGCTCGTCGTTCTAAAGTAGCCACACCCTATCGAAATCGGCTCGTTCACCGATCGCGGCCCGCTGTTGGTGGTCCGGCCCTATACAGCCAACCAGCATTATTGGCAAGTGTTCTTTGAGACTAACCGCGCGATCCGCGATGTCTTCACCGAGGCCGGCTATCCGGTTCCAGAGGAACATACTGCTGAGCGCTCGCTGAACTAGTGCTCTGACCGTGTGATTCGTTGGCAATGTAGTGCAGGCTTCAGCCTGCGCGGGGCTTCAGCCCCGCCTCTGCAAGCGCAACGGATTAAGCGGTCGAAGAACTAGGTCGGGCAGTTACTCGGGCGAGTGAGTCACTGACAAGCTGGCGACGATGAGTGACCGTTCCCGCTGGTCCCCGGATTCGGGCGCCAGTACCCGGTCAAGTGAGAAGTCCAGCCGCTGTTCTCCGGCGGGAAAGTCGGCGGTGAACTCGCAAGAGAACAGATGCCGCCCCGGTGCGCCGTAGGCTTGCGCACGAACTTGCCCGGCCAGCGTGGCGGTAATCGTAACCGTATCCTGCCCAGTGAATAAGGCAGGAGCCAGATAGAGGTAAATGAGCGGTTGGACGCGCCGCGCGCCGCCCAGTGGAAGCGTGAAGGCCGCCGAGAAACGCTGCCGCGTCCAGCGCCAGCCGGTATCCTCGGGCGCATGCCAGCCGTCCAGCATTCGGACTTCGGTGGAGCCATAAACGCTCCGCGCCAGCACAAAGGCGCGTTCGTCCCGGTCGGCTTCGACAGGGTTGGAGTTGTCCGTCGCGCCCACCGTCGCGATATCCAGCACTCGCCAGTCTGTACGCGCCAGCAGCCGCTCTAAGCCAGCCCGCGAGAAGATCCAGTAGTTGCTGTCGTCGTCGTTGACCTCGTCGCGATCGGCCAGATAGGCGATCGGTTCGGTTTCGATGCGCGCGCCGCCGGGCAGCGTGTTGGCAATGCGTGTGCTAAGAAAGCAGTACTCGGTATGCCGCGCCAGCGCCTCCATAACGTGAAAAGGGTTCTTGACATGATAGAGCGCGCCGAAGAAGAAGATCGCCCCATAGCGGTTCTTCGGCAGCATGAACGGCTGATTCAGATCCACCTGGCTGATGGCGGCCTGCGAACCTAGCGCATCGCGCAGCGACGTCACGCCCTCCATGGAGTTGTAATTGCCGATGGGATGATCCACCGCGTCAACTTGACAGCCCATGGACTCAAGAAAGAAGGCCAGCTCGCCGTCGGCGCAACACAGATCCAGTAAGGGCCGGCCGCCGATCAGATCGAGTAACAGGCGCCGGTCACCGGTCAGCAGTTGATTCAGGTGGACCAGGTTCGACAGCGAGTCATACGGGTACCAGGCGAACGACGGCGCTAGGCCAGCTTTCAATTCGTCGAGCTTCTGCTTGAAGGCGAAGCCGAGATCGACCAGGCGCGAGATGTCTGGTGACAAGGGCCTAGTTTACCATCTGGCGATTGACGTGCTGGAACGGCAGTGATGATCGAGTTCGAGATAGATGGGGCCAGGCGAAACCTGAACGACGGCGCCACCCTGTTGGACGCCTTGCCGGACATACCGGCCCTCTGTCATGATGCGCGCCTTGCGCCGCTGGGGACTTGCCGCCTGTGCCTGGTGGAGGTGGAAGGCCAGCAGCGCCCGGTAGCCGCTTGCATGACGCCTGCGGCCTCAGGCATGCGGATTCGCACGCACACCGAGGCTTTGGAGGCGGGGCGCCGCGAGGCTCTGCGGCTGCTGGCGCGGCAGTTGCCGGGCGATCTGCCGGAGTCCGAACTCCGCCGTTGGCTGGACCGCTACAGTATTGCCCCGGGCGCGCACAACCCACGGGACCCTGCGCTGGTGGATGACTCGCACCCCTACCTCACCGTCGACATGAACCTCTGTATCGCTTGCTATCGCTGCGTGCGGATCTGCGCCGATGTGCAGGGTCAGTTCGTGTGGCGGGCCGAAGGCCGCGGCGAGTCGCTCCGCATCGTGGCTGGAGAGGGAGTGCCGCTGGGCGAGAGCGAGTGCGTGAGCTGCGGAGCCTGCTCGGACACCTGTCCTACCGGCGCGATTGCCGATTGCCACGTGCCCACGGTGGTGGATCGCTGGACCCGCACCACCTGCCCATACTGCGGCACCGGTTGTGAGATGGAAGTGGGCGTCCATGCCGAGCGCATCGTGCAGGTCAAGCCCGCGCTGGATGCGCTTGTGAGCAAAGGCCATCTGTGCGTCAAGGGCCGCTACGCGCATGGCTTCGTCCACGCCACTGATCGCGTGACAGAGCCGATGATTCGCACCGAGGGCCAGTGGCGGCGCGCGACGTGGTCTGAGGCCATTGAGTTCACCGCTGACAAGCTCGGTCAGATACTGCGGCGTCATGGACCTCGCGCGGTGGGCGTCTTGGGCTCAGCCCGCGCCACCAACGAGGAGAACTACATCGCGCAGAAGTTCGCCCGCGTCGTGCTCGGCACCAACAATGTCGATTGCTGTGCGCGCGTCTGCCACGCGCCGACTGCGGCCGCGATGAGCGATATGCTCGGCACCGGCGCTGCCACCAACTCCTTCGATGACATCGAGCGGGCCGCCTGCATTCTGGTGTGGGGCGCCAATGCCACCGAGAACCATCCGATCGTGGGCGCGCGTATCCGCCAGGCAGCCTTGCGGGGAGCGCAACTGATCGTCGCCGACCCGCGCACCACCGAACTGGCCCACATTGCGAGCGTACATCTCGCGCTGCGGCCCGGCACCGATGTCGCGCTCCTCAATGGCCTCGCTTACGTGATCGTGAACGAGGGCCTGCAGGACACCGCGTTCCTCGACGCCCGTGTGGAGGACTGGGCGGCGTATCGCGCCTTCATTGAGCAATGGCCACCGGAGCGCGTGGCGGCGCTCACCGGAGTGGATGCGCCGCTGATCGTTTCCGCCGCGCGCCTCCATGCGCGGACCCGCCCTGCCATGATGTTTCACGGGCTCGGTGTGACCGAGCATACGCAAGGCACCGAGGGCGTCATGGCGCTGGTCAATCTGGCGCTGCTCACCGGCTCGCTCGGCCGGCCCGGCGCCGGCGTCAACCCGCTCCGTGGGCAGAACAACGTGCAAGGCTCGGCGCATATGGGCTGCGAACCGAGCCGTCTCACTGGGTATGTGCCTTTGGCCGCCAACGCCGCCCGTTTCGAGTCCGTGTGGGGCGCGCCTGTTCCGCGTGACCCCGGCCTTACGATGCTGGAGATGATAGACGCCGCCGGCCGCGGCGAGTTCAAGGCGCTCTGGGCGATCGGCTACGACATCCTCTTTACCAACGCCAACGCCGCCGCCACTCGCGCCGCCCTTGAGGGGATGGAACTGGTGATCGTCCAGGACCTCTTCTTGAACGAAACGGCCAAGGCGTTCGGCACCGTCTTCCTGCCGGCGGCCTCGAGCTTTGAGAAGGACGGCACGTCCATGAACGCCGAGCGGCGAGTGCAGCGGGTGCGGCGTGCGATTGCTCCTGTGGGCGGAAGCCTGCCGGACTGGAATATTGTTTGCCGCGTGGCGCGGGCTATGGGGCACACGGCCGGCTTTGAGTTCACCTCGGCCGAGGAAATCTGGAACGAAGTCCGTGCGGTGTGGCCCAAAGGCGCGGGGATTTCCTATCCGCGGATGGACGTTGAAGCCGGGCTGCAATGGCCCTGCATCGCCGAAAATGATCCGGGCGGAACTATCCTTCACTCACAGACCTTCGCTCATGGTGGGCGCGCGAGGCTCCGGGCGATCGAGTTCCGTTCGCCTCCCGAGACGGCCTGCCCCGAGTATCCTTTTGTCATGATGACGGGGCGTTCTCTGTATCACTTCAATGCTGGAACGATGACGATGCGGACCCCGAATGAAAGCCTGCGCCCAGCTGATACACTCGATATCGCGCCGGTTGATGCACTCCAGCTTGGCATTGTTGAAGGGCAGACTGTCAAAGTGACTAGCCGCCACGGCCAAGTGAGCCTTTCGGCGCACATCGATGAGCGGATCGGCGCAGGGCAGTTGTTCGCAACCTTCCATTCCACGGCGGCCTGGGTGAACGAGCTCACCGGCCCGGCGCGCGACACTTACACGGGTACACCGGACTACAAGGTAACAGCAGTAAGGCTCTAGCTACCCCCGGCAGGGGGTGACCTCAACTTTACGCTTGCATTCAACGTGCGCAAGGTGCAGAATTCCATCAGGCATGGCTGCCTGAGCCACGCCCAAGCAACAGCAAGAGTCGAGGAGAGTGCACGATGTCGACGAAGCACGTCAGAGTCGTTCCGTCTTCCGATTCCGCCGGACCGCCGCTGTCCGGCGAAATCGCCCAAGCGTTCGAGCAAATACGCGAACGCGCCTATGCAATCTATGACAACCGCAGCCCCGATGCGGGAACTGATTACGAAGACTGGCTGAAAGCCGAGCGAGAGTTGTTCGAAATCCCGGAAGTGGAAATAGAAGACCAGCGAGAATCATGCCTGGTTTTGATTAGCGCCGACGCGACGGCTGATCGTCCGTTGAGTATTGCCGTTGAGGCTGCGGCGGTCACCGTAGTGGGCAAGACCACCGACGGCCTGATCAACTTGTTCCGGCGGGTTAATCTCTCCGAGCCCATTGATCCCGCTCAGGTGCGAGTGGCTCGGCGAGATGGCTACCTTGAGATCGCTCTCGGCAAGCCCGGTGCGGTGGAGGCGCCGAAGCCCAAAGCTATGTCTGCC
>JAYTKJ010000333.1:0-4847 GCA_043730365.1 Acidobacteriota bacterium | reverse complement strand
GAGGGTAGCCCCCTTCTTCGCTTCAATGTCTTGTCGAGATCCTATTGGCCGGTTTTCAGCCGTCCCTCATTGGCCGGTTTTGGCCGTCCCCCGAGGCTTTCTTGCGAGTGCAGGCAGCCCGATCGGCACACCGGGAGACCTTCGGCCGCTGCCTTGGGGCATAGAATTCAAACTGCCTATCCCCGCATCCGCCCAGCCCAGCCCACAAACCGCCACAGCTCGCGTCGGTGCTGCCAGACGAACTTCCAGAACTCCTCAAAGCCGATCTTCTCGGCGTGCAGGCCCCAGTAGGTCTCAATGCGCCAACGAAGGTAGGGGCTGCGCCAGGGCGTCAGCCGGTAGCCGCGCGCGGATTGCCAGAGGAAGCCCAGCATCGCCAGTTAGGGCTTTAGCGAGTTCGACAGCGCGGACGGAGCAAGGCGCGTGGGTTCCTTCTGGTCCGGCGTCGCGTAGTAGCCCGAACGCGTCCTCACCACGGGCCGATTCGGCCCCTTGGCCACCACTTGAATGCGCCGGTATCCCCCATCTAGCGACTCGTTGGTGGGGCGATAGGACAGGATGTACTGATTGCGAATCTCGTGCGCCACCTGCTTGGCCAGTTTCTCGATGTCGGTGAGTTCCTTGGGGAAATACGCGAGGCCGCCGGTGGCGTTGGCGAGAGCGTTCAAGGCGCGTTCGGCGCGTTTGGCCTTGCCGCGCTCTTCGTCGGTGAAGATGCCGATCGCATAGATCAAGCATTGGCTCTGCTGCGCCTTGGCCACCAGCTTTTCCAGTGTGTTGGTAGGCGCGCTGGTGTTGTCGTCGCCATCGGTCACCACCAGCAGCACCTTCTTGGCCCGTTTGCCCTTCTCCTTGAGATAGTCCATCGACATGGTGGTGGCGTCGCGCATGGCGGTACCGCCGCGTGAATCGAGCTTGGAGAGCGACTCTTCGAGCTTCTTCTGGTCAGAAGTAAAAGTCTGATCGAGATAGGCTTCATCGTTGAAATTCACGATGAAGACCTCATCCTGAGCGTTGGATTCCTTGATGAGCGTGAGCGCCGCGGCGGTAACTTTAGTGCGCTTGTCGCGCATGCTGCCCGAGTTGTCGATGACGATGCCGAGCGACACCGGCACGTCTTCGCGCTTGAAGCCGTTCAGCGCTTGTGGAGCGCCATTCTCCAGGACAGTAAACGCTTCGCGACCGAGCGTGGTGACTAAGTGGCCGCTTTTGTCGAGCACGGTGGCGTGCAGCACGACCTCGCGCGTGACGACGCGGATCACGGGATCTTCCTGCGCGAGCGCGCCGGCAGATGTGCCCAGAGCAGCCAGCGATTGTACAAAGCAGCGTCTACTGAGTGGGTGCATAGTAGCCAGTCCGATAGTAGGCCCGCAGCGGCGGCAGGCCGCGCGGTTGCGCCAGCTTGACCTCCACCTTCCGGTACTTCCCATCTTTATTCAAATTCGAGGGAGTATAGCCAATCATGTACTGACTGCGCAGCTCGACGCCAATCTTGGCAGCCACGTCCGGCAGCTCAGAGATATTGTCGATCGGGAAATGCCGCCCGCCGGTCTGCTCGGCCAATTCGGTCAACATGCCCGGGCCCGACAACTCTTCCGGTGACCGCCCGCGACCGCCAACCGACTCGTAAATTCCCATCGCATACATTTGGACGTCTGCTTCGCGCACCAGGTTCTTAATTTCTGATTCTGTATATCGGCTGGAATTGTCCCCGCCATCAGACAGCACCAAAACGGCCTTCCTTGGGTTGTGCGCCTTCTTCATCTCGTTCATGGCCAGATACAGCCCGTCCAGCAACGCTGTCCGGCCTTTAGCCTGAGTGAAAGCCAGCCGATTGATGATGTCTTCGGTATTCCTCGTCCAGGCTGTCACCAACTCGGGCCGCTCGTTGAACTGTACCAGGAAGAACTCATCCTGCGGATTGGCCGATTTGAAGAATTCCTTGGCCGCCTGCCGGCTCTTGGCCAGCTTGTTGCCCATGCTGCCGGAGATGTCGAAGACCAAGCCTACCGAAAGTGGGGCCTCCTCGGAGGTGAAGCTGACGATTTTTTGCTCGGATTTGTCTTCAAAGAGCCGGAAGTGCTCTTTTTCCATCCCGGTAACCACCTGATTGAGAGGTGTGGTCACGGTTACATTGATTTGAACGAGCGTGGAGTCAACCCGGATGTTGGATCGCCGGTCCGAGGTCGCAGTGGGCTCAGCGCCGGGCACCGGTTTGGCCGGGCGGGACTCAATCGCCACACGAGGCTTGGGACCAGCGGGTTTGGCCGGATCTTTATCCTCAGCCGCCGCCCACACTCCGGCAGTCAGCAACAGCCCTGCCGCGAAGGGATAAGAAACGTATTTACGCACGCTGCCCGCACCCATTGCCAGCTCCTCGGGTCAAGCCCGCCCCAAGTATATCATGTGACTTTTTTCCCCGATCCCCCTTCTTGCGTGTGGTATGATCGAGCGTGCCAGACAAAGTTCTGGGCGTGATTCCTGCCCGGTTCCAGTCCAGCCGATTTCCCGGCAAAGCCCTAGCTCTCCTCGCTGATAAATCAATCATTCAACACGTCTGGGAACGCTGTTGTCGCGCCTCTACTCTGTCGGACGTCGTCATCGCTACGGACGACCTAAGAATTTACAACGAAGCACGCCGTTTCGGAGCCAAAGTGGCGATGACGCGCCCGGATCACGTGTCTGGAACGGACCGGGTGGCCGAAGTGGCCGCCTCCGACCCCACTGCCTCCCTTATCGTCAACATTCAAGGCGATGAGCCTCTCATTGACCCCGCCGCCATCGACGCGGCCGCCCGCGCGCTGCTATCGGACCCGGCGCTTCCCATGGGCACGCTGAAGAAGCGGATCGAGCGCTTGGATGAGATCACCAACCCCAACGTGGTGAAAGTGGTGACCACGCTCGGCGGCGACGCCATCTACTTTTCCCGTAACCCGATTCCTTACGATCGGGCCGGCGGGGCGGTCTATTTCAAACATATCGGACTCTACGTCTACCGTCGCGACTTTCTGCTGGCTTATCCGGCGCTGCCCGTGGGGCCGCTGGAGAAGCTGGAATGCCTGGAGCAACTGCGGGCGCTTGAAAACGGCCACCGGATCGGCGTGGTGGAAACCGGTTACGAATCGCTGGGCGTCGACACGCCGGAGGACCTCGAGGAGGTCTCCCGGATGATCGTCGCCAATCTTGAGAAGGCGGCAACCAACTAAAGAGACATGGCTAAGTACATCTTTGTTACCGGCGGCGTGGTGAGTTCCCTCGGCAAGGGCATTGCGGCGGCCTCGATCGGCTGCCTGCTCGAAAGCCGGGGCCTCCGGGTGACGCTGCAGAAGTTTGACCCGTACCTGAATATCGACCCCGGCACGATGAGCCCGTTACAGCACGGCGAGGTTTTCGTTACCGACGACGGCGCTGAGACGGATCTGGACCTGGGCCACTACGAGCGCTTCACGCACGCCAAGCTTACACAGGCCAACAACCTCACCAGCGGCCGCATTTATGAGCAGATCATCGCGCGTGAGCGGCGCGGCGACTATCTGGGCAAGACGGTCCAGGTGATTCCGCACGTCACCAACGAGATCAAGGCGGCGGCCAAGAAGGTATCGAACGACGTCGACGTGGTGATTGTCGAGATTGGCGGCACGGTGGGCGACATTGAGTCCCTGCCATTCCTCGAAGCCATCCGGCAGTTGCGGCATGAACTCGGCCGTGAGCATACCTACTTTGTCCATGTGACGCTGGTGCCCTGGATCGCCGCCGCCCAAGAGCTCAAAACCAAACCCACCCAACACAGCGTCAAGGAGTTGCGCGCCATTGGTATTCAACCTGACATGTTGGTCTGCCGCTCCGAGCGTGAAGTGGGCCGCGACTTGCGCGAGAAGATCGCGCTCTTCTGCGACGTCGACGCCGAAGCCGTCATTTCAGCCCGGGACGTTGAGTCCGTCTACGAGATTCCGATCGAATTCGCCAACCAGCGCGTGGATGAGATCCTGCTCAAGGCGATGCACCTCCACCCGGGCGATCGCAACCTGAACCGCTGGACCAACATGCTCACGCGGCTCAAGAATCCCGCCGATACGGTGGAGATTGCCGTGGTGGGCAAGTATGTGGAGTATGAGGATTCCTACAAGAGCTTGAAGGAGTCTCTGCTGCACGGTGGCCTGGCTCACAACCGCAAGGTGGCGCTCACGTGGATTGAGGCTGAAGAGCTGGAGTGGCCTTCCTGCCAACGGCGCCTGGAGGATTTCGACGGCATTCTGGTGCCGGGCGGCTTCGGCAAGCGCGGTATTGAGGGCATGCTGCAGGCGATCCGGTTCGCGCGGGAATTCAAGGTGCCGTATTTCGGGATTTGCCTAGGCATGCAGACGCTGGTGATCGAGTTCGCGCGCAACGTATGCGGGCTGGAGGGCGCCGATTCCACGGAGTTTGATCCTGATCCGAAGCACCGCGTAATCTTCAAGCTGCGCGAGCTCAAAGGCGTGGACGAGCTCGGTGGCACCATGCGGCTGGGCCAGTATCCGTGCAAGCTGGCCGAGTCAAGCTTTGCGCGTGCGGCTTACGGGCAGGAGTTGATCAACGAGCGGCACAGGCACCGGTATGAGTTCAATCGCGAGTTTGAGCGCGTGCTCACGGCCAATGGCCTGCGGCTGACGGGGCAGACGCCGGACGGCGTGTACGTGGAGATCTGCGAGATTGCCGATCACCCGTGGTTCCTGGGCTGCCAGTTTCATCCGGAGTTCAAGTCCAAGCCGCTGGAGCCGCACCCGTTGTTCAAGGCGTTTATCGGCGCGGCGATGCGGCATAGGGAGCGGCGGATGAATCCGATTCTGGCGGGGGCGGGGCAGTTGACT
>JAYTKJ010000332.1:0-25518 GCA_043730365.1 Acidobacteriota bacterium | reverse complement strand
GGCTGGCGTCAAGGCAGGGAAGTACCTTGACGAGCAGCAGCAGAGCACGGTGCCCGGCGGGCGGGGGGTGATTAATTGACCCCTGTATCTGCGAGCCCTGCAGGCGGGAAATCCCAAACAACTACGGGCTTCGGGCTCTGCCCGCCTCAGTCAGCCGTGACTTCAGGCACTGTAACCAATTCTGTAACCAATTTCTCGCCAACCCACACCAAGCGATCGCCCCGAAAACGCCTGATTTCCCAAGCTACGCCAACCCAGGCCAAGGCTCACTTTGGTCTCATAACCCAAAGGTCGTAGGTTCAAATCCTACCCCCGCAACCAATAGATTCTGAATGGTTTAGCAGAATCGAGCCCAACGGTTCCAACATCCGGCGGGTCAGTCTTTTGTTGAAAATAAATGACTTATCGATTTGGGGAGAAACCCAACGTGCCGAAATAAGCCGCTTGTTTTCGATAACCTAGGATGGTGTAACCAATTCTGTAACCATTTTGGCTACAAAGCTCAAACTGAGCGCCGTGCGAGAATGGGAATTGTGCCGACGGCCCCATCCAGCCTCAAGGGATATCGCTCACTCGTCGAGTCGCTGATCCGAGTCATCGAGGGCGGGCGCGTTGCCGCCGCTCGTGTAGTCAACCAAGCGATAACCACGACGTACTGGTTGGTTGGCCGCCAGATCGTGGAGCATGAACAGAGTGGTGCCCGGCGCGCCGGATACGGCGAGGAGTTGCTCGAGCGGCTCTCGGCCGACCTCAGCGCCCGAGTTGGCTCCGGCTTTTCCCGGCGGAACCTTCAGCAGATGAGATCCTTCTATTTGTGGAAGTCAATTTGGCAGACATCGTCTGCCAAATTGGGCGCCGCCCATACCGCCGACATTGCGCAGACAGTGTCTGCCAAATCTTCCGCCGCTGATATTCCGCGCTTTCCCCTGCCGTGGTCGCACTATAGCCGATTGCTCGCGGTGAGCGACTCCGACGCCCGCGCCTACTACGAGACAGAAGCGCTCCGTGGCGGCTGGTCCGTCCGGCAATTGGATCGCCAGATTGCCACGCTCGCGTTCCAGCGAACGAGGGGCAGGACCGGTCAGATCAAGGGCGAAGCGGTCGAAGCCGACGAGGTAATCCGCGACCCGTTTGTGCTGGAGTTCCTGCATCTCAAGGACGAGTACTCGGAGAGCGAACTCGAGGAGGCGCTGATTCGTGAGCTGGAACAGTTCCTGCTCGAACTCGGCAACGACTTTGCCTTCATCGCCCGCCAGAAGCGTTTGCGCGTAGGCGACGAGTGGTATCGCGTCGACCTTGTGTTCTTCCATCGTCGGCTTCGTTGCCTGATCATCTTGGATTTGAAGATCGGTAAGTTCACTCACGCCGATGCCGGCCAGATGAATCTATACCTGAACTACGCCCAGGAGCACTGGACGCACACTGACGAGAATCCGCCGGTCGGTTTGATTCTGTGCTCAGAGAAAGACTCGACAGTGGCGCACTACGCCTTGGGTAACATGCGAAACAAGGTGCTCGCACGCGAGTATCAACTTGCGCTGCCGACGCCGAAAGAACTTGGCGCAAGGCTCAAGCAAGCGAGGCTGCTCATTGGAAGGAGGAGGCGGTCATGAATTCCCGCGAAGATGTTACGAGCGACTCGGCTTCAGCCGACTGCGAACTCGACCTATCAGATCTCGAAAGGGAGATTTGGGAAGCGTGGAAGGAATCAAAGCGAAAATCTCGGCCTGCAACTGACCTCCGAATCTATTGTGACCGGCACCTTGGCACGGAGATGGTCCGTAGTCGCTCATACGGCTTGGCCGGTGAGTACGACTACGGCGAGCCCAAGGCCGACGTGTGGGTGATGGACTACTGGCGATGTCAGCAGCCTGGGTGCGACCGATGCTACGATGCCGCGGTCATCGGGTACTTCTCTAAGGCCAGAACAATGGGCGGCCAAATTCAGTACGACACGCCCGGGCAGAAACGCTGCAGGCAGCACGACTTCAAAGGCCCCGCGATGTACATCGGAAAAGCCGGACATGGCCGGCAGTTTTTTTGCCCTTTCTACAAGTGCGGAGAGCCGGGCGAGGTGATCGCGGAGATCGTCATCGATAGTCAAGTGGGTTTGCCGCATGCCGAGCCGAAGACCAGCAACCAGGAAAGGCAATGGGCGGAAGAGCGCGAAGTATTTGAATCATTCGTTACAGCCGCTAGTTGGGATCGTCGGTCGGAAACTTGGGCGTCATGGGGTGGAAGCAGTTGCCTTGTTCCATGCTCTGGAAGATGAAGTAGACGCCGTACTGGTTTTTCTTCTCCAGCCGCTTCAAGTAAGGGAGCACGTAGTCTTCCTTCTTCACGCCTTTGGTGGCCCTCTCGACCGGAATGTCACGGTTCTGGGCGTAGGCGCTGACCCAGTTCCGATATTCGTCGGTCCGCTTCTTGAACGCCTCGGGGGTGATCGGGTAAATGCCATGTACGTCGCGAAACCAGTGGACGATGTGCGCCTCGCGGGCCAACAAGGGCAGGTACCCTTGAATGACGAGGCGATCAAAACAGTGGTATACAAAAACGAGGAAGTTTCCGAAAAGCTTCACGAAGGTTTCCATCGGTCGTCTCCCTTGATGTGCTGCTTTGACAACAAGATCATCTGTCAGGCGACCGATGGAATCAACCGCCCGGCATTCTGGTGCTCCAAGGGATCTTTTTCAACACTATACCATGGTGGCATGGTGTAACCAAATTCTATAACCAATTTGAATCCCAACTTCAGCGCCTGGGCCTTGCTACTCGTGTGGTCAATCAGACAATTTGCCAGACCCAGTGGGCTTTTTAGCCCCTAGGATGGTCAAGGTTCAAGATGCCACACTTGAGCGGCCCAGGACGGAACCGCTCGAACGCGTTTTAGACTCCAGGCCCCGGCCAGGAGAACTCGCCGGGAGAGTAGTTCCCAGACGGGTGGTTATCGTCTCTTTGGCCGGAATGGGGCCGGCTTCGAATTGCTGCAGGTCGGCCAACCCAGCAGAAAGGTTG
Organism: Acidobacteriota bacterium; assembly: GCA_043730365.1. Classification (GTDB taxonomy): domain Bacteria; phylum Acidobacteriota; class Terriglobia; order Bryobacterales; family Bryobacteraceae; genus VFZP01. The sequence continues at coordinate 22,503 of JAYTKJ010000332.1, read as the reverse complement.
TCGACGCTGTTCGGTGGCAGCGCCGTTCCAGGCCAACTTATGGTGGCCGAGGTGGCTATCGCGACGGTCTCTGCGTTTTGGAGGCTGTCGAGTTCGGCAAGCTCTAGTTATGTCGATGAACTTGGCGGCGTGCAAACTCTTGGGCGACCCTTCGACTCTACGCGAGGATCTCACGAATCAGTTTGCCATGAACGTCCGTCAAACGGAAATCCCGTCCGCTATAGGAGTAAGTCAGCCGGGTGTGGTCAATCCCGAGTAGATGCAGCACGGTGGCGTGGAGGTCATGCACATGGACGCGATTCTGCTCCGCCTTGAAACCAAAATCGTCGGTGGCGCCGTAAGCCATGCCGCCTTTCACTCCGCCGCCAGCCAGCCAGAGCGAGAAGCCGAAGGGATTGTGGTCGCGGCCATTCTGCACTTTCACTCGCGAACTGGTTTCCACCGACGGAGTGCGGCCGAATTCGCCGCTGAAGATCACCAGCGTCTCCTGGAACAATCCACGCGCTTTTAGATCGTCAAGCAGTGCGGCGACCGGGCCATCCACCTGGTTGGCCAGCTTCTTGTGAATCATGATGTCGTCGTGGTTGTCCCACGGCTGGCCGTTGCCGAAATAGAGTTGCACCATGCGCACGCCGCGCTCAACCAGTCGCAGGGCGTGCAGGCAGCCGCGGCCAAAGTCGGATTCGCCGTACCGGCTGCGGACGGACTCCGGTTCCCGGGCAATGTCGAAGGCCTCCGGGGCCTCAGTCTGCATGCGGAACGCCACTTCCATGGACTGCATCGCCGCATCGAGCTGAGTGTCGCCCGCTCGCTTTTCGGCATGCCATTCATTTAGTTCGTTCAGCAGATCCACTTCGCGGCGCTTGGAAGCCGGAGCGCGATCGGCGTCGCGCAGATATTGAATCATCTCGCGAGGATCTTTGACGTTGTTCGGAATGTGAACACCCTGAAAAATTGCCGGCAGGAAGCTGGAATTCCACAGTGGCGTCCCAACCACCGGCATACCCGGGCACATCACCACGTAGCCAGGCAGATTCTGATTCTCCGTGCCCAGGCCATAGAGCAACCAGGAGCCCATTGAGGGGCGGCTCTGCAGATTCTCGCCGCAGTTCATCATCTGCAACGACGGCTCATGATTGGGGATGTCGGTGTACATCGAGCGGATGACGCAGAGGTCATCGGCCCGGTCACCGATCTTGGGGAAGATCTCGCTCACTTCCAGGCCGCTCTTCCCGCAACGGCGAAATTCGAACGGCGAGCGCATCAGGCTGCCCGTCTTGCGCTCGGTCCTCGGCGTGCCGCCGGGCATCGGTTGTCCGTGATAACGCGCCAGCAGCGGCTTGGGATCAAACGTATCCACTTGCGACATGCCGCCATTCATGAAGAGGAAAATGACGCGCTTGACCTTGGGCGCGAAGTGTGGCTGCTTAGGGGCGAACGGGTTATCCGCGATGGCGGCGGCCTCGCATACGCTACGCAGGCCGAGGATGCCGAAGCCGCATCCCACTGAGGAGAGCATCTGGCGGCGCGATGGAAGAGTAAGAGGCGTCATGTTCGTCAATCCACAAAACTGAATTCACTTGAGCTCAAGAGTACCTGCGCATACTCGGCCAGCGACTCACGGCTACCGGGTGTCTGTCCAAGGAATCGCAGTGCGGCCGCCAATTCCCGAGGCTCGGGATCGCGGCCAAACAGCATCGCATAACAACTCCGAACCTGTGCCTCGGTGCCAACAGGCTCGGCGGCGAGGGCTCTCGCGGCCAGCCCGGCTGCCTGCTGCTTGATGAAGTCGCTATTCAGGAAGAACAGGCGCTGCACGGAAGTATTGGTAGCGACGCGCTTTTCAGCGTGAATGGACGGGTCCGGAAAATCGAAGAGCGTCAACATCCGCTCGGTCCGGAAGCGGCTAACCTCGCCATAGATCGTGCGCCGGCGGAACTCTTTGTCCCATTTCACCGCCGGGCCGCCCGCGATCAATTGCAGGTTGCCGGAGACGAACAGCATCGAGTCGCGGAAAGCTTCCACGTCCAGGCGGCGGCGCGGGAAATGCGACAGGAGCCGGTTGTCGGCGTCGGCGGCGAGTGCCTGTTGCGAGGCGTAGCTGCTCATCGCGTAAGCCGAGGAAAGAAGAATCTGGCGGTGGAGTTTCTTGATCGACCAGCCGTTCTCCATGAACTCGAGGGCAAGGTGGTCTAGCAATTCCGGATGGCTGGGGCGGTCTCCGGCGGCTCCGAAGTTGCTCAGGGTTCGCACCAGGCCAGTCCCGAAGTGGTGGTGCCAGACCCGATTCACAATCACGCGCGCCGTGAGGGGGTTGGCGGAACTGGCGATTTGATTGGCCAGATCCAGGCGTCCGCTACCGTGGCCGAGTGCGGCTGGCTCCGGCTTCCCCAACACGGAGAGAAAATGGCGGGGGATGAGGTCGCCCATGTTGTACGGGTCGCCGCGCCGGTGCAGCGGCATATCGCGCGGATCTTTGGTGTCGGCCAGGATGTGGAGGAACGGATAGCGCTCGGGCAACGCCTTCTTGGCCGCCGCCTGTTCGTCGCGGAGACGGGCGAGCTGCGCCTTGACTGATTCGTCGAAATAGGCTTCGAGCTCTTTGTCGTCGAGATAGAGGACTCCAGCCGCGCGCTCCTCACCATCGGTCTTGCGCTTGGCATCGAATAGATCGCCGAGAAACACATACTTGTCGCGCGGCAGAGCCTTCGTTTCGGCGCGGCATCCTTTGCAGTAGATGTCGTAGGGGTCGGTCGACTTCTTGGAGGCCTCGATGACGCGTTCGTTGTATGCGATCAGTTCCCGATGCTCGGCAACCAGAGCGTCAACCATTGCCTGGAAGTTGCGCGCCGCCGTTTCGGCGTGCTCACGGCTGCCGCCGGCCGCCAATGCGGGCCAGAAGCGGAGCAGAGAATGATCATGCGTCCGGCCCAAATAGGCGGACCATCGATCGAGCACTTTCGGATCGAGCCCATCGGCGGACTCCGAAAGTTTTCTCGACCGCAGCCAGGCCGCCAGCAGATAGCGGCCCGAGTCTTTGGCCTGACGCTCGCGGAATCTCTTCCGTTCGCCGTCGAGCAGTTCCTTCACTTGCTGATCGAGCGCCTTGATGCGCTGGTCAGCCTTATCGTAGGCTGCTACGGTTTCGGGGGGCGCGAGCGGATCCTCTTTGTACTCGGTGGAGGAGAGCACGCCGCCCATCGCATAGTAGTCGGTAGTGGGAATCGGGTCGTACTTATGATCGTGGCAGCGGGCGCACGCCACGGTAAGGCCGAGCAACCCGCGCGAGACCACGTCGATCCGGTCCTGCAGTTCGTCGGCGCGCGCCTTCACCGGTTCAACCACGGTATAGAACCATGGACCCAGCGCCAGATAGCCAACGCCGGGTGTGAGTTGCCGTTCCCCTGATTTGTCGAGCAGGTCCCCGGCAATCTGCGCTTTCACGAATAGATCGAACGGCATGTCGTTGTTGAATGCGTTCACGACCCAGTCCCGGTATCGCCAGGCATTGGCGAACGGCATGGGAGCCACGCTGATTCCGTCGGCATCGGCGTAGCGGGCCACATCAAGCCAGTGGCGCCCCCAGCGCTCGCCGTAACGTTCGGATGCCAGGAGCCGGTCAACGACTGCGGCGAAGGCGTTCGCCGAAAGATCGCTGGCGAAGGCGCGGTACTCATCCGGCGTCGCCAGCAGTCCTGTAAGATCGAGCGTCACACGGCGAAGCAGCGTAGCCCGGTCCGCAGGAGCGGCCGGCGTGAGGCCCTTGGCTTCGAGGGCTGCCAGAACGAAGCGATCGATCGTCGTGCGCGCCCAAGCTTGGTTTTTCACCACGGGGAGGGCGGCTTGGCGGGGCGGCAGGAACGACCAGAAATTGCGGCGGGCCGCGAGATCCACCGCCGGCGATGGCGGCGAGCCGCCCCCAGCGGGAAAATGCGCGCCGGTTTCCACCCATCGCTCGATATCAGCGATTTCGGTGTCGCTCAACCGGCCGTTTGGCGGCATCTTGATCTTGTCGTGCTTGTGAGTAACTACCTGAACCAGGAGGCTGGCGGCGGGGCGCCCCGGCACCAAGGCCGGCCCGGAGTTACCGCCTTTGATGACCGCTTCACGCGAGTCCAACCGAAGCCCGCCCAGGGCCGATTTTGTGTGGCAGGCGTAGCACTTCGCAGCGAACAATGATTGAATGCGTTGCTGGTAGAACCGCACGGGATCGCCGGCATCCTGCGCCTGACCGAGTTGGCCAAGCAGCAAAGCCAGCCCTAGTCGCCAGCAGCTACGCATGCCACGTGCTCCTTCGTTCGCAGCACTGGCTGCTCTTGCACATGAGTAGTCCACGCGCGGATGCCATTGTCAAACGCCACCACCGCCGCAGCGGCGTTATTGCGCGCGATGGCAAGCAGAATCGGAGTGTGAAGTTGTGCATCCTCTAAAAGGTCGAAGCTCGGACGCGAAACCACCTGTATGATACTGAATCCGAATAGCGGCAGCACCAGCCGGCTCAGAGTGCCGGCCAACACCGGGTTGCCCGATAGGATCCAAATTGCCTCATGCCAGGCGAAGTCCCGCTGCACGTAGAGCTGCGGATCCTTGCGCCTGGCGGCTTCGATGACCAGCTTGTGCAGGCTCTTCAGATCACGGACTGATTTCCCCGTGGCGCGGTGGGCCGCTTCGGCGACGGCCAGGCGTTCGAGGCTATGCCGGACTGCGAAGGTCTGAGCGATCTCTTCACTGGTAAGCGACGTGATGTTGGTAGTGGTGTTGGAGCGCTTGGTAATCAGGCCCTCGGACTCCAGTTGAATGAGAGCCTCGCGAACGGCGGTGACGCTGGTCCCAAGTTTAACGGCGAGGGTGCGCTCCACCACGCGCTCTCCCGGTAGCAGGGATCCCTCCAGGATCGCTTGGCGTATCTGAGCAACGATCTGGTGACGCAGGGTAATCGACTGGACTTTCACTTTCCCCATGATATATCATCGAACACAGCATTCTCGGCCTAAGGAACCAACTATGATCTTCCACATTTCACTTCGCCTTTTCCTGCTCCTCAGCCCGGTTCTGCTCTGGGCGCAAGGGAGTTCGGTGGGTAACATCACCGGCGTTGTGAGCGACCCCAGCGGTTCGGCTATTCCGGGCGCCGCCGTAGTGATCCGCAACGTCAACACCAATCAGAGCCGGCAGACGAGCACGAATTCGTCGGGTGTCTATTCGGTGACCAACCTTCAGGTGGGCACTTACGAGCTGAAGGTGTCCGCTCCGGGTTTTCAGACGTCGGAAGTCAAGGATGCCAAGCTCGACGTCGGCGCCACGTTGCGCCAGGACCTGGCGATGAAGGTGGGTCAGGTTTCAGAGACAGTGGAGGTGGCCGCGCAGGCGCCGCTGCTGAACACCGAGAATGCCAGCACGGGCCAAATCATCGAGGCCAAGCGCGTGACCGAGCTACCTCTCAATGGCCGCGATTTTCAACAGTTGCAGTTGCTGAGTCCGGGCACCGTTTCGGGCACCAATTTTCAGATGGGTCAAGGACTCAGCGGCGGCGCCAGCTCGCTCACCACCACCGGCACGATGAACGTTTCCAACGGCGGCCGCCCGGGGCAGGTTTTGTTCACGATTGACGGCTCGAACGCGTCGAACCAAAATGGACGCGGCATCATGATGACGCCGTCGATCGACGAGATCCAGGAGTTCAAGACCGAAACCTCCAACATGTCGGCCGAGTTCGGTTACGGCAGCACGTCGGTCAATGTATCGATCAAGTCCGGGACGAACAAGCTGCACGGCGCGGCCTGGGAGTTTCTGCGGAACGACAAGATGGATGCCCGGCCGTTCTTTGCTGCCCGCAAACCTCCTTTGCGGCGGAACCAGTTCGGGGCCAACGCCGGCGGTCCGCTCGTCATTCCCAAGCTCTACGATGGCCGGGATAAGACGTTCTGGTTCTTCAACTACGAAGGGCTGCGCCTGCGTCAAGGGCAGACTTTCGCGCCTTCGGTTCCGACAGCCAGAATGCGCACAGGCGATTTGGGTGAGCTCAGCAATGCCTTATTTGACCCTGCCACTACGGTTGCCAATCCCAACCAAGCGAACGCTTTTATTCGCCAGCCTTTTCCAGGCAACGTCATTCCTGGCAGCCGCATCGATCCGATCGCCAAGTTCTTTCTGCAGCCGGAATGGATTCCACTTCCGCTGCAGCCGGGTATCGCCGCTAACCTGCGCCGCGAGTTCAGCATCCCGAGCCACTACAATCAACAAACGGTCAAGATCGATCACCGGCTCAGCGCAGCGGACAACATCAGTGGACGATTCTCGGCCAAGCGCGCGGTGGAGGGCAGTTACGGCAATTACCATGGGCTGAATCCCTTTGATCCCGGTGCGAATCCTAAACGTCCTAACGGCTATAACAGCGTGTTGAACTGGACTCACATTTTCAGCCCAACCACCTTGTTGGAGGCCCGCGCATCATTCAGCCGCGCGAAGGTGTTGTTCGACACCCCGAACTTCGGCACCACTGACTTCACCACCCAGCTTGGCATTCAGGGCTTTGGCGCGGGTATTTCCGATGTCTATCCGAGCTATCCGATCATGAACATCACCGGGTTCACCGGCCTGCCCCAGGGGTTCCTGCTCAATTACACGTCGAACAACTTCGAGTACACGGCCAACTACACGATGGTGCGCGGGCGGCACACGTTCAAGATGGGCGAGACCTATCGCTCCTGGCAGCAAAACCTCACCACCAGTGGCCAAGGCAGCGGCACGTTTGGCTATACCGGAACTTACACAAACAATCCGGCCAACCTGACGAACACCGGCGCGGGGCTGGGTGATTTCCTGTTAGGCATTCCGTTTTCCGCCAGCCGGTACGTGCCGCCGGGCTGGTACTATCAACGGCTGCGCAACAACTGGGCTTACTTCACGGACGACTGGAAGGTGTCATCGAAGCTGACGGTGAACCTGGGAATCCGCTATGAGCTCAACTTGCCTACGACCGAGAAGCGGGGCCAGTTCGGCAGCTTCCTTCCCAGCGCGCGCGGCGGGCGAGGGGCGATCCTGGTACCAAACGAGAAGTCGGTTTCGCCGCCCTATCTGCAGAGTTCAGTCGCGCGGTCGTGGCCCTTTTACAGTCAGTTTTCAGTATTCGCGAAAGACGTGGGTATCAGTGAGAAGTATCTGCGCGCCACCGGCCACTACGGCTGGGCGCCGCGGGTGGGCCTCGCCTACCGGTTGAACACCAATACCGTTATCCGCGCGGGTTACGGCTTATTCTGGGTTCAGCTCGACGGCAATCGCGAAAGCGAATTCGAGTCAGTGCCTTTCCTGATTCGTGAGTCCGGGATCCTGAATGACTCATTCATTCCGACGCGGAACACCCGCAACTTCCTCCCGGCCGGGTCCGCGTTCAGTCAATTTGCCACGCTCCTGGCGCACGATCCCGAGGCGCGGGATTTCGGTTACTCACAGCAATGGAATTTTGCGATCCAGCGCCAACTGCCCGGACAATTCTCGGTGGACCTGGCCTACGTAGGCACCAAGGGAACCCGGCTTCAGAGTAGCCGCGGGATCAACGTGCCACGCGAGGGCCCCGGCGCGGTGCAGGCTCGACGGCCTTATCCGGACTTTGGCGTCATTACGTGGAACGATCAATCGGCCTCCTCCAGCTACCACTCCATGCAGTTCAAGGTGGAACGGCGCTTTTCCAAAGGGCTGTCGTTGCTCACCGCGTTCACATGGTCTAAGAATATCGACCAGGATTCCACTAACGGCGAAGGCTTGTATGACCCCTACAACTCGCGGCTCAACCGCGGAGTTTCTTTGTTCGACGTTCCGCGCGTCTTCACCACCGGGTTGGTTTGGGAACTGCCGTGGATGCGCCAGAACAGCGGGGCTAAGCGGCTCCTGCTGGGCGGCTGGACATTGGGCTCGCTCATCACGGCGCAAGACGGGTTCCCGTTCACGCCAGGGTTTGCGGGAGATCCGTCTAACACGGGCACCGGCAGCCGTGCCGACGTGGTGGCCGGATGTGACTTCAAACAAAGCGGTGGCACGCCGGCCCGCTGGTTCAATACGTCGTGTTTCACGGCGCCGCCGAGCGCGCCCACTTACCGGCGCGGCAACGCCGGACGCAATATCCTGCGCGGAGACAGCCTGCAGAACGTCGATATTTCGCTCTACAAGGAATTCCTGATCAGCGAGCAGCGAAAGTTCCAGATCCGGTTTGAAGGATTCAACGCTTTCAATCTGCATTCGTTCACTTTCCCAACAGCGACCGTCAACGATCCAAACTTCGGGCGAGTCTTCGGCTCATCGCCGGCACGCGTGATGCAGGTGGCGGCCAAGTTCGTGTTCTGATGCAGTAAGCTGGTCGTCGGATGATCGGCCTGCTGTTGCTCCTGCAGACTCTGACCGCCGGGGCCCAAGTGGCGGCTCCGGAACTCGCGGTTTACCACAAGCTGGACCAGGCCCAGCGCCTCAATCCTCGTAACGCGGCGGCAACCAAGGTGTGGCTCGACGAAGCTGCGCGGCTGGCCACGCTCGCCGCAGAACAGATCGAGCGCCGCCGCTACGCCGAAGCTGCAATGTTGCTGCGCGCCACCGAGCGCCCGTTGAGCGGGGCGCCGTCGTGGAACAATCTTCGTGGCTACGCCGAGTTCAAAGTGGGTAATCCCAAGCCTGCGCTGCACTACTTGCAGCGGGCCGTTAACCTCGATCCGCAAAACGAAGACTACCTACTCGACATAGGGGAATTTCTGGGCACCTATCGGGCCCATGAGGAGGCGGTCAAGTTCTTCGAGGTCGCGGCCAAACGCATGCCGCAGTCGCCACGCGTCACCTTCGGACTGGCGGTGGCCTACGTGTTGCAGAATCGCCGTGAGGAGGCGCAGAAGCTGCTGGAGACGTTGATTGCCGCGCAGCCTCGATTCGAGGCGGCCTATCGGGCGCTCGGCGAGTGTTATGAAGATGCCGGAAACGACAAGCGCATGGTGGAACTGGGGAAGAGTCTCCAGACGATCAATCCCCGCAACGCAGTGGGCTGGTATCTGGAAGGCGCCGGCCTGTTGCGCGAGGGACGCAGTGGGGCGGCCTCGATCGACGCCGCGACCAAGGCCTTGCGGAAGGCCACTGGCCTGCAGCCTTCGCATGCCCGCGCGCGTTTTCTGCTGGCACGGGCACTGCAAGAGAGCGGCGCGGATCCAGAAGCAATCGCCGAGTTGGAGCAAGTGTTGCGGCTGGATCCCGATCACGAAAGAGCCCACTACGTGTTAGCGCGCCTGTATCAGAGAGCCGGCAAAGCCAAAGCGGCTCAAAGAGAATTCGACAAACACGCACAGATCAAGGTGGGCGACCGGAACGCGCAATACCGCCGGCTGCTCATTGCGATTCGCGACGAGGGGCAACCGTGGTGAACCACGGAAGCCGCCCCTCACGCCGTTCGTTTCTGACCGGTGCTCTGCCGGCCGCTGCCTTCGCTGCCGCTGCCGCGGACAATAACTACCGCATCGGGAGAGTCAAGGGGCGTACGTGCCTCATCGATCCCGCCGGACAGCCGTTCTTTTCCATTGGCATGAACCACGTCGATTCCGCTCCCTTGCGCTCGACCGGCGTCTGGCAAAGGGAATTCGGCGATGACATGCAGCGCTGGCTGCGGAGTGTCCGCGAGGATTTGCACGCCTGGGGTTTCAATACCGCCGTTTGGGTGCAAGAGTACGTTGTCATCAACGAGCAGCACCACCGGCACTCGCGCAGTTTCACTCCGGAAGAGTATCGCTGGCTGAAGATGCCCTACTGTCATCTGCTCCCGTTCATCGAGTCCCACCAGTGGGAGATTGAGACGCGGCTGCCAAAGATCGACAGCTCTGGCTTCGCCGATTGGTGCGACTATGTGGCGCGCGATCAGTGCGTGCGGCACCGGGACGACTCGCGGCTGATTGGCTACTTTTACACCGATTGCCCAGTGTGGGTTCACACGCAGGCAGGGAACAAATGGCGCGGCGCGCTCTTCGATGCCAAGGAACTCGCCACCGCGTCCGGCCGCTCGGAGTTGACTCGACTCGCGACTCACTACTATCGAACCTTACACGAGGCCGTCCGCCGCTACGACCCGCATCACTTGATTCTGGGGGACCGCTACGAAGCCCGCGCGCCGCTGCCGGAAGAAGTGGTTCGCGCCTCGCTGCCGTATGTGGACGTCTTAAGCTTCCAATGCTTCGCTCCACCCGCGGAGATCCAGACAGTGCTCAGGCGCTGGGCGGATTTTTCAGGTAAGCCCGTGCTCCTCGCCGATGCGGCACATTGGGCACAGCCCTACGCGCCTTCCTGGCCTCCACGCGAAGACCGCCTTCACGATCCCGCAGTGTATGGCGACACGCTGAACCGGCTGCTCGACATCCCGTCATGCGTTGGCTACCACCTCTGCGGGGCTTACTTGAAGAACAACGCCCGGCGCTATGGCTTCCGCAATGAGAAGAACGAGGCGGCATCGTACGTGGCGGCGATGATGCAGGCCAACCGCAGGGCTGCGTCGCGGTTTGCGGCGGAGACCAACTCTACTTCAAGTTCGATACTTTGAAGATGCCGTCACCTTCACGGATCGACACGAGCTTGTCGCCCGGAACATCTCGAAACACCTCCACTTTACCGGTTGGCCATCGGACCTCGACGGAGTCCGCCTTGGTGGATGCACCGAGACCGAAGTGCAGGCGCAGATCGTTCACCGAGTAGTAACTGCTCTGGCTCTGCACTTCTTGAGCCTGCAGCCGGGCGGAACCGGCGCTCCGCACTCGGACCCTGGCCCCGATGGCGGTGCGATTGGAGACGGTTCCGATCAGCTTCACCTTCAGCCAGTGGTTCCGTAAGTCGACGTCGGCCCGGATCAGGGAGGGCGGCTCGTTCATGTTCATCACCAGGATGTCCATATCGCCGTCGTTGTCGAAATCGCCAAAGGCGCAGCCCCGGCTCGAATGGCGATCCGTGAGGCCGGGCCCACCAGCTTGCGTGATGTGCTCGAACTTGCCATTACCGAGATTTCGATACAGGATCCGCGGACCGCGATACGGGTAGTTGGGATTGGCGCGGTCGAGCTCCGGATACAGATGGCCGGTGACGAAGAACAGGTCAGGCCAGGTATCGTTGTCAAAGTCCACCAGGCCGATACCCCATTGCACGTAATTGGTGACGGCGTTCAGTCCCGCAGCCATGGAGCGCTCGACAAAGAAGCCCTTGCCCTCATTCTTGTAGAGCGCGGGCATGTCGTCGGCGAAAAGCGTCTTGACGATGTCCACCAGTCCGTCGCCATCGGTGTCAGCCATTGCCAAGCCCATGCCGGCCTGCTCGCGGCCGTCTTCGCTGTAGGCCACGCCGCGTTCCACAGCCACGTCGGTGAACGTGCCGTTGCCGTTGTTACGATACAAAATGCTCGGGGTCGAATCGCAGGCGACGTGAATATCGCTCCAGCCGTCGTCGTTAAAGTCGGTGACGCTGGCAGTCATGCCATAGTAGCCGCTGGGCTTGAGAATACCGGACTGGCGGCTGACTTCGGTGAAGGTCCCATCGCCATTGTTGTGATAGAGGATGTTACTCGCGCCCTTCAGCCCGCGCGGGCCGCAGAAAACCGGTACGCCCTTCCAGGTGCAGTGAACGCCTTGCCCGGGCAGCGGCAGTTCGGCGAGATTGATGTCCAGATAGGTGGCGACAAACAGGTCGAGCCGGCCGTCCCGGTCATAGTCGACAAAGGTGCAGCCGGAATGCCATGCCTTCGGGTTGCCCCCGACTCCCGCGCGCGCAGTGACGTCGGTGAAGGTGCCATCGCCATTGTTGTGGTAAAGGACGTTACTGCCCCTGTAAGTGATGAACAGATCGTCGAAGCCATCGTTGTCGAAATCGCCGATGCAGACCGCCTGCGCCCAGCCGGATCGGATGAGCCCGGCTTGGCGGGTGACATCGGTGAACGTGCCATCGCGGTTGTTCTTGTATAGGTGATTAGTGGGTTCCTGCCCCTTGGGGAAACCTTCCAGGCGAGACCCGTTCAAAACAAGAATATCGAGCCAGCCGTCGTGATCATAGTCAAAGAAAGCGACGCCGCAGCCGTTCGCTTCTACGATGTACTTCACCCGCTCGACGCCGCCATAGTAGATCGTGTCGCGCAGGCCTGCCTGTTTTGCGATGTCCGTGAAGCGCACCGGGTAAGCGCCGGAGCCAGCCGCGTAACCCGAGGCGGCCAGCGATGCCAGAAACTCGCGTCGCCGCATCATGGCTGTGGGGGTGGCGGCACCGCCGCGCTTTCACGAAGTTTGCGCGTCCGTTCCAGCAGCAATTGCCGTGCGCCCGCTTCGTTCTTTTGAAACACCTCGTACTCGCGCTGAGCCAACTCCGGTTTTCCGATCTTCCGATAAAGGCGCGCCAGCACATAGTGGAGGCGATTGAGCGACGGGTCCAATTGCAGAGCGCGAGAGTACTCGGCGATCGCACGGGGCGTGTCGTCGAGTAGCTCGAGCCCGCGCGCCAGATCCGCATGCACGTCGGGATCGCTGGGGTCGTTTTTCAGGGCTTCTTCGATATACGGAATGCCTTTCTCCGCTTGGCGCAGGCCGATATGGATCCGGCCAATCCGTAGCTTCGCCGCTGTCGACAGCGGGTTCAACTCCAGTTCCTTTTCACACAGCGCGAGGGCCTCCTTTAGGTTGGAGTTCGAAGCGTGAAAGTCGGCCAGCGCAATGCGAATCTCAGGCAACCCAGGATCAGCCTCCAGCGCGGCCTTGTATTCGTCGAGAGCTTCCCGCTTGCCCTGCGCGTCGAGATTGCGTGCCTTGGCAAAGTGCGTCCAGGCTGAGGCGGGATACTCTTCGGTTAGACGCTGGAAGTATTGAAAAGACAGCTGGCGGCTGATTTCCCAACGCAAGAGGAACACCGCGGCTGCCGCTGCCGAGTCCGCTGGCGGCTTCAGTCTGGCGGCGATCGCCTCCGCTTTTCCCGCATCGTCACTGACCAGCCAGACCGCGGCCAGGAGATAGTCGCGCAGCCAGTCAGCCGGCGCGGGACGTATCGCGTTTAGCGCCAGAATCGCTTCGGGCCATTGCGCTGCCGCGATGAGTGCGGCTGCCTGCTTCCACTTCCCGCCAGGGTCCACGGCTAGCCGCTTGCGCAACTCCGCATTGATCTCCGCCGTGAATTGCGGCGCCGGAGGAAGCGATACAACTGGAGGCAGCGCCTGCAACTCCGCCAGGTAGTCAACCTTGATGCCGACATCGGCAAGTTCCCGCCGGGGCAGATCGGTGCGGTCAAACCGGGCATTCTTCTCGGGCGGCAGCAATTGACGGTAGCGGTCAAAAGCGAGTTCGGCAGCCGGATCGAGACCAAGGACCGCCAGCCAACGCGCCAACGGAAGAAGCAGCGAGGCGTTCATCGGGTCCAGCTTGGCGGCCTCCAGGTATTCTTTGGCCGCGACTTGAAAGAACTGCTGCGCGTCGACGATCTTGGCGAGCATGATGTGCTCGTGCTTAGATTCCGGGAAGCGCAAGGACAACGCATTACCGAGTTGCTCGGACTGCTTCAGGTAGCTGATGCCTAATAGGTGAAGGAAGTAGTCGCGATTGGTGGAAAGGGGCAGTGCAAAACGGAAGTAAGGGTTCGCCTCCTCATACCGGCGTAGCGCGTGCAAAGCCAGCCCCAGGTACATCGCGGTTTCCTGCGTCGGGCCGGCTTTATGAGCAAACTGCAAGTGCGGAACGGCGCGCTCGGGCTGCTCAGACAAGACGTAGGAAGCACCCAGAAACAAACGAGATCCCACCATGCCGGGCTTGAGCTTGAGGCCTTGCTCGAACGTTTTGATCGCCTCCGGGTACCGCTTGTCCAGATACTCCACCAAGCCCAGGTTTTGATAAACCTCCGGAACGGCTCGCGGGTACTTCTTGAGAATGGCCTGGTAGTTCTCGATCGCCGATGCAAAATTGCGAAGCGCCTCCGCTTGTTTGGCCGCTTGAAACCGGGCCGTGATGAACTCTTCGTCAGCCGGAGCTAGCTGCGCAACGAGTGTCCCCGCGCCGAGCACTGCCGAGATGATGGGAATCGCGAGGCGGTTCACTTTTTCTCCTGGCCCCGTTCGGGAGTACGGATGAAGTGATCGGTGAACAGAGAATGTAACATCACTTGTTGCTTTGGCATATGGCAACTCGCGCAGTCAGCGGTTGCTTTCGGGCAGACGCGGCGGGGCTTGGAGTGGCAGGCGACGCAGGCGCGATCATGATCGGCAGCGCGCGAAGAGACGTTGGAGTGCGGGTCATGGCACCGGCTGCAAGCAAGGCCGTCGGGGGACTCGTTGTAGCACCGGCTCAGGACCAGTCTTTGGGAAGGGAAGCGAACCGTGTTGGGAGACTGCTCGATGCGGCGCAGAGCGGCGACATCGCTATCGGCAGGGGGCCGTCCGTGACATACTCCGCACATCTGCACTTGGGAAGGCGCATCGAGTTTCCCCGGATGAAGAATCTGCCGTACGGTATCCCGCGCATTCGCCGCCATCACGCGAGCATGTTCCGCACCAGGCCCGTGGCAGCGCTCGCAGCGGATGCCCATTTCGTGACGGGCTGGCACCTGCAGGCCCGGACGATAGGCAGTGGTGTGGCACCCGAAGCACTCCTGCGTTTCGCGCTCGGAAAGGGCGCGGCCGAGGCTCTCGGCGAATGACTGCGGCTCTCGCTGCCCGGCTCCCGTCGTGATGCCGAAGCCGCCATTCGAGTACCAACTAAGCCGGCTTTCGACAAACGTTCCATCTTCGCGCCGGCCCAGCGGTGTGATCCCTTTCTTGCCGCTGCCGAAGGCCCAGGCGAGAGTGAGTTCCTGACGGCCGGAATCCTTCGCTGCCACCAGCATCGGTCCTGGCAGCACGGTGAGCCGAGCGCCGGAAGCACGATCTTCACGCGAGTAGGGCAAGCCTTGATTGAGCTCCTTGATTTCCGCCGGGGGCCGCAGGGATTGGGCGTGGTTGCTGGCTTCCTGACGGCGGTACAAGTCCGCGTGGCACCCCGCACATACGCGCGAGCCCGCCCAGGCTGACTTCTGTGACCACGGCTGTTCAGGTGTCCAGCCGGGCTGCTGGCCAAGCACAGCGGCTGCGGCCATCGGGAGCGCCACCAGGATCTTCACGGTGCCCCGGCTCCCTTGCCTTCGACGATCGTCAGGAATTGCCCAGCCTTGACGTTGGCTAACACTTCCTTCGAACCGGAATACGGCCACTCGATCTCGATCCGGTCCACCATGATGGCGCTGCCCAAACCGAAATGTAGCCGCAAGTCGCTTTGCGAGAGGAACGTGGATCCGGAGCGCACCTCCTGCACTTGCCGGCGTCCCGCCACGGTCACGGTGACGCGCGCTCCTATAGCGCTTCGATTCGATTTGACCCCGACCAGCCGGAGAGACAGAAAGCTGAGCCCGCTGCCCCGATTGCGCAAGAGACTGGGCGGCTCATTCATGTTGTTGATGAACAGGTCGACGTTGCCATCCTTATCATAGTCGCCCACCGCTAGACCGCGCCCGGCGTGCCGCGCCATCACCGCTGGACCGGCTTGCTCGCTAATATCCTGAAGGCGCTTGCCGTAGATGTTGCGGTATAGGATGGAGCGCTGCCTATACTGCTGGTCAGGCAGCTTCGCTTCGAGTTCCGGATAGACATGCCCGTTCACTATGAACAGGTCGGGGCGGGTATCGTTGTCGAAATCGAGAAAAGCGATGCCCCAGCCCATCAGCTTCATGTTACGTCCGGCGCCCGCTGCGTGGACGTGATCTTCAAAGGCACCGTCGCCCTGATTCCGGTAGACATTGGGCGTGTCGTCAATGAAGTTGGTTTTGATCAGATCGAGGTGGCCATCGCCGTCCAGGTCGCCCGCCGCCGAACCCATGCCGGCTTGCTCGCGGCCATCTTCGCGATACGCCACGCCCGCCTCCACGGCTACGTCGGTGAACGTACCATCGCGGTTGTTCCTATAAAGAATGCTGGCTTTTGAGTCCACGGCCACGTAGATGTCGGTCCAGCCGTCATGATCGAAATCGAGCGGAGTCACCGACAACGAGTAACGGCCGGTATCCTTGGCCACGCGGGACGATTCGGAGACGTCACGAAACCGGCCGTTCCCTTCGTTATGAAAGAGCTGGTTCGTTTCGCCAGGCAGACCCATGGGACCGCACAACACATCTACACCCTTCCAGCGGCAGTTGGGGGACGCGCCGGGCAAAGGAATCTTGTCCTTGTCGAAAATCACATAGTTGGCGACGAAAAGATCCAGCCGGCCGTCGCGATCATAGTCAAGGAACGCGCAGCCGGTAGACCAACGCGTGGACTGCGGAAGCCCCGCCTGAACGGCGACATTCTGGAAACGGCCGCCTTGAGAATTGCGGTAGAGGCGGTTCTGACCGTAGTAAGTGACGAACAGATCGACGAATCCATCATTATCGTAGTCTCCCGCGCAGACGCCTTGGCCCCAACCCGAGGCATCGAGTCCCGCTTCCCGCGTCACCTTCTTGAACGTGCCGTCGCCGCGGTTGCGATAAAGCTGGTGGGTCGGCGTCTCCTGGTCCTTCGGGAATCCCTCCAGGCGGCTGGCGGTCACAAAGAAAGCGTCCAGGAGGCCGTCATTGTCATAATCGATGAGCGCGACGCCGTTGCCGATGCTCTCGATTATGTACTTCTTGGCGGTGTCGCTGCCGCAGTAGAAGGTGTCCGTTAGACCTACCTTGGCCGCGATGTCCTCGAAGTACGGCAGCGATTCTCCGCGCAGCACCAATAGAAAAAGGGCTGCCAAACCACACGCGATGGCGCATCGACGATTGCTCATCGTGCATTCATTCTACGTCCGTCGGGCCGCGCCCGATGCCAAGGCAGCTACGTCACCACTCCATTCGGAATTTCAACCGCACGGTTCGCGGCCCGAACGGTTGAGTGGGAATGATCTCCCCGAAATTTGGCGCAGTGACGGGCTGACCGTTTCCGTTACTTTCCCACGTATGGCGATTGAAGAGGTTGAATGCCTCGGCCCCGATACGGAACCGGACCGATTCGCGGATGGTAAATGATTTGAAGATCGTCAGCGTCTCATCCATTCGACCGCATTGCCGGGCCTGTGGGTCAATGCGCGGCGTGGTGCCGATCGCATAATCCCCCGAGGGAATGAACGCCAAGGGCCGGCCGGTGCGAGTCGCTTGGGCGGCGTTACCAGCGTTGTAGATGTAGTTCCTCGCGGGATTACCGAACTCGATATCTCGGCAAGCGATGTTGCTGCGCGTGGGCACGCCGGCCGCGCGGTTGGCGCGCGAGGCGATGGTGGGGATGCCCGTATTGAACGAGCCTGCAAACGCAGCCGGCCACCCGGATTGATATTGTTGGATACCCGTGATGTTCCAACCGCCCACCGCCAGATCCGCCGCTCGCCCTTTGTTGAGGAACTTCTTGCCTTTGCCGAACGGCAGGTCATACGAGTAACTCAGCACCAGCCGCTGCGGGATATCGAAGCGATAAAGGCCTTTGTCCAGCTTCCGGTTATTCGGAATCGTCGGGAATGCGCCAAACGCCCCGGGCGCCCATTGGCTGTCGGTAATGAACTTGGAAGCCGTATAGTTGGCCAGGAACGACAGGCCGCCAGCAAAGCGCTTTTGGGCCTTGATCATCACCGCATGATAGGTGCTTGACGTACCGTTGGTGGCATTCTCTGCCACGCTCTGATACTGCGGGAACGACCGCAGTGCCTGATAAAGAGGCTGGGTCGGACTGAAGCTCGGATACGGTAGCCCGAACCCTTGCGATTGAACCCGCGGGTCGTTAAAGGGCAAATCGAGCAGCGGGCCGAGCTTCCAATACTGTTCCGGCAGGGCATTCAGTTCCAGCCGGTCTGTGCCGTTCTTCATGTTATTGGCAACGTAGGAAACATCCATCAGCAGACCCCGCGGCAACTCACGTTGAATGCTCAGGCTCCACATATACGAAGATGGCGCCCGAGAAACGCCGTTGGGATCCTGCGCCTGCATGAGTTGTCCGTTACGAAAACTTGGATCGGTGTTGGGGACTTTTCCGAGCACATTCTGCGGGAACGGCTGATCCCAGTTATAGTAGACCCCGAAGCGATTCTGTGGAATCAGGGGTTCGCCGGAAGCCTGGAAACCGGTGCGCTCGGCAAAGTTGACATTGGTGTTCTGGATGCCGTGATAGAGAATCCCGAAGAATCCTCGTACTACGGTCTTGGGCTGCGCCTGATAAGCGAATCCGAAACGAGGGCCCAGGTTTTTGTAGTGAGTACGGCCGGCGGAGTTGGAACCGGTGCGGCCCGGCCCAATGCCGTGATAAAGGATGGCGCCCGGTCGCCTGCCTGCTTCCGGATTGGGTGTATTGATGTCAAACCGCGAGAACTGGCCGTTCACTTCCGAATAGGGCATGTTCACGTCCCAGCGTAAGCCCACGTTCAAGGTCAGGCGGCGACTGATGCGCCAGTCGTCTTGGAGGAATCCGGCAAAGTATCCTTGCCGCAAGCCGAGAATGACGGGGGAAGCGGCATGGGCCACCTTTGGAAGGCCAAGATAGAAATCGGCCCAGGAGTTCCCGCCAGTATTGTCAGTCTGCGAAGTGGCGTTCTGGCCTACCGGCGACACCGACGGGCGGGGATTTAGGCCGCCGAAATTGAAGGCTCCCGCGGCGTTGGTCACCGTGCCGGACCGGCTGTTGTTGTTGACGTTAAACCTCAAATACTCCACGCCCCACTTGAAGCTGTGGGATCCGCGCGCGAAGACCATCGAGTAATTGATACTGGTGTTGGTTGTAGCCGTGACATCTGCCAGGTTGAAGCACAGATTGAAGCCGCCTTCCTGGGCACGGTTGATCTCAATGCGGGGGCAATTGCCGTCGAACAAACCCGATAGCCCGGCGGCGGCGCCCAGGTTCTGGCCGTAGTTACGTGCTTGAATGGTAGCCACGGACCGCGTCACACCAACTAATAACTGATGGGAGAGTGCGGCGCTGAAGTTCCTGCTCCAGTCGAGCCGGTAGCGATTGAAACTCTGCGTATTGGCGTTGCCGAAGGACTCGCCGAGAACATCGGAGGTGAGGCTTTTCGGGCGGCTGGCCTGGTAGTAACCGCTGATCCTGTCCTTGGCGCTGATGTATTGATCGCCCTTGACCGCCAGCAACCATTGGGTGCTGGACTGAGGAGGAAGCGAGCCGACGAAGTTGTTGATGGAACCAGTGCGGGTGGCCGCGGGAATGCGATCGAGAAAGAACTTGGAGACTTTGCTGAAGCGAGCCTGCGGAATCTGATTTCCGGGAAACTGCACGGATCGAACGTTACCTGCCGCATCACGGGTCTGGTTCAGCACGTCGTAAATGGGGAGCACGTCGGAAGCCGAGAAGTCTCCCCGGCGCATCGCTTCGGTGGCCACGGTAGTGATGCCGGTGGCGCCGCCGGAGGAAGCCGTACGAATGTCGGAATAGTCCGCAAAGAAGAACGTCCGATTGCGGCCATCGTAGATTTTGGGAATCCGGACGGGGCCGCCGCCGGCGAACCCATAGTAATGCCCGGACCCGGTGGGACGCCGCGCCGCCTGCCAGGGCCGGGCGTTGTACGTCTGGTTGTCGTAGTATTCGTAGCCCGCGCCATGGAAATCGTTGGTGCCGGAACGCGTGGCAAACGAGATGGTCGGGCCGCCTGTTCGTCCGTACTCGGCGGGCACGGAGTTCAGCATCGCTTTAAACTCGCCGATCATCTCCACGGAAGGCAGCGCGGGGTTGCCGAAATCGCCTTGCGAGGTGATGGCGACGTCCGGTGACTGGCCATCGAGCAGGATATTGTTGGAGCCGTAGCGGCCGCCGGCCAAAGTGGTTTGATTGGAGGGCTGATAGCCAGGCACGGTTTGGAGATACGAGAGGGGGTTTCGGCGATTGCCAACCGGCAGATCGTCCTTCAGCTTTTGTTCGACGTTGGTTCCGATCGACGAAGTGGTTGCCTCCAGGATGACGGCATTCGCCTGGACCTGCACTTCCTGAGTCTGCGATTCCACGCTCAGCGAGACGTTCACGGTCGACGTGGTGGCGGTGGCTACGCCGACTCCGGTGACCGAGTAGGTCCGGAAACCGGCTGCGTTCACCTTTAGCGTGTACTGACCGTAGGGCAGGTAAAGAACGCTGTAGTAGCCGGTCTGGTTGCTGGTGGCCTCGAACTTGACGTTGGTCTCGGCGCTGATAACCTCTACCTTGGCATCCGGCACGACGGCTCCGCTGGCGTCCGTGATTGTGCCAACAATGGTGCCGCGCTGTGTTTGCGCCAGCACTGGAATCCCCAGCGAGAAGCCCGTCAAAAGCAACAAGGCATGGGTGCGAATGGACATGGCAACAAAACCTCCGATCCCCACAATGAACCGGGCCGAGTGAGGACCAGGGGAGTATACATCATCCGTAAGCTATTAGCCACCTCACCTGTATTCTGCGTTTACGTATTGATATAGTATGCAGGTGCCGGGCAACCGGCGAGCCCGCATACCTCAAGAACCAGGAGACCGTATGTTCCGCCTACTGGCATTGATCGTTCTCGCACTCGCTCCCGCCGCGGCCCAGACCTTAGGCGAGATCACCGGTGAAATCCGCGATAGTTCAGGAGCCGTGGTGGCCGGCGCCACCGTAAGCGCCAGCAATACAGCCACTGGCGCATCCCGGACGGCGTCGGCGAACGAATCTGGTGTATATGCTTTCCCGGCTCTCCAGCCGGGCCGTTGGGATGTGAAGGTGGAGATGCGTGGCTTCCGGACTGCCCTCCGTAACGGCATTGAACTACAAGTACAGCAGACAGCCCGCATCGACTTTAATCTGCAATTGGGCGAGGTGACCGAAGTGGTGGAAGTATCCGGCGGTGCGGCGTTACTCACGACCGAGAACGCCACAGTCGGCACCGTGATTGAGAACCGCAGAATCGTCGACCTGCCGCTCAACGGCCGGAATTTCCTCCAACTGGTGGCGCTGAGCCCCAACGTCAGCTTCGGGTTCGGATCCAATGGTGCGGCCGCACGGCAAGGCGGCGCGCGCGCCAGCACCAGCATTTCGATCGCCGGTCAGCGGGCGATGTTCAATCACTACACGCTGGACGGCTTGGAGAATACGAACGTCGAGGCCAACACGTTCACGTTCCTGCCCTCGATCGACGCGCTGCAGGAGTTCAAAGTTCAGACTGGCGTTTACCCCGCCGAGTTCGGCCGGGCGACCAGCCAGATCAACGTGTCGACCAAGAGCGGAACCAACGGTTACCACGGCACGCTGTTTGAGTTCCTGCGCAATGACAAGTTTGACGCGACCCAGTATGCCTTCACCGCGGCGCGGCCGCGGCGTGATCCGTTCCGATGGAACCAGTATGGGTTTTTCCTGGGCGGCCCGGTGCGGATTCCCAAACTCTTTGACGGGCGCAACCGGCTCTTTTTCAGTTCGAATTTCGAAGGCTTCCGCGACCGGAAGCAGCTTCGCAGCATTTTCAACGTGGCCACTGCGCAGATGCGGCAGGGCGACTTCTCCGAAGTGAACTCGACCCCGCTGTTCGATCCGTTGACGCACACCGGCAGGCCCGGTTCGGTTACCGCGCTCCCGTTTGCCGGCAACGCCATTCCCCGCAACCGCGTGCATCCCGTCTCGCAACAGTTGCTGGAGTTCTACCCGGAAGCGAACGGGCCGGGGCGTGTGTCCAACTATCAGGCGGGGTTGAACCGCGTCATAGACCGGGATCAGTTCAACCAGCGGATCGACTATGCCGAGAGTTCGAATTCCAGTTGGTTCGGCCGCTATAGCCGGGGAGATGAACGCCAGGTTCTGCCCGGCCTCAAGCTGAACGGACAGCAGATATTGAACGGACCGTGGCAGGCGATGATCTCCAACACCCGGGTGATCTCGCCCACGATGGTGAATGAGTTCCGTTTCGGCGCCAGCCGGTTCACCAACGATTTTGGCAATCAGCTCGCTTTCGTGCGTGACGTCGTGAGCGAGTTGAAGATCCCCGGCCTGCTGCCGCAAGCACCGGATGCGTGGGGAATTCCGGCTATTACGCTGGCCGGCATGACCAGCTTCGGCACTCCGGTGGATGGCTGGACCACGCGCGCTCTCACCTTCCAATGGATCGACAACTTTTCCGTAGTCAAGGGGACCCATTCGCTGCGCTTCGGAGCCGAAGTGCGCCGCGACCGGTGGAATGCAGGGGGCTACACGTTCCCGCGCGGGGAGTTCGTGTTCGAAGGCGTCGCCACACAGAACCCAGCCAGCCGCTCGAACACCGGCTTTCCGTTTGCCGACTACATGCTGGGCTATTGCCGCCTGTGCCGCGCCGGCGTCGCGCAGACCTACGCTAAGTTCCGCAGCACCGCGCAGTACTACTACGTCGACGACACCTGGAAGGCGCGGCCCAACCTGACCATTAGGGAGTCGGACAATAATAAATCTCCAATCATGACGATGCCGAAAAAGAGCTGAGAGGTGCAGTGGCGATGATGGTGACGAACCATTTGCCCAACCCT